>NZ_CP022584.1:4218540-4564987 GCF_002240225.1 Paenibacillus physcomitrellae | reverse complement strand
TCGCCCTATTCAGACTCGCTTTCGCTGCGGCTACGGCTTCTCACCTTAACCTTGCACGGGAACGTAACTCGCCGGTTCATTCTACAAAAGGCACGCCATCACCCGTGATGAAACGAAGTTTCATCATAGGGCTCTGACTTCTTGTAAGCACACGGTTTCAGGATCTCTTTCACTCCCCTTCCGGGGTGCTTTTCACCTTTCCCTCACGGTACTGCTTCACTATCGGTCACTAGGGAGTATTTAGCCTTACCAGATGGTCCTGGCAGATTCATACGGGGTTTCACGTGCCCCGCACTACTCGGGATCCGTCTCGGAGGGAATAGACTTTCGGTTACAGGGCTTTTACCTCTTCTAGCGGGCCTTTCCAGACCTCTTCGCCTACCCTATTCCTTTGTAACTCCATGTGAGACGTCCCACAACCCCAAGAGGCAAGCCTCTTGGTTTAGGCTCTTCCGCGTTCGCTCGCCGCTACTGACGGAATCACTACTTGTTTTCTCTTCCTCAAGGTACTTAGATGTTTCAGTTCCCCTGGTCTGCCTCTTCATTACCTATGTATTCAGTAATGAGTGACTGGCTATTACACCAGCCGGGTTTCCCCATTCGGACATCCCCGGATCAAAGCTTGCTTACAGCTCCCCGAGGCCTTATCGTTGTTCGCCACGTCCTTCTTCGGCTCCTAGCGCCTAGGCATCCTCCGTGTGCTCTTAGTAGCTTAACCAAATTCGCTCCTGTTTTTGGCTGACGGCTCTGTTCCTCCTTCGTTTCTTTGATTGAAGTCAACCAAGGAAGAAACGAACTCGCAAAGGATCCATCATCTCAAAAACACTCGCTCTATGATTAGCACTTCACTTGTTCTCTACGATCACAAGTTCAGCTAAAAAAGAATGTTCTAATTCGCATTTGTTGTTTCGTTATCCAGTTTTCAAGGATCAAAGCAGTTTCATTGAAACTGCGGCCTGTGTGAATTTCGGTCCATCCCATTGGGTTGATGAAATTCATACAGATCATTTTGAGAGTTTGAGCTCTCAAAACTGACCAACGAGTGAGAAGTGAAATCTTTGCGAAGCAAAGATACTTCGAGAGCATCCTTCTTCGCCGTATTTGTACCGCTTCGCTACAGAAGCGAGGTACTCCATAGAAAGGAGGTGATCCAGCCGCACCTTCCGATACGGCTACCTTGTTACGACTTCACCCCAATCGTCTACCCCACCTTCGGCGGCTGGCCCCCTTGCGGGTTACCCCACCGACTTCGGGTGTTGTAAACTCTCGTGGTGTGACGGGCGGTGTGTACAAGACCCGGGAACGTATTCACCGCGGCATGCTGATCCGCGATTACTAGCAATTCCGACTTCATGCAGGCGAGTTGCAGCCTGCAATCCGAACTGAGACCGGCTTCTAAGGATTCGCTCCAGATCGCTCCTTCGCTTCCCGTTGTACCGGCCATTGTAGTACGTGTGTAGCCCAGGTCATAAGGGGCATGATGATTTGACGTCATCCCCACCTTCCTCCGGTTTGTCACCGGCAGTCACTCTAGAGTGCCCAGCCTTACCTGCTGGCAACTAAAGTCAAGGGTTGCGCTCGTTGCGGGACTTAACCCAACATCTCACGACACGAGCTGACGACAACCATGCACCACCTGTCTCCCCTGTCCCGAAGGAAAGGACCATCTCTGATCCGGTCAGGGGGATGTCAAGACCTGGTAAGGTTCTTCGCGTTGCTTCGAATTAAACCACATACTCCACTGCTTGTGCGGGTCCCCGTCAATTCCTTTGAGTTTCAGTCTTGCGACCGTACTCCCCAGGCGGAATGCTTAATGTGTTAACTTCGGCACCAAGGGTATCGAAACCCCTAACACCTAGCATTCATCGTTTACGGCGTGGACTACCAGGGTATCTAATCCTGTTTGCTCCCCACGCTTTCGCGCCTCAGCGTCAGTTACAGCCCAGAAAGTCGCCTTCGCCACTGGTGTTCCTCCACATCTCTACGCATTTCACCGCTACACGTGGAATTCCACTTTCCTCTTCTGCACTCAAGCCACCCAGTTTCCAGTGCGACCCGGAGTTGAGCCCCGGGATTAAACACCAGACTTAAATGGCCGCCTGCGCGCGCTTTACGCCCAATAATTCCGGACAACGCTTGCCCCCTACGTATTACCGCGGCTGCTGGCACGTAGTTAGCCGGGGCTTTCTTCTCAGGTACCGTCACTCGGGTAGCAGTTACTCTACCCGACGTTCTTCCCTGGCAACAGAGCTTTACGATCCGAAAACCTTCATCACTCACGCGGCGTTGCTCCGTCAGGCTTTCGCCCATTGCGGAAGATTCCCTACTGCTGCCTCCCGTAGGAGTCTGGGCCGTGTCTCAGTCCCAGTGTGGCCGTTCACCCTCTCAGGTCGGCTACGCATCGTCGCCTTGGTGAGCCGTTACCTCACCAACTAGCTAATGCGCCGCAGGCCCATCCGCAAGTGACAGATTGCTCCGTCTTTCCCAGCTCCCTCATGCGAGGAAACTGCGTATCCGGTATTAGCTACCGTTTCCGGTAGTTATCCCAGTCTTGCAGGCAGGTTGCCTACGTGTTACTCACCCGTCCGCCGCTAAGTCTCAGGAGAGCAAGCTCTCCTAAGGCTCCGCTCGACTTGCATGTATTAGGCACGCCGCCAGCGTTCGTCCTGAGCCAGGATCAAACTCTCCATTAAAGATGGAAGGTCCCTGCCACCCGAAGGCGGTAGGTTTTCCATTCAAAGTGTTTGTTTAGCTCATTTTGAATCTGACGAGACCGGAGCGAATTTCAAATCGACATAGATTTGAAATTCGTCCCAATGTATCTCAATTTATTTCTCACTCGTTGTTCAGTTTTCAAAGATCAAACTTTTCATTTTGTTGCTCGCTTTCGTTCTCAGCAGCAACTCTTATATCTTATCACTTACTAACCAACTTTGCAAGAACTTTTTTCAAGAAGTTTTTTCCTTCAAAACCAGTTCTATTCGTTAGCCGACCGTTAAACATCTTGTTTAATTGGCCGGAATAAGAATATAACATATTCCGACACGTTCTGACAAGTGTTTTTTCGAATTTGTTTTCATGATTCTGATCGTTATCCTCCCCCCTTACCTAAAAATAATACCGCCCCAGTTATTGGAGCGGCTGAATATCACAAATGTTCCTATTTATCCCCCTATAACTCCTGCATGATTTTACGGCCGGTCGGAGTCTGGGCTAATCCGCCTTTAGCTGTCTCCCGGTGTTTCTCAGGCATGGAAGACCCCACTTCCATCATCACTTGGATAACTTCATCTGAAGGGATCACGCTTCGCACGCCAGCCAGAGCCATGTCAGCTGCCGCCAGCGCAGTCACCGCACCAAATCCGTTCCGGACGATGCAGGGAACCTCCACAAGGCCGGCGACGGGGTCGCAGATGAGGCCGAGCGTATTTTTCAAAGCAAGACCTACAGCATGAACAGCTTGAGCGGCCGTCCCGCCCCGCAGCTCAACCAAAGCCCCCGCCGCCATTCCAATGGCGGAGCCAATTTCCGCCTGACAGCCTCCTTCGGCGCCGGAAATAAACGAGTTGTTGGCAATTACATAGCCAATAGCTCCAGCAGCAAACAAACCGTAAACCATGTGCTCATCGGTCCAGCTGAACCTTCGTTGACTGCTGACGAAGACTCCGGGAATAACTCCGCAGGAGCCCGCAGTTGGCGTAGCCACAATCCGTCCCATAGAAGCGTTCACTTCGGAAACGGCCAGTGCGTAAGCCATGACCTCACCTGCAGCTCCGCCAAGGTTCATTTCGGATTGTTTTCCGTAATTAACCACCCGCTGGGCATCCAGGCCAGTCAAACCGCTCGGGGAAGTTGTATCTTCATTTAAGCCTTTGTGCACGGCTTCCTTCATGACTTCATAATATTGCGCCATAGTTGCAAATTCAGCCTCAGGCGTACGTCCGGATTCCCGGCTTTGCTCCTCAAGCATTAATTGTCCGATGGTCATATTTTTGGCTTCGCATAAAGCTGCCAGCTCATTTAATGTTGAAAAATTCATTTCTGTTCCTCCGTTTGGGTCTCCTGAGACAAATCGATGATACCAACTGAAATCAAAGCATCCATTTGGGCAATCCGCTCCAGGATCCCTTCCTTGATTTCGCCGTCAATTTCGACAACCGTTATAGCGTTGCCGCTTCTATTCTTACGATCTACGGACATGTGGGCAATATTGGTGCCCTCTAAGCTTAAAGCCTGCGTAACATAAGCCAGTACGCCCGGAGAATCATAATGCTGAATGACAAGGGTCGGGTAGATGCCTGTCATTTTAATATTGAATCCGTTGATCTCTATAATTTCAATATTGCCGCCGCCGATGGAAATACCGGTCATCGTAAGCTCGCTTCCGCCGTCTCGATCCGACAGAATCAACTTAGCCGTGTTCGGGTGCCGGACTATCCCTCTGCCTTCCTCGAAGGAAACTTCCAGCCCGGACTGCTTGGCATAATCAAGCGCCATCGGAATTCGCGAATCATCGGTATCATAATCCAGCAGACCGCCAACAATCGCCCGGTCCGTCCCATGTCCTTGATAAGTTGCTGCAAACGATCCGTAAAAGATAATGACCGCCTTCTCCGGCTGTTTGCCGTATAAATGGCGGGCCGAGCGGCCAATTCGGGCAGCCCCGGCGGTATGCGAGCTGGATGGACCGACCATAACGGGCCCAATAATCGAAAAAACATCTTTAAAACGCATATTCCTAAAGCCTCCGCGGCAGTCCTGCCCATGAGTCGTAAACACGACTTCCTTCTCTTGCAGTATGCCTTTTTCTTAAAATATGCTGGAAATCGTCCAGCCGTCCCTCTTATTATAGCTTTTTAACGGTCGGCTGAATAGGCGATTTGTCCATTCACAATGGACATTTTTACCTTCACTTCCAACAGGGCATCCACATCTTCAGTAAGGTCAGTATCAATAACCGTGAAGTCCGCATATTTCCCAACCTCGATGCTGCCTCGTTCCCTCTCTTCCCCAACAGCAGCCGCACTGCCCAGCGTAAAGAGATGCAGGGCCTGCTGCAGCGTCAATCGTTCAAGCGGCAAATAGCCTTCCCCCTGCTGACCAGGTCTGCGTCTCGTTACAGCGGCATGAAGGCCGAGGAATGGATTCAGCGGCTCAATCGGCGCATCGCTGCCCCCTGCGCAAACGATGCCAGCGTCCATCAGCGTTCTCCACGCGTAGAGAACGTCCTGACGATCCGGACCTACCCTTTCCAGTACCCAAGGGAAATCGCTGGCCACGAAGCGCGGCTGGATGTCCGCGATCAGCGGCAGCTTTTTCATCCGTTCCAGCAAACCACGATCCAGCACCTGGGCATGAATAAACCGGTCAGGCAGGCCAGATGCACTGCCGAGCGGAAGTTTCTCCATCGCGCCGAGAGTCAGATCAGCCGCACCATCACCAATCGCATGAACAGCTATCGGGTAACCGTGTCTGCGGGCCTTCGCAACCAGTTCGTGTAATTGTTCAGTCGTCTGGATCGCCATGCCTTTGGTATCGGGAGCATCGCTGTACGGCTCCTGCAGGAGGGCCGTTCGGCCGCCGATAGCGCCGTCAGCGAAGATTTTCATCGCTCCGATTCTTGTCCATTCGTCCCCGCTGCCCGCCTTGACGCCCAGCTCCGCCACTTCCTCCATATAAGCATGGAACATCAGCTGGTGGGAACGCAGTGCCAAACCTTCCTCCCGAAGCTCGCGGTGAATCCGCAGCATCGTTTCTACACTACCAAGGAATCTCAGATCCTCCGTATGCGCACCGGTCAACCCAAGGCTTAGCGCATCGAGACTGGCGCGGCGGATGGCGGCTTTTTTCGTCTCATAATCGGGTTCAGGCTGAACCTTCTCAAACGGGTAACACGCCTCTTCGTAAATCCAGCCGTTAAAGCTCCCATCCTGATGGCGGCCAAACGCTCCGGAAGCGGGGTCAGGCGCTCCTTCTGGAATGCCCGCACAGAGAAAAGCTTCCGAGTTGCCCAGAAAGGCGTGGAAGCAGGTTCTTGTCAAAAAGACCGGATGACGGTCCGTTACCTCGTCCAGCTCCTGCCGGGTCGGAGCCTCGGCTGGCGTGAACTCATTTTCATTCCAATTCAGCCCTGTAATCCACTCCCCTGCCGGCGTAACCGCCGCACGCTCCCGGATCAGTCTCAGCATCTCCTCTTTGGACGTGACACCGGTGAAATCCAGCATGCTCAGCTTCATGCCGTGCATCCCCAGATGCATATGCGAATCGACCAGACCTGGAAGCACATATGCCCCCTCCCAATCGACCGTTTGATAGAGTCGCCCCGACAGCTGAAGCTCTAAATCGGAAGCCTGTCCGATCGCTTTAATCCTTCCATTCTCCACATATATAGCATTCGCAGACTGGTGATCAGCCGCAAGAGGAAAAATCCCGTTTTTGAATAAAACAGCCGTCATAATATCTTGTCTCCCTTATGATTTCTAATATGTCCAAGAAACCTCCCTTGATTATACCTCCGTCCGATCCAAACAGAAAGACAGCGTCTACGCTGCAAAAAATCATCCCGAATCCCGCGCCCGCTCGCGTTCATATAATGAAGAAAAACAAAATTCCTCCCACTCAGACGGCGAACTCCCTCACATATCGGACACTCTCGCGAATATACTTTATTTACAATCGTTTTATTGTCTTAGGCTGTGACTTCAACCGGGGAGGTGCCGCAAGTGTCGTCTTCATCGCATAATTTTGTTGTTTCCCGAGAGGATTGGTCTTTACACAGGAAAGGATACCAGGATCAGCAGCGCCATCAGCAAAAAATCAAGGAAGCGATCAAGGAAAACCTTTCCGATCTAGTGTCTGAAGAAAATATCATCATGTCTGACGGCAAACAGATCGTGAAAATTCCGCTTCGCAATCTGGAGGAATACCGGTTTGTCCATAATTTCAATAAACAAAAACATGTCGGTCAGGGGGATGGCAGCTCCGAGGTCGGAGATGTGCTGGCCCGGGATCGTCCGGGAAAAGCAGGCAAGCCCGGTAAAGGCGGCGAAGCCGGCGACCAGCCGGGTGACGATGTCGTAGAGGCCGAGGTCAATATCGAGGATCTGGAAGATATTTTATTCAGTGAGCTTGAGCTGCCCCATTTGAAGGAGAAAGACAAACAGGAAGTCGAAACCGAGGCGATCCGCTTCAACGACATCCGCAAAAAAGGGATCATGTCCAACATTGACAAGAAACGGACGATTCTTGAGAATCTGCGCCGCAACGCCAGACAAGGCCAACCGGGTATCCACGGCATCTCGCCGGATGATCTGCGGTACAAGACGTGGGAAGAAATCATTGTTCCCCATTCCAACGCGGTCATTATCGCCATGATGGATACCTCAGGGTCGATGGGTTCTTTCGAAAAATACTGCGCCCGCAGCTTCTTCTTCTGGATGACCCGCTTCCTGCGGAAGCAGTATGAGAAGGTGGAGATTGTCTTCATCGCCCATCATACGGAAGCCAAAGAAGTGTCAGAAGAGGATTTCTTCAACCGCGGCGAAAGCGGCGGTACGATCTGCTCCTCCGCTTATCTTAAAGCGCTTGAAATTATCGACAGCCGCTTCCCGATATCGAGCTACAACATCTATCCGTTCCATTTCTCGGACGGCGACAACCTGACGTCCGATAACGAACGGTGCGTGAAACTGATCGACGAGCTGCTGAAGCGGAGCAACATGTTCGGCTACGGCGAGGTGAATCAATACAACCGCAGCAGCACGCTGATGTCGGCTTACCGAAATATCAAGAAGCCGGAGTTCAAGCACTATATCATCAAGGAGCGCGGCGAGGTTTATGGCGCGCTGAAGCATTTTTTTCAGAAGCAGGAAGTGAAAGCTTAAATAAAGAACAGTGAATCCTTTCAAGGAAATAAGGGCCTCAACCTCCATGGATCTTCGGAGGAAGGGCCCTTCATCCTAATTTGAGGGACATTGTTATTTTCCAAGAAAGATGGGTATAAATACGGAAGGACCTTGCTCCGTATCTAACAATATACATACTGTTCAAATTCGTTCTTTAGCGGTATAATTTTAGCTTTACTGCCCTAATCGAGCATGGAGAAACAGCTAGAGCACAAGGCAGCAACATCTTAGTCATTACAGAAGCAGCAGGAGGTTAATTCATGGCAGAAATCACTAAAAAGGACATAGCAGAAAGTGTCCCGCAGAAAGGTTTTTTTGGACATCCTAAAGGGTTGTTCACTCTATTCTTCACAGAATTCTGGGAACGGTTCTCCTATTATGGAATGAGAGCTATCCTCTTGTACTATATGTACGACACCGTTATGAACGGTGGTCTCGGTATAGACCAAACTACCGCCTTATCCATCATGTCGATTTATGGCTCCCTCGTCTATATGTCGGGCATTATCGGCGGCTGGCTTGCCGACCGTGTATTCGGAACATCCAAGGCAGTCTTCTATGGCGGCGTGCTTATCATGTTCGGTCATATCGTGCTCGCTATACCGGGCAGCGTAGCCCTTTTCTTTGTTTCGATGGTACTGATCGTGCTTGGCACAGGCCTGCTCAAACCAAACGTCTCCAGTGTAGTCGGAGAAATTTATACGCCGGAAGATCAGCGCCGGGACGCAGGCTTCAGCATTTTTTACATGGGCATCAACCTCGGCGGCTTCTTGTCGCCACTTATTGTAGGTACGCTTGGCGAATACAACTATCACCTCGGTTTCGGGGTAGCGGCCGTAGGGATGTTCCTTGGACTTGTGGTCTTTGCTTTAACCAAGAAAAAATTCCTCGGCTTGGCAGGAACCGTCGTAGCCAACCCGCTTGCAGCAGGCGAGAAAAAGAAAGTATATACATGGATCGTCGTTGGAGTTCTTATTGTGGCGATTTTGGCTTACATCGGAATTGTGACGAAACTTCTCACCTTTGACCGGTTCATTCTGCTGGTCGGCATCCTGGGGATCATTATTCCGGCCCTTTATTTCCTGGTTATGTATCATAGTCCCAAAACTTCGCGTGTAGAGCGTTCCCGGATATTGGCTTATATCCCGCTCTTTATCGCAGCCGTTATGTTCTGGGCCATTCAGGAACAAGGTTCTACCATTCTGGCGGCTTACGCCAAAGAAAGGACCCAGCTGGAGTTTGCAGGCATTACGCTTACCCCTGCCTGGTTCCAATCACTGAACCCGCTGTTCATTATCATTCTGGCACCTGTATTTGCCTGGATCTGGGTCAAACTCGGCAACAGGCAGCCCTCTGTGGCTAAGAAATTTTCTCTTGGGCTTTTGTTCGCGGGATTATCTTTCCTGGTTATCCTGCTCCCGGCTTATTTCGGCGGGAGCGACAGCCTGGTAAATCCGCTGTGGCTCGTGCTCAGCTACCTGATCGTCGTGATTGGCGAGCTTTGTTTGTCGCCGGTAGGTTTGTCGGCTACGACCAAACTGGCTCCGGCAGCGTTCTCTGCCCAAACGATGAGCTTATGGTTCCTGACCAACGCAGCCGCTCAGGCAATCAATGCCCAGGTCGTCAAGCTGTATTCGCCGGAGTCTGAAATGGCCTATTTCGGTATTATCGGGGTTCTCTCAATTGGACTTGGTGTGGTTCTGTTCGCCCTCTCTCCGATTATTCAAAGAGCAATGAAAGGCATCAAATAAAAGCAGCCCCTCTATTAAAAAATACCGCTTTGAAATGCAGCAAAACCAACCATGGCCCTGATGAACAGGGCCATGGTTTTTGTTTTATATCAGGAGCATTAGGAAGCATGGCGAATCCAATTAGATCCCATCAGACACCGGCAGCATCCGGTCCAGTATCCGCTTCAGCTTCAAATCGAAGCCGGATGAACCCGCTTATATTCCCGCCACTCTTCCGGCAGCAGAGAACGGTAAGGATCTTGGGCAAACCGGTCATCCACCAGCACCAGCACCCCTTCGTCCTGCTCGGTCCGGATCAGCCTTCCTCCGGCCTGCAGCACCTTGTTCATTCCCGGAAAGATATAAGCATAATTAAACCCGTTGCGTCCCGTCTGATTAAAATAATCCCGCAGCATATTGTTCTCAAGCCCAATTTGCGGCAGACCGGTGCCGACCACGATCACGCCGCCGAGCCGGTCACCGGGAAGATCCACGCCTTCCGAGAAGACGCCGCCCAGTACGGCAAAACCAAGGTGCGTCCGCTCAGGGTTCGGCTGGAATCCTGCCAGAAACGTTTCCCGCTCCTCCTCCGACATGGAGGACTGCTGCAGAACGACGTCCACGCCTTCCCCTTCTTCCTGCACATACGTATCGTATACTTCCTGCATATATGAATAAGAAGGGAAGAAGACAAGCAAATTGCCGCCGCTCCTCTCCTCGCAAACCTGCTGGAGCAGTCTGGCGATCGTCCTTTTGGAACTCTCCCGGTCATTGTATCTGACCGACAGCGGAACAAGCCGCACATCCAGCTGTTCCTTGCGGAACGGCGAAGGGATGCTGAGCGTGTAATCTTCTTGATCCGCACCAAGCATGTCCCGGTAATAGCTCATCGGAGACAAAGTGGCCGAGAAATAAATGATCGAGCGGTAACCTTTGCCGGCCTGGCGGAGCAGCTCCGAAGGATCGAGGCAAAACAGCTTGATTCGAAATTCGGTACGGATGATTTCGGCATACGTTAAATAATGGTCATCATACAGCTTGGCCATCCGGATAAAGTTTTGCGCCATAAAATAAGTGCTGAGCAGTTCTTCCTGCGCCTCAAGACTAACCTGGGAAGACGCCGCCGCTCCGTTTGCGGCCAGTTCGATTTCGGCAGCCTCCACGAATTTTTCGAGCTTTGTGATCAATTCCTCAGGTAGTTCGGCCTGGATGATGCGCCCTTCGCTGCTGCAGTTGTTCTTGACCGCAGCGAGGAAGGAGTTGACCTCTCCGGCCGCTCGGGAAAGGCCCTCATTCGCCGCCTTATATTCGCTTTTGATGCTGAGAAACACCGATTTGATCAGCTCTGCTGAAAACATGGCCCGGCCCCGGTCGACCAGATTATGGGCCTCATCCACCAGTACAGCCGTTTGTTTCTTCTGCTCCTCGACCAGCCGCTTCAGGGAAACACGCGGATCAAAGATATAGTTGTAATCACATACGACAGCATCAGCGGCATAAGCGATGTCGAGCGAATACTCAAATGGACAAACCCGATGCTTCCGGGCATAGGCCTCTATGATGGGCCGGGTCATGATTGTCTCATTCTCCATGATATCCAGCACCGCACCGTTGATCCGGTCGTAATAACCTTCGCATAAGCTGCAATGTCCGGCATCGCAGGCTTCCTCTTCCTTGAAGCAGATCTTGTCTTTCGCCGTAATCGTCACCGAGTTCAGATGGAGACCTTGAGCCTGCATCCTGGAAAAAGCCTCCTCGGCCGTAGCCCGCGTTGTCGTCCGTGCCGTTAAATAAAAAATCTTACTGATATGCCCTGCCCCGACCGCTTTGACGGCCGGAAACAAAGTGGACATCGTTTTTCCGATGCCTGTCGGCGCTTTGGCCATCAGCCCTGCGCCTTCCTGGATCGTTTTGAAAACCGCTCCTGCAAGCTTCCGCTGGCCCGCCCGGTAAGATGGGAAGGGAAACGGAAGCTCCGCGATCGATCCGTTCCGCTCTTCTTCATGCCGTCTCAGCATTTCGGCATACGGCGCATAAGCCGCGATCACTTCCAGCGTATAGGCTTCCAGCTCATCAAAGGTATGAGAAACGAGCAGCTTCTTCTGCTCACCACTTCCGGTCCGCACGTAAGTGAGCTGAACCTGCATGGACGCCAGCCCCTCCGCCTTGGCATACATGTAGGCATACATTTTCCCTTGGGCCCAATGTACCGGAAGACCGTCCTCCAATTCCTGCAGCGGCGCGGCCGTGGATTTTATTTCGTCAATCGTCCATTGACTATCCAGCTGGATGAGTCCGTCGCAGCGTCCTTCTATCTTAAACAGTAAATCGCCATAAGGGATTTCGGCGGACAGAAACACTTCCTTCTGATCTGTCTCGGCATAGGTTTTCTGGATGCTCTGATGAATCCGGGTGCCCTCCTGCATCGTGGCATTGGTCCGGAAGCCGCCCGTGATACTGCCGCTCCGGTAGACATACTCGACCAATGGCCGGACGGAAATCGCTATTTCGTATGACAAACAAACTTCACCTGCCTGACCATATTCACTTGCGTTATTAAATGAACAAAGCCGGATTCCAATGAATCCGGCCAACAAAAATCCCCTTGTCCCGTCCTGCGACAACCCATCTTGATAGGTGTGCAGCTTATCTGAATTATAGCATAAATTTTCGCACAGAGAGATCCCCTATGCCGAGTTCCTTTTAGGAGATTCCTTATAGCGAGGGCAAAGGCTTTGTCATGATCAAGGCTTCCCGTCCATAAACTTAAATAGACCAAATAAGTCCTTACGGAGGGATCGAAAATGAGTCAGGATGAAATCAACCAGTTGGAACGGGCAATCGATCAAATCACCGAAATAGCCGAAGGCTTCGGTCTTGATTTCTACCCCATGCGTTATGAGATCTGCCCGGCCGACATCATATACACCTTCGGCGCTTACGGCATGCCGACCCGCTTCAGCCACTGGAGCTTCGGCAAAAGCTTCAATAAAATGAAGATGCAATACGACCTCGGACTAAGCAAAATCTATGAGCTGGTGATCAATTCCAATCCCTGCTACGCTTTTCTGCTCGACGGCAACTCCCTGGTCCAGAACAAACTGATCGTGGCCCATGTGCTTGCACACTGTGATTTCTTTAAAAATAATGTCCGGTTCTCCGCCTCCAACCGGGATATGGTAGAAAGCATGTCCGCTACAGCGGAACGGATCGCCCAATATGAATTAACCTACGGTTCCGATAATGTCGAAAAATTTATCGATGCCGTCCTGTCGATCCAGGAGCATGTCGACCCTCAAATCATCAAACCCCGCAAGCTCGACAAACGCCGCTACACCGAGGAGAAAATCAGGGAAGCCAAGCAGGAAACCAAACAAGCTGCATCAGAAGGTGCCTATCAGGATCTATGGTCATTGGATGAGCTGGGTACTCCGAAAGCCCCCGAAGATCCAGATGCCGCCCGGATCCCCTTCCCGCCTGAACCCGAAAAAGACCTGATGTGGTTCATCCAGGAATATTCCGAGATACTGGAGGATTGGCAGCGGGACATCATGACGATGCTGCGGGATGAAATGCTCTACTTCTGGCCGCAAATGGAGACGAAAATCATGAACGAAGGCTGGGCTTCGTATTGGCATCAGCGGATCATGCGCGAGCTCGATTTGACGAGCGACGAAACGATCGAATACGCCAAGCTGAATTCGTCTGTCGTCCAGCCGTCCACGCAGAGCTTGAATCCCTATTACTTGGGGCTTAAAATCTTTGAGGACATCGAACGGCGTTGGGATAAACCGACCGAAGAGGAGCAGAGCCGGCTCGGCCGGAGGCCCGGCAAAGGCCGCGAGAAAATTTTCGAAGTGCGGGAGCTGGATATGGATACCTCCTTCATCCGCAACTACTTGACCAAGGATCTGGTGAAGGACCTGGATCTGTACGTATTCGAGAAACAGGGGCCGGAGTGGAAAATCACCGACAAGACTTGGGAGCATATCCGCGACCAGCTGGTTTACTCCCGCGTGAACGGAGGCAGCCCTTATATCGTCGTAGTCGACGGCGACTTCAAACGCACCGGCGAGCTGATGCTGCAGCACCGTTATGAGGGCATCGAGCTCGATCTAAAGTATCTGGAACGTACGCTGCCTTACGTTTATACGCTTTGGGGCCGTCCCGTGCATCTCGAAACAGTAGTGGAAGGCCAGAAGGCCATGTTCAGTTACGACGGAAAAAAACATTACCGCAAAATGTTATAGGCCTCGTAGTTAAGCTTAAGTGGCACAGCGGCATAGCCGCATATGCTCCTCTCTCTAATCCTTCGGCTCATTCCTTTGCGGGTTTGGGCCGGGGGATTTTTTGTGTGATATAATAAAAGCCACTCTTGTTTACAAGAAAGGAATAGAAAAGTTATGTACACTTCCGAACAGGTCAAAGCGTACCTGACCCATAAAGACGACATTGTCAGCAACGGAGCGATCCAATATTTTGCCGAAAGCTTTAATTATACGGAAGGCATCATGGAGCGTGTGCTGGACAAGCTTTCCGGGTCTCTCACGCCGGACCGGATTTATCTGCATCTTGTTTCCTCTTTTCCACAATCGGCCGAAACGGTATCCCGGATGGCCAAGCTGCTGAGCAAAAGCTCTCTCAAAGGCAACAGCCGCCTACATATTCAGCAAACGCTGCTAAGCAGCCCTCCTTCCCTGCTGGAGCAGGTGCTTGCCGAGCTGCAACCCCTGCAGGACGAAACCAGCGTGAAAGCCGAAGAACATATCCGCATCGGCCAAATGGAGCCGGAACAGCTCCGCGAAACGCTGCAGCAGATGATTGAAGCGAGCCGGGGGCTGGAATACGATGATCTTGAGTACGATTATCTCGATTATCTGGTTAACGTGGCTATAAGCAAACAAGCTTTGACTCCCGAATACGTAATCAGCAAGCTCGAGCAAGCCGATCCGGAAGACACTGCCAATTATGAGTCGGTTTATTACACGCAGGCAGCCGGAAAAATGAAGCTGGCTTCCGCTGTGCCGCTGCTCATCGACTATTTGGCCTCGACTAACGACCTGCTGGCAGAGCAGGCGTGTGACGCCTTGGTCCGCATCGGGTCGGAGGACGTCGTGAGCCGGCTCGCCGAACGGTACGCGAAGGAACAGGACGATTATTTCAAGCTGTATGCCGCCGATTGCCTCGGGCGCATAAGCGACCCTGCCGCTGAACCGGCCGTTCTTTCCCTCCTGCAGAAGGAGCGGAATTTAACGCATGCCACCAAACTGGCAGCCAGCCTGTGCTTTATGGGCTCCAAGCAAAGCATCCCGGTCATAACCAAATTGATAGAATCCGGCTATGACGACGATTATCTGGATTTAAGGGAACCCCTTTACTTGAACTGTGTCATGAATGAAGTGGAATTGCCTCAGCTGTTGGAATGGAGAAAAACCTTCCTGTAAGGCGGGATTAACAAAGGCGCGAGATCTAGCTTAACCGAACGCGGGACGTTAGCGCAAAGAACGCTGCAAGCCAAGGCTTGCAGCGTCTTTGTGTTCATTGGCACGCCTATACCTGACATGAACATCCCGCGAAACAGGTATCTTACACTACAAAGAAGAGCAGTCGAACAGTATTATTTTCTAATAAATGTAATTTAAACACTGAAAAAATATTCAAATCGCTTTTTCATGTCAAATACATTTACATTTAAGTCAGATTTATATATGGTAGAAGCAAGAAATGATGAAAATAAAGGAGTGGAAATTATGGCCGGGTTAACCGAGGAACAGAAGGTTCAGATTGTCCGCTGTCTTGCCCGTCATTTTCAAGCTTATTCCGTTGTCCTGTTCGGTTCCGCAGCCAATCAGTCGCTTTGGAAGGACAGCAATGTCAATGTTGCTTATTTATCCGACTCCTCACTTTCATCCGAAGTTCAAGCCAAAGCCGTTCACGAATTGTCTTTATTTCTGGACAGAGAGGTCATGATCGTCGATTTCAACAAGGCGTTGCCCGCTCACAAGGCTCAAATCGTCAGCAGCGGCGTGCTGCTTTACGACCGGAAACCTGTGACCCGGCAGTATGTATTCAAACGAGCGCTGAAAGAGTATGTTCTGAATCATCCTTAATGCGAGATCCCCTCAAAATACCCTCCCTATCAGACCCTGATCCGGTGCCAGCCGTTGATCAGGGTTTATTTTTGATCCGACAGTTTTAGACCAAACAGCTCTTCCTTCAGGCGGTTTCACCGTTAAACACCCCATAACAAAAGAAAGACCGGGTTTCACCGGTCTGGTTTTTACACTATTTAAAGTCTATTTCGGTCCATTTCAGTTTATTCTTGGTTTAGGCCCAGGTCTATCTCGTCTTTCCCGGCTTCCTACCCTCACAGCTTCCTCACATCAACGGTTCAGCAGCGATCCCACATAACGAAGCAAATCATTAGCCGAGACGGTTGAATAGCCATGTTCGTCGACCAGACGTTTGATGACCTCGTTGATCCGTTTAAGCTGCGTCTCATCCGGCGTTTTGGTCGAAGTCGTGATTTTGACAATGTCTTTCAGGTCAGCGAACAGCTTTTTCTCGATCGCTTCGCGCAGACGGTCGTGGTGATGGTATTCGAATTTTCTGTTTTTTCTGGAATAAGTCGAGATGCGGATCATGATTTCTTCGCGAAAAGCTTTTTTGGCATTTTCGGAAATGCCGATCTGTTCTTCGATGGAACGCATCAGGCGCTCATCCGGATCAAGCTCCTCGTCGGTCAGCGGATCGCGGATTTTAGTCCAGCTGCAGAAGGCTTCGATGTTATCCAGATAATTTTCGAATAGCGTTTTGGCCGACTCTTCAAAAGAATAGACAAACGCTTTCTGCACCTCTTTCTTAGCCAGCTCGTCGTATTCCTTACGTGCGATCGAAATAAAGTTCAAATAACGCTCGCGTTCTTCTTTGGTAATGGAAGCATGTTGGTCAAGGCCGTCCTTGATCGCCCGCAAAATATCGAGCGCATTGATCGAATCCAGATTTTGTTTAATCAGAGCACTGGAAATCCGGTTGATGACATACCGAGGATCGACGCCGGACATGCCTTCATCCAAATATTCGTTCTGCAGCTCCTTCAAATCGGCTTCCTTGAAGCCCTCCAGCTCCTCACCGTCATACAGGCGCATTTTCTTGTACAGATCGATGCCCTGCTTTTTGCTTTCCTTCAAACGGGTCAGAATGGAGAAGGTCGCAGCCGCTCTAAGCGCATGCGGAGCGATATGAATGTGCTTCATGTCGCTTTGCGAGATAAGCTTGGCGTAGATTTTTTCCTCTTCGGATACTTTCAGGTTATAAGGAATTGGCATTACAATCATCCGCGATTGCAAGGCCTCGTTCTTTTTATTGGAAATAAATGTTCGATACTCCGCTTCATTCGTGTGAGCTATAATCATTTCGTCCGCGCTTATGAGCGCAAACCGCCCCGCTTTGAAATTCCCTTCCTGGGTCAGCGACAGCAGGTTCCACAGGAATTTCTCGTCGCATTTCAGCATCTCCTGAAATTCCATCAGGCCGCGGTTCGCTTTGTTCAGTTCACCATCAAACCGGTAGGCGCGCGGATCGGATTCCGAGCCGTATTCGGTAATCGTCGAAAAGTCGATGCTGCCCGTCAAATCGGCAATATCCTGGGATTTGGGATCCGATGGGCTAAATGTACCGATGCCGATCCGGGCGGATTCGGACAAAATAACGCGTTCTACGCGGACTTTTTCAATGTCTCCGCCGTATTCCGTGTCGAGCTTCAACCGGCATACCGGGCAAAGCTCGCCTTCGATCCGGATCCCGAACTCCTTCTCGAATACAGGACGCAGCTCGTGGGGAATCAGATGCAGCGGATCTTCTTGCATCGGGCAGCCTTCAATGGCATAAACCGCCCCTGCGTCCGTTTTTGAAAACTGCTCCAAACCGCGTTTGAGCAGCGTGACCAGCGTAGATTTGCCGCCGCTGACCGGACCCATCAGCAAAAGAATCCGCTTGCGGACGTCCAGCCTTCTGGCCGCGGAATGGAAATATTCCTCTACCAGCTTTTCCAGCGGACGGTTAAGCCCATAAAGCTCCTGCTCGAAAAACTTATAGGTTTTGTGGCCCCCCTCTTCCTCAACCCCGTAAGAACGAATCATTTCATAAACCCGGGCATGCGCAGTCATAGCCGGTCTGGGATCTTTGCGCAAAAGTTCGATATATTCCTTAAACGTGCCGCTCCATGCTAATGAGTCGTGTTCTGCCCGATAGGCCGCTATTCGTTCGAAAATATCCATGATCGGTACCTCCTGTGCTCCGCTTTTAGTATTCGCATCCTTCCCGCCGCCCTTTAATAAGGTACTGCACTGAATCTATTTTGGAAAAAGATTATTACATAACTATGCGCCCGGCAGCGGGATTATTGCTGTTTTTTAAGCGGGCTTACGTTCATTTCATCCGAAAAAAATAGCTTCCACGGCAGGTAATCCCTGAGCGCCGGAGGCGGCCTATGTTAAAATAGACAAGGATGATTTCAGGTCTTGGGAGCCAAGCAAATTAGAAGGCATGAATATAAAGCGAAGGCCAAGCCCGAACAAGAACCGACAAGCAAGTAAAGGAGAAGCTGTATATGGCTGTCCAGCATGAAACGGAATTATACAAACCTTTAAAACAATATTTCGAGAAATTGGGTTATCTGGTGAAAAGCGAGGTCCGGCACTGCGATCTGGTTGGCATTCACTCCGGGCAGACCGAACCGCTGATTGTCGAAATCAAAAAAACGTTTAATCTCGCCCTGCTGCTGCAAGGACTGGAACGGCAGAAAATGACGCGCGAGGTTTATTTAGCGGTGGAACGAAACCGCGCCAAAAAAGGAGCCCACAACCAGCGGTGGAGCGATCTGACTGCTTTGTGTCAGCGTCTGGGCCTTGGACTGATGACGGTAACCTTTTATAAAACGAAATCTCCGTTCGTAGAGGTGCTCTGCACGCCGTCCGGCTACGAAACCGGCCGCCGGGCTTCCAAGCTCCGCACCAGCAGGCTCATTAACGAATTTCACGAGCGTTCCGGCGATTATAACGTCGGGGGGAGCACCGGCCGAAAGCTGTATACCGCCTACAGGGAGAAAGCGCTGAAGGTAGCCGCTGCTGTTCAAGCGGGCGGCCAGATTTCGCCCAGAAAAGCCAAAGAACATTCCGGCGTTTCGGCAGCGGCGGCGATCATGCAGCACAATTATTACGGCTGGTTTCAAAGGGTAGCCCGGGGAAGTTATGTTTTGACCGAGACCGGAACGGCGGCCCTCGCCGAATATGAGACGATGCTGCGAAACCTGGAGCGGGCGGAAGCGGCCCCGGGGCTGGAGGAAGTTTAGATCATAAGGGATTGAGAGATCCGCAGAGGGATTGAAACAGCTGATCAGGCTGCTCAGGGATCGTCCTGATCCAGCCGGGCCGTGAAGGCGCCTATGGCAGCCGCAACTCGGTCCAGTCCGACGGCAAGCTGGGCGCAGCCGTAACCGGTATAGCTGAGCCGGATCAGCCGGTCACGATCGGCGGCAGGCTCTGTGGTGGCCAGCGGGCCGGGCAGGAACGCTGCGCCTTCCAGCAGGGCGGCACGGAGCAAGGCCGTGCTGCTCAGCCCCTCCGGCAGGCGCAGCCAGATATGGCGGGAGCCGGCGGCGATGATGGCCGTCCCGTCCCAGGACGGCTCGGCGAGCTTCGACAGCATCAGCTCGCGGCGCGCGGTGTATTCCTGCCGTAGCGCCTCCGGCACTTCCGGATCCGGCTGACCTTCATCCGGAATCCGTCTGTCCTCCAGCCGGTCCCAGGCCAGATTAATAAGCCCCTCCTCTTTTTCAAGCCTCCTGATGTTCGCCTTCCAGCTTGCCAAACCTTCGTCAAAACCTTCACTCATCTTACATCCCCCCTTATCCTCTTATCAGCCATTCGCTTATCCGCCGTTTGCGTTGTTACCGAAAATTGTAACGCCGGACAATCCTGCCGGGCAAGTTGCCGTCTTTTCTGGAATTCTATGAAAAGAATGTCGTATTTTTGCGAAAGAAATGTCATCATGCTAGAATAAAACCTGTTAAAAAATTAATAGATTTCAGAGGTGATAGAATGCCATACGCTGCGGAGCAAGTTTCCACATCTTCATCGACGCGCAACCAGAGAAAGCGGGGACCTTCCGTAACCGTGTTTTTAGCCGTATGGATTTTGCTGATAGGAGCCGGAGTTGCAGCCACCGTGATGTACAGCAATCATATGAAGAAACAGATGGTTGAGGAACTAGACGCCAAATGGCAAGGTCAGATCTCGCAAATGCAGTCGGACTATCAATCCCGGTTAAAGACACTAGATGGAGAAGTCGCCGATCTGCAGACCAAGGTCGAAGCTTTTAATGAACTTCTTACTTTCACTAAAGATAATGCCAGCAGCAAAACGGATAACAGCAACCAGCTTTACACCCAATTAAATGAAGTGAAGAAGCAGCTGAGCGAGCTGCAGAAGAAAATGGATCTGCTCAAATGAATATTCAGGTCAAACAGGTCAACCGTTTTTTCCTGCTGGCCACTGCCCCGTTTCTGGGTTTTCTGCTGACGCTTTGGATCAGCAGCCATTCCTTGGACTGGAACACCGGCAATACCTTGTTTGAGAGCCAAGAGGATACGACCATTGTCGAGAAAACTCGCTCCATATCGGCAGGATTGTCGCAAGCCGAGGAAACGGCCCATTACACGGTCTCTACTATTAAGAAAACAGCCAACTTGTATACGCAAACGACAAAAGCGATGAATGACATCGTCAAAACAACAAAAGAACAAGCCGCACGTCCGGAAACTATCTACAATAAACGTATTGTTTCCCGGCTTGGCGTTCCTTTCCAGACCTTTCAATCGGATCGTATCCGCCTTGAATTATACAAGCTGAATTCCGGCACCTACCAAGGTTATGCCATGAAAGTGAAGCTTAAGGATGCATCCGCTATGAAAATGGTCCTCGGCAACGATTCGCTGGGTGGTTCTGAAACCACCCTGCATGCAGTTAACCGCTATGGAGCGATTGCCGGCATTAATGCCGGAGGATTTGCTGATGCGGGCGGCAGCCGGTACCCGCTCAGCACGACCGTTCTGAACGGCAACTATCTGACCGGCTTTGAACCCAGCTTCAAAGATCTGGCTTTTGTCGGCTTAAGCAAATCCGGCAAGCTGATCGGCGGCAAATTTTATTCGCAGCAGCAGCTTGATCAGCTCCAGCCGATGTTTGGCGCGACCTTTGTGCCGGTTCTGCTCAAGAATGGCATACGGCAAGGGATTCCCGATAAGTGGAAAACCTCCCCGTACCGGGCGCCCCGTACGGTCATCGGCAATTATAAAGACGATCAGCTGCTGATCGTGGTCGTTGATGGCTATAACGAAAACGGAGCCTCCGGTGCTACGCTGGAGGAACTGCAGAACAAACTGATCAATCTGGGTGTCAAGGATGCATACAATCTGGACGGAGGCGGCTCCTCCTCTCTGATCTTTGGCGGCAAAGTCATTAACCATCCTTCCGACAAAGCCCTTCGGCCGGTGCCTACACACTTTTTATTCTTCAAATAACAAAAAAAACAAGCGTCTCCTTCCCCAAGGAGGCGCTTGTCCATTTATCGGCTTCATTTAAAGCCTTCTGCTGAATTGGCATATATAAGCAGCATATACAAAGCTGTCAGCTCTAATTATATGTATCAGCCCAATCTGCGAAGACCATTCATTTCAGTCAGGCACTGTTTGCAGATCGTACGTTCTTTGAATTCTGAAACTTCTTCCATGGAACCGCAAAATACACATTTTGGACGATAACGCTCCAAAATAATATGATCCCCCTGAACCAAAATTTCGACAGGATCTCCCTCGTTCATTTGATAACGTTTGCGAAGAGATTTCGGCAAAACGATTCTTCCCAATTGGTCTACTTTACGTACAACACCGGCTGGTTTCATTTGGCACCTCTTTCTATAAGAAATATTTGCGGATAGCATTTACTTGTTAATTCGACAAAAATAAATCGAATCCTGCCGAATTTTATTTTTTTATTATCTTTTTTTGTTTGATTATAAAAAAGAATTATAGAACTGTAATGAAAAGGGTTACAGCAAAAAACCGGCAGCAAAGCTGCCGGCTTCTAATTTAAAACTATTAAGACAACCTGAACGTAAGGCTATCGAAATGCAGGCCTATAAGAACGCTTCACAGCCGCATCTCTTGACGGTCCCGCTTACCCCATGCCCGGAAAATCAAGCTGACGCAACGCTTCGTATACAATAATAGCCGCTGAATTCGACAAATTCAGAGAACGAACCTTGTCTGTCATCGGCATTTTCATTGCCGTCTCCCGGTTCTTTTCAATCAGCTCCGGCGGAAGGCCTTTTGTTTCTTTGCCAAAGACCAGAAAGTCGCCATCCTGGAACTTGAAGTCATGATAATACTTGTTCGCTTTGGTCGTAGCATAAAAATATCTTCCTTCCGAATAAGCCGCCTGCAGCTCCTCGAAGGAATCGTGATATTCAATGTGAACGGCATACCAGTAGTCCAAACCTGCGCGTTTGAGCGTCGCATCATCCGTGCGGAAGCCAAGCGGACGAACCAAATGCAAATGTGTGCCTGTCGCCGCGCAGGTTCTGGCAATGTTGCCGGTATTGGCCGGGATTTCCGGTTCAACAAGTACAATATGTAAAGCCATGTTAAAGACACCTCTTTATAAGATTCTGAGAAGACAGCTTTAATTTCACAGTCTTTATATTATACCAAAATAATGCGCAGAAAAAAGAACCCCACTCTTCAGCGAAGAGTGAGGCCCTGGTTCTGGAAGTTGTATAAGTTCTGAATCTACATCTTAATGATTGCTGCTTTTGAAGTCCTCCATGAATTGCACCAAAGCTGCGATGGCTTCAAAAGGCACAGCATTATAGATAGAAGCACGAAGTCCGCCGACGCTGCGGTGACCTTTAAGTCCAACGAACCCGGCAGCCTCAGACTCCTTCACGAACTTCTTCTCCAGGTCTTCGGAGCCGAGGCGGAAGGTTACGTTCATCAAAGAACGGCTGTCTGGCTGGGCAAAGCCGCTATAGAAGCCTTCGCTCTGGTCAATAGCCTCATACAGCAGCCCGGCTTTCTTCCGATTAAGCTGTTCGATGCCGGTTAACCCGCCCTGCTCCTCGATCCATTTCAGCACTTCGTTGACCATGTAAATCGAGAAGGATGGCGGCGTATTGTACAAGGAATCATTTTTATAATGCGTATCATAACGGAAAATGGTCGGTAAATGTTTAGGCGACTGCTCCAGCAGCTCTTCACGGGCAATCACAACCGTCACGCCGGAAGGCCCCAGGTTCTTCTGTGCGCCCGCATAAACCATGCCAAATGTCTCAAGATCAAAAGGACGGGACAAAATATCACTGGACATATCGGCGATCAAAGGAACGCTGCCGGTATCCGGATATTCGAAGAAAGAAGTGCCTTCAATCGTTTCGTTGGAAGTAAGATGGACATAAGCCGTTTGCTCAGGCAGTTCAAGTTTACTGAGATCCGGAACTTGCCGGAATCCGGCAGACTCGGAGGAAGCGGCTACAAAGGCCTCGCCGACCAGCTTGGCTTCCTTCAGCGCCTTATCAGCCCAGCTGCCCGTTCTGACATAACCGGCTGATTTCCCTTCAGATAAGAAGTTCAGTGGAATCATGGCAAACTGTGTAGTCGCTCCGCCCTGCAGAAATAACACTTTGTAGCCGGAAGGACTGCCAAATAATTTTAACAATCTGCTTTGAGCTTCATGATGCACGGATTCATAAACCGCTCCACGGTGAGACATTTCCATAATGGACATGCCTGTCCCCTTATAATCCACAAACTCGGCTTGTGCACGCTGCAGCACCTCAAGCGGCAAAGCAGCAGGACCCGCATTAAAATTGTAGGCTCTCTTGTTCAAAAGACTCCCATCCTCTCATCATCTGTCACTGCATTTATGAATTATCATAGCAACTCACAAATATTCCATCAAGAGTTAACTCGCAATTTTTTTATTATTTTAAAGGAATAAAGCGTTAAAGTAACCAATTGTTCAAAAATAAAGAGAACCCTCCGGCAATCCGGAAGGTTCCTTTGTTGCTCTTGGCAAGACTTTGATCTTACAGGTCAAAGTAAAGGCTGAATTCATGCGGATGAACACGAGTAGAAACCGCTCTTGCTTCATGGCGTTTGAAATCTACAAAGTTATCGATAAATTCTTTAGTAAATACGCCGCCTTCAGTCAAGAATTCATAGTCGGCAGCCAAAGCGTCAAGCGCCTCGTCCAGGGAACCTGGAACGCTGCGAATATTTTCTTTCTCGGCATCGGACAGTTCGTAGATGTTTGTATCGAAAGGACCGTAGCCTTGGGCTCTAGGGTCGATTTTATTTTTGATGCCGTCCAGGCCGGCCATCAGCATAGCGGAGAATGCCAGGTACGGGTTCGCTGTGGAGTCCGGTGTACGGAACTCGATCCGGCAGCCTTTAGGTGTAACAGCTGCAACCGGAATACGTACTGCCGCAGAACGGTTGCCTTTGGAGAATACCAGGTTGACCGGGGCTTCGTAGCCAGGAACCAGGCGTTTAAACGAGTTGGTGCTTGGATTCGTGAAAGCGATCAGCGCCGGTGCATGGTACAGGATACCGCCGATGTAATGCAAAGCCGTTTCGCTCAGGTTTGCGTAAGCGCCTTTTTCATAGAACAATGGCTCACTGCCGTTAAAGATCGATTGGTGAACGTGCATGCCGCTTCCGTTGTCTCCAAACAATGGTTTAGGCATAAATGTCGCTACTTTACCTGCTTTATAAGCCGTGTTTTGAACAATGTATTTATATTTCATCAGGTTGTCTGCTGTTTTGAGCAAAGTATCGAAACGGAAGTTGATTTCCGCTTGGCCTGCTGTCGCCACTTCATGGTGATGACGTTCTACAACAAGGCCGGCTTCTTCAAGCAAACGGCACATTTCGCTGCGCAGGTCTTGACCTTTGTCTGTAGGAGCTACAGGGACATATCCGCCTTTAACAGGCACTTTGAAAGCAAGGTTTCCGCCTTCTTCGTTACGTCCGCTGTTCCAGCTTGCTTCTTCGGAATCTACGGAGTAATAGGACTTATTCATGCCGCTTTCGAAACGTACATCATCAAAGATAAAAAACTCGGACTCCGGAGCAAAGTTAGCATGTGTACCGATGCCGCTGTCTTGCAGGTATTGTTCAGCCCGGGCTGCAATGCTACGCGGGTCGCGCTCGTAACGTTCGCCTTCAGGTGTATAAATATCGCACAATACGTTAAGTGTCGGGTGAGCCGTGAAAGGATCTACGAATACAGAACCGCTGTCAGGCATCATAACCATATCGGATTCTTCAATTCCGCGGAAACCGGGGATAGAAGAGCCGTCAAACGCAACACCGTTAACGAATGTATCTTCATCCACTGCAGTAGCCGGCAGAGAGATGTGATGTGAACGGCCTGCCAAATCAGTAAAACGGAAATCCACCCACTCAATCTGTTGTTCTTCGATTAATTTCAAAACATCCTGTGCTGACATCCTTTTTTCCTCCCAATCACGAACATTAAAGCGCGAACCAACGATTAACGTTCATTTTTATTTATTTTTGTTGTCGTCATTATAAATCTCAAACAGGTTAGCCGTCAATAGCTATGTAAGGTATTTTCGATGATTATGTCAGGTATTATCACATTTACCCCACTGCTGTAAAGCACAAAATTTAATAGCCCTTCGGCAAGCCGAAGGGCTGTGGAAGAACACCTTGTTATCCTGATCCTTTACATCCAGAAAACGGTCATTCCTACGGACGTGTTTAATTTACTGCTGCCAGATCCGGCACCCGAAAGCTTCGGCCTACAAGCGGGGCCAGCTTGCCCAAGTCCTGGAGCAGGGCTGCAAATTGATCCGGGAACAGAGACTGCACGCCGTCACCGGTCATCGAATTGTCCGGATCGGTATGCATCTCAACAATCAAGCCGTCTGCGCCTGCGGCAACGGAGGCTTTGGACATCGGCTCAACCAGCTCGCGGCGCCCGGTGCCGTGACTTGGGTCCGAAATCACAGGCAGATGGCTGAGCTGCTTCAGGGACGGAATCGCTGCTAAATCAAGCGTATTCCGGGTGTAGGTTTCAAAAGTACGGATCCCGCGTTCGCATAACATCACATTAGGGTTTCCGCCCGCCAAAATGTATTCAGCCGCATTAAGCAGCTCGTCATAAGTGGCGCTGAAGCCTCTTTTGAGCAGAACCGGTTTGCCGCATTCCCCGAGCTTACGAAGCAAATCAAAGTTTTGCATGTTCCGGGTGCCCACCTGCAGAATATCTGCATATTCCGCGCAAATGTCCACGTACTCCGGCGTCATAACCTCTGTGATCGTCAGGAGACCATGCTTCTTCCCGGCTTCGGCCATCATAACCAAACCCTCTACCCCAACGCCTTGGAAGCTGTATGGACCTGTACGGGGCTTGAAAGCACCGCCGCGAAGCACTTGAGCCCCTGCTGCTTTGACGAGCGCCGCAATTTCGTCGATCTGCGAGGCCGATTCAACCGCACATGGACCGCCCATAATAACCAGTTCCTTGCCGCCAATCTTCACATCGCCGACTTGAATAATCGTATCCTCCGGATGGAAATCACGGCTTGCAAGCTTGTAGGACTTCGTAATCTTCACCACATTCTCCACATCTTTCATTTGTCTTAAATGCTCAGCCAGCGTTGGCTCGATCCGGCCAATCAAACCGATGATCGTACGGTCATTACCTTGGGACACATGGGTTTGAATGCCCTCTTTCTTTATGAATTCCACGATTTCCATGACTCGTTCTTCCGGTGTATGTGCTGAAGTAATAACGATCATTCCTGCACTTCCTCTCTCTCTTATATTTAAGTAATAGGCCCTCTATATAAATAGCCTCACACAATCCTCCGACTTGTTCTTTCACACTTAAACGCTTGTTAGCTTTTAAGCTTTTAATCACTAAAGTAAATATAACCGAGGAAACCCTCTTCGTCAAGATCATTTCTTTATCCAAGCCAAAAAGAAGCCTGCTCAGCAGCTTATTTATTTCCTGGATTTGTCCCCCGTCTCTAAGTCCCTTTTCTATGCATAGAACATATTTGCATTGTAAGCGCTCTATATAAATAGAAAAAACCCGCCAGCGGCGGGTTCCTGTTCATTATCAAATAAGCTTCAGGACAAGATTACGATTCAGAAGCTGAGGAAGCTTTGGCTTTTACCGGAGGCAGCAGCTTTTTCATATTAACCGTTCTTACCAGCGGCCAGGTTTCCGGTTTATCATCCTCATATTGCTCCAGGTAAGAAATAACCTCCTTGGTGATCGGCGTTGGTGTCGAAGCTCCTGAGGTTACAGCCACCCGTTTCTTGCCAATCAGCCATTCCCGTTTGAGCTCCGAAAGATCGGCAATCCGGTAAGCCTTAACACCGGCGATCTCTTCGGATACCTGGGCCAAACGGTTGGAATTGTTGCTGCGGGGGTCGCCGACCACGATGACAAGTTCAGCTTGCCCGGCCTGCTCTGCAACCGCTTCCTGACGTACCTGTGTGGCGAGGCAAATCTCATTATGCACTTCTGCCCCGGGAAACTTCTCGAGCAGCTTCTTCATGACATATTTGATGTCCCATTGGCTCATCGTGGTTTGATTCGTGATGAGAATCTTGTCAGCCTGAATATTCAGCTGCTCGATCTCCTCTTCTTTCTCAATCAAATGGACCTTCCCGGGCGCAACGCCTAAAGCCCCTTCCGGTTCTGGATGGCCTTTCTTCCCGATATAAATAATTTCAAAACCTTCCGCAGCCTTCTCCTCGATCAGGACATGCGTTTTGGTAACATCCGGGCAGGTGGCGTCAACCGTGGTCAGCCCTTTCTCACGTGCTCTGCGGCGAACCTCAGGCGAAACCCCGTGGGCCGTAAAAATGACAGTTCCCTGATCCACCTGATCCAGAATATCCAGACGATTGGCTCCGTCCAGCGTAATGATACCTTCGTCTTCAAATGACTGGGTAACATGACTGTTGTGCACAATCATGCCTAATATATAGATGGGCCGCGGGAGATCGAGGTTTTTGGCAGCCTGGCGCGCCAGCACCATTGCGTCAACAACCCCGTAGCAGTATCCGCGCGGCGATATTTTTACAATTTCCATGGCAATTAACCCGCCTTTCCTACTTCAACCCCATTATACCTTATTCTTTGGCAGCGTTAAAGGCGGCTGGAAGCCAAATGAGGAAAGTGGTACCTTCTCCTTTTCGAGTAAAGACTTCTACAGAGCCGCGGTGCTCATCGATAATCCATTTGCCGATGGACAAGCCAAGCCCTGTTCCAGGCGTTACGCCGCGCGACTGGTCGGCCCGGTAGAAGCGGTCGAAGATATGCTCCACCTCTGAGCGCTCCATCCCGATCCCGGTATCGGCAATACGAATGCCGAGCTGCCCGTCGTTTTTCAGCGTATCAATAACCACTTTGCCGGAAGGCGTGTATTTAAAGGCATTTTCAATAAAAATAAACAGCATCTGCTGCAAATAATCGCGATCGCCTTCCACCACCGCTCCTTCAAGCGCGCTGAGATCGCCCTGAAGCCACTCCGCTTTGCGCGGCAAAAACTGGGCACGGCGGATCACTTCGGTGACGAGCGGCTCCATTTCCACCGCTGTCTTCTCAATAGTCTGCCCTGCATCTGCCCGGGCAAGCGACAGCATGTCATTAACCAGGCGGCTCATCCGGCTGGCTTCATCCGCAATATCGCTGACAGCCTCGACAGACATTTGGTGCAAATCCACCTGGCTGAGCTTGCCCCCAGCCCCGTCCTCCTGCGTCCAAACCTTCTTCAGAAGATCGACATTTCCACGGATCGTCGTCAGCGGCGTACGCAGCTCATGCGAAGCATCCGATACAAACCGCCGCTGCGCCCCATAGGCTTGGTCCAGCTCGTTATAGAAGGTCTCCGTTCGTTCAAGCATTCGATTGACCGTACCAATTAACCGGCCGATCTCATCCTGCGGCCCATCATAGTCGATCCGCACACTAAGGTCATTGCCGGTCTGAATCTGGTTAGCGGCATCAATCACCTTACCGATCGGTCTCATAGAGGTACGGGCCAGGAATAACCCGAAGGTGGAGGCCACAACAATCGTAATGATGGAGCCGATCAACAGCACATGCCAAAGCTGATCCATGATCCGGTTCTCGGCAGCCGTATTAGCGGCAAGCTGAACAAGGCCGATAACGCCTGCTTGACCGTTAACAGTCGCCGTGATGGGGACGATCAGTACGCTGTAAAAGTTCCCCCCGACCGTCACATTCTCAAAATGCGCTTTCGGATTGCTTCCAAGCGTCCCTAGATCAGGGACCGGAAACTGCATCGCCCGGTTCTTCAGTCCTGTCGAAACCTGAGTTAAGCCTGAAATATAACTGTGGGTCTGCCAAAAAATTTGTGAATCCTCAAGCCGAATCCGCTGTGAAATATCCGGAGTAAGGTCAAACCCCTGAATGGTGGTCACGTTAAGCGAAGCGAGAGTCGGGTTGGCCTGGTCGAGAATTTTGTTCTTCACTTCCGTAAAGATATTATAGCGGACGATGCCGTAAATCGAAGCGCAGAACACCAGGAGCGTAACCGCCAAAATGCCTGTATACCAGGCTGTAAGTCTGAGCCTGATAGACATTTCTAGTTGTCTCCTCTCAGAATATATCCGGCTCCGCGAATGGTCTGAATAACCCGCTTCCCTCCATACTCTTCCGTCTTCTGACGGAGCATGGCAATGTATACTTCGAGGACATTGGATTCCCCGCTGTAATCATATCCCCAGATTTTGTCCATGATTAGGTCACGCGTAAGCAGCCGCCTTGGATTCTGCATGAATAAGTGAAGCAGATCAAATTCCTTCGCCGTCAGCTCCAGGCGGTTACCGGCACGCACGACTTCCCTGGCATCCAAATCCATAATAATATCTTCAAAAATCAACCGCTGTCCTCCGCTTTCTCCTGCCGGCTCCTTGCGTCTGAGCAGCGCGCGGACACGGGCCAGCAGTTCTTCCAAAGCAAAAGGTTTAACCAAATAGTCGTCCGCGCCGGTATCAAGCCCTTTAACCCGATTCTCGACCTCGTCTTTGGCCGTCAGCATTAGAATGGGCACCGTGCTCCCGCCCTCCCGCAGTCTGCGGCACACCTCAAACCCGTCAAGCTGAGGCATCATGACATCCAGGATGATTAAATCCGGATCCGTGGACAACATCATCTTCAGGCCTTCAAGCCCGTTGTTAGCGGTATAAACGTCATAACCCTCAAAGGCTAAGCCACGCCGCAGCATGGAAGTAATTTTCTCATCATCATCAATAACCAAAATGCCGTTTCTCACCTAAACATCCCCCAATGACACCATATTCCGAATATGAATAGAAGCGGTAGGGAGAATAACCCTGCCGCTTCCTCATTAAAGCCCGACTTGCAGCTGCACGTCAAGATTAAGGATTAGTTGTGCTGCTCGTAGAAGTCTGGAAATCGTTTTTGTTGCCGATCGTTACCGGCAGGTCGATCTTTTTGCCGTCGCGAACGATATTCAGCGTAATTTTATCGCCGACTTTTTTCTTCTGAATATAAGCAATCAGATCGTCAGCTGTATCGTAATTGGTGCCGTCTGCACCTGTAATAATGTCATATGGACGCATATCCGCTTGATAAGCCGGCGATTTGAACAGTACTTCCATAACCAGCGAACCTTCGGTTACGTTCGTTCCCATTTGCTTCGCAACCTGCGGAGTTACAGTTTGCAGAGTTGCCCCGATAAACGGCTCTGGTTTGGCCGGAATTTCTTCGTTGTTTTTCAGCTTGTCGAGCACTTCCGTAATCGTGCTGGTAGGAATCGCAAAACCGATACCTTGGGAATCCGAGCTTACAGCCACATTAATGCCGATAACTTCACCGTTCAGGTTCAGCAGCGGGCCACCGGAGTTACCTGGGTTAATAGACGCATCCGTTTGCAGCAGGTTCTGGTATTTGCGGTCTTTCTCCCCGTTCTCGCCGGCAATGGAGATTTCACGTCCTGTTGCACTAAGCACCCCAGCAGTAACCGTATGGTCAAAGCCTTGTGGGTTACCAATCGCTACCACGCTTTCTCCTACCTCTTCCTTGGTGGAGTCCGCCAGAGAGATAGAAGGGAAGTTGCCGTCGCCATCGATCTTCAGTACAGCCAGGTCAAGATCATAGCTTGTGCCGAGCACTTTGGCTTCATAGGGTTTAGTCGTTCCCTGAACCGTCACCTGTACAACGTCAGCACCGTGTACCACGTGTTCGTTCGTGAGAATATAGCCCGATTTATCGAAGAAAAATCCGGAGCCCAAACCGGAAGCGACCAACCCATCGTCCGTGCCGCTGCTGTTTCCGCCGCTGCTGCCACTGCCACTTCCGCCGCCGTTACCGCCGCCGCTTCCTCCATTACCGCCTCCTCCGCCGAACGGATCTCCGAAGAAGTAATTGAAGAATGGATCGTTATTAAATGAATTGCCTGCGCTACTGCTATTTGATTTCACCAGTGTTTCAATCTGTACAACCGCCGGTCCTGCCTGTTTGACAACTGAGGTCACATCTCCGCCGGAACCTACCGGCAGCTTCACGTTTGTAGCTGCCGAATCTGAAATGGCGTTGGAAGCTGCTGTTGCAGCAGGTGCTGCGGATAAGGCCTGCTTGCCGCCGGTGAACAGATTCTCGGAATCGGCATAATACATCGCTCCGCCCATCAGAACCATACCCGCCAGCACGCCGGCTACAACCGATTTGATCGGTGATTTAGGTTTCTTATTGCTGTACTGCCAATTCGGCTGATTTCGTCCGCCCGGATTGCCGGAATCGGAATTGCCTCCATTTGATGCGCCTTCAAAGGTCGAACGTGTCGGATAATTCGTTGGCATCGGGCGAACCGGCTGCGGCGGAGTAATCTCCACGTTGTCTTGGTTTCTTTGATCATAGCTGTCGTAAGCGCCTCCGTTATTCTCACTTTGGTCCTCACGGCTGCGGTCTTGAGATTGATATGGACCATAAGAATAATAGTAAGGTGTATTGGAGTCGGCCGGTCTTCTGTCATAATTGCTGGAGCTATTGTTGTTCAATTCTTCTTTATGGTTACGATCGGAATCACTGTCGAAACCGAAACCCTGGTTAGATTTGTTGTTTTGTTCGTCCATTGTTTATATCCTCCTCATCCCTGATTGGTTAGGGGTTATGTTCTTGATGCTTTTATTTTGTACTATAAACCTTAAGCATACCTTAAAAACAATTAAAAAGAAGATAAATCCCTAAATAACAGCAAGTTCCTCCAGGAATCGAAAAAACATAAACCACGCGCTATAGAATCCTCAGGATACCCATCCCTGACGGTGGGCATAGATCGCTAGCTGTGTACGGTCTTCCAGTTCGCATTTCATCAGCAGATTGCTGACATGGGTTTTGACCGTCTTGATGCTGATATGCAGCTCCTCGCCGATCTCTTTATTGCTTTTACCTTCCGCAATCAGCAGAAGCACCTCTTTCTCCCGGTCGGTCAGACCGGCTGTATCGCCCTGAACTGTCTTCTGACGGATTCCGCGTGTCAGCGCCTGCGCTACATCACCCGTCATAACCGGCATGCCCCGATAAGCGCCCTGCAGCGCATAAATCAGTTCTTCAGCCGACACCGTCTTCAGTACATAACTTACAGCGCCCGCTTCTATAGCTTCTACGACTAGATCATCTTCCAGAAAGCTGGTCAAAATGATAATTTTAATCCCCTCATGGCGGGCATTAATAAGACGGGTTGCTTCTGCTCCGTTCATGTTCGGCATCATTAGATCCATCAGAATAATGTGCGGTCTTTGATCTGCCTGCATTTCGTCTATCCTATTAACTGCCTGCTGGCCGTCGCAGGCCTCGGCCATCACTTCAAACTGGGGTTCAAGAGATAGATATGTTTTTAATCCCATTCTTACCATATCATGATCATCCACGATCATCACTTTAATTGGTCCATTACTCATGATTCTTCCCCTTTCCTTACATCCTCAAACTTCGGAATATGTATGCGGACTGTAGTTCCCGCTCCCGGCTTGCTGATAATTTCGGCAGTACCTCCAAGCTTCTCCGCGCGTTCCCGCATCGTCGATAATCCATATGAGCCCTGCTTCTGCACCGAGGAACTAAAGCCTTGACCGTCATCACTCACACTGAGCACCACCTGCCGTTTGGATTCCTGCAGCGCCAGACTGACCAGCTTGGCTCCCGAATGCTTGACGATGTTAGCCATAGCTTCCTGGATGATCAGAAACAGCTGATGCTCAATCGCTTCTGACAGCTGCCCCTTCAAATCCAGATCGATGATTCCTTTAAGCCCGTTCTGACGGCAGTAATCCGGAAACCATTGATCCAGCGCCTGCGACAAAGACTTATCGACCAGTTCCATGGGGCGAAGCTGCGCAATGAGCGCCCTCATTTGCTTCTGGGCTGTATTGGACATTTGGATCAGCTGATCCATGACTTTGCCGCCCTGCTCGGGTCTGTTTTCCAGAATCTTGGGTAAAGACGAAGCGGCCATATGAACAGCAAAAAGCTGCTGGCTCACCGTGTCGTGCAGATCACGGGCGAGCCGCCGCCGTTCTTCCAGCACCGCCTTCTCAGCGGCTTGTTCCTTATTGGTCACTTCCTGTTCCCCAAGAACCTGCAGCAGATGCATCTTCTTCTCGACCGCATCCGTCATCCGGTTAAATTCACCGTATATGCCGGCGAAGGTCATATCCGTTGTCTCGGGAATCCGGACCGATAAATTTCCTTTGGCCACCTGCAGCATGCTTAAATGAAGCAAGTCGAGCCGGCGCTGAATACGCTGGCCTGCTATATACCCAATTACGACGGTGAACACCACGATTCCAGCCACATAATAAATCCACACTCTCGGGTCAGAAACAACGATGTAGTCCGTGCTATTTCCCGCATATAGAATTCCTGCCGTCAATACGCCCGTAAGCAGGAAGTAGAAGAGCAGCTCCCACTTCGTGCTTTTAAGCACCTTCATCATCATTTTCAGCCCACCCTGTTGATCCGGATATCTCCAACTAACACGCTGACGTTCAATTTAATTCTTTTACTTGTTTCGTTATAATTCGGAGTTTTGGAATTGATGCTGCTCATGAAACCGCCCGACTTCTCCTGAAGCACCTTCATATCCCCAATAAGCGAGTTCGAAGCAACCGAAATGCCGAGATCTGCATCTACAGGCACAAACACCTTCACATCCCCGATAAAAGCTGAAACATTGATTTTGGTTTCTCCGTAAGGAATTTGCGCTTTCGTCAGGTCGATGATCGTGTCCCCGATAAAGTGGGAAATATTTGCCGGCTTCAGCTCGAAATACTGATCCCCCAGCCGCACGTCTCCAATAAAACCCGACCGGTTGATCTTGTCATCCGGATCTGAGTTCCTATATTCATGTTTAGGCCGCTTAAGCTCCTCTTCCTGTTCCCGGCGTTTCTTGCTTTCATTAGGAAAGGCCTGCTCAAACGCTTCATCCAATGTTGACCCGAAATGAGGATCCAAAGAAGGATCCAAAGGGGGAGGAGGTGGAATGACCGGCTCTTCATAGCTTCCGGTTCCGGTACCCAAATCTGAACGCTGCCGTCTGGACGGACGAAACATCACCGACAACCCCGCCGCAATCAGAACAACAGGCACGGCATATTTAAAGAAGTCACCTACGGACAAAGAGATCAAATTCAGATTTCGCGCCAGGAAAAAAACGCCCACAACCGTGACTACCAAACCTCCAAAAACAGAACCGCTGTTACGTGCGTTGTTCGTGAGCTGCGATAAGCCCGCCAAGATGACGAATACCGGCCAGTAAGTCGCAAACAATTCGCCAGGGCTAACGTGTATATAACCCATCATGTTCAAGAGAAGCAGTACCCCTGCCGCAAGCAGTATAAGCCCCCCAAACATTCTGCCAGTCCATCCTTTAAACATATTGTATCCCCCGTCTTCCTTAACTTGTTAGATCATGCTTTTAGTTTAACGGACTTACGTGAAGCTGCATAGCGGCGGCAGATTGAAAGCGACTCGGTCTCCAGACCGATTCAACTGTCAAATTTGGGTATCCTTCCATTATGTAAAAACAAAGAAGATGCCGCTGAGGCATCTTCATTTGTTTTGGCTATCGCCTTATTTCGTTTGTTTCTGGGCTTTCGATTGCTGAACTTTCTTTTTAACCGGCTGGCCGCTCAAATCCGCGAATTCCTCGTCGAATTTTTCGTTCGGTGTTTTGTAGCCTGTGCTTTGAGCCATACCCGAAGTACCTGCAGATTTTACTTTTTGTTGAACAGGATTGCTGCCCAGCTCTGCAAATTCTGCGTCAAATTTCTCGTTCGGTGTTTTGTAGCCTCGGTTTTTAGCCATGGGTAAAGCACCTCCGATAATAATTTTGGCTGCCGTAATGACTAGCCGAAATGTATTATGTGGAGCTTTAAATGCCGCTATACAGGTAAACTTTAGATGGAATTTTCCCAGTTCGGGTCCATTAAATCCTCATTCACTTCAATGGATTCCCCGAACTTTTGGAGCATCTGCTCGGTCAGCTTTCCGGTGCCCCACTTGATCACGCGTACGTTGACCTTTTTCTTGCCCCATTCCTTAAAGACCTGCTTGGTCGTCGAGAAATACAAATCAACGTGATTGCCTTTGATCGCACCGCCTTTATCCGCTACTACCCCATATCCGTAACCGGGAATATAAAGAATAGTTCCCAGCGGAAAAACATTCAAATCCGCAGCGATAGTCGAAAGGGCAGCTTTATCGCGTCTGACCTTTACACCGGAATATGTAATCCCGTATTGCGGATGATTTGGGCGTTTGCCGGTAGACTCGTACCCGGCAGTATAGCCGGTGGCCAGCACCGTTACAATTTCGGACTGTTTAGGCTCCATGTTCCTCTTCTGCAGACCCGAAACGGTCCGCGCAACTTTTCCCGCATCCGACATGGCTTTGCCAATAACACTTCCTGCGCTGCGCACGGAATCTTCATCTTGGCTCTCATTACCACTAAAATTACCACTAAAGTCATTATTAAATGTAAAGTCTTGATCAAACGCTCTGGTTTCATAGTCGCTGTAAGAATAATAGAGATCATCCTGATTTAAGCCAAAGTTCATCATCGTGAAATCACTTAAATCGAGATCAAAAAGGTTGACCGCCGCTTCTTTATAAGGCTCCTGACTATACTTGAACCCGCCAAACGCGGCAGCTATCTCTTTGCCTTCGAAACTATTAAAAACCAATCCGGCTCCTATCAAAACCAAAGTGAGTTTTTTCCAAAATTTAAAATGGCGCATGTGAAATCCTCCCCCTTAGTCGCAAGGATGTCCACATACGCCAAATTTTATACCTTATTTTTCATACTCTATGATGCTCTATTAAATTTACCCTATGAAAGGCTTAAATCGTATGACTCTTAATTTCTTCCTGGAGCAGAAGAATCGCATCGGCCAAAGATTTGGCCCCAATGTCGCCTTCGCCACGTTTGCGGACAGATACCGTACCTTCGTTCATTTCGTTCTCTCCGACAATAAACATGTACGGAGCTTTCTCGAGCTGGCCTTCACGGATCTTGTAGCCCAGCTTCTCGTTGCGAAGATCGGCTTCCACGCGGATGCCTGCCTCCTGCAGTTTCTCGGTCACTTCTTTGGCATAAGCCTCGAAAGCGCCGGAAACCGGAATTACCTTGGCTTGCAGCGGGGACAACCAGAGCGGCAGCGCGCCGGCAAAGTTCTCGAGCAGGAATGCAGTCATACGCTCCATAGTGGAGATAATACCGCGGTGAATAACGACCGGACGGTGCTTCTGACCGTCATCGCCCACATACTCCAGCTCAAAGCGCTGCGGCAGCAGGAAGTCCAGCTGGCAAGTAGACAACGTTTCTTCTTTGCCCAACGCGGTCTTGATTTGAACGTCCAGCTTAGGACCGTAGAATGCGGCTTCACCTTCCGCTTCAAAGAACGGAATGTCCAGCGATTCCACAACCTCACGAAGCATACGCTGGGACATTTCCCACATCTCGTCATCCTGGAAATATTTCTCGGTATCCGCCGGATCACGGTAAGACAACCGGAAACGGTATTCCTTAATGCCGAAGTCTTCGTATACGCGCTGAATCAGCTGGATTACACGCGAGAATTCTTCTTTAATCTGGTCCGGACGGCAGAAGATATGCGCATCATTCAGCGTCATGGAACGAACGCGGTGAAGGCCGGTCAAAGCGCCGGACATTTCATAGCGGTGCATCAGGCCAAGCTCGCCGATCCGGATCGGCAGGTCGCGGTAGCTGTGCATTTCGCTCTTGTACACCATCATGTGGTGCGGGCAGTTCATCGGACGAAGCACGAAGCTTTCGTTGTCGAGCTCCATAACCGGGAACATGTCCTCTTGATAGTGCTCCCAGTGCCCGGATGTTTTGTACAGATCCACGTTGCCCATAACCGGCGTATAAACGTGCTGATAACCCAAACGCTCCTCCAGGTCCACGATATAACGCTCCAAAGTGCGGCGCAGCTTCGCGCCGTTGGGCAGCCAGATCGGCAAACCTTGGCCAACCAGGTTGGAGAAAGTAAAGATTTTCAAGTCCTTGCCGAGCTTGCGGTGGTCGCGTTTCTTCGCTTCTTCGAGCAGGCGGAGATGCTCATCCAGGTCTGCTTTTTTAACAAAAGCGGTGCCGTATACGCGCTGCAACATTTTATTGTCGCTGTTGCCGCGCCAGTAAGCGCCGGCCACGCTCAGCAGCTTGAACACTTTGATCTTGCCGGTCGACGGAACGTGAGGTCCTCGGCACAGGTCAAAGAATTCACCTTGATCGTAGATGGACAGCACGCTGTCTTCAGGCAGATCACGAATCAGCTCCAGCTTGTAAGGATCGCCGAGTTCAGTGAAGATCGCCAGCGCTTCTTCGCGGCTCACTTCGCGGCGGGTAATCGGCAGATTCTCACCAACGATCCGCTCCATTTCCTTCTCGATCTTCTGCAGATCCTCTGGATTCAGGGGATGATCCAGATCCATGTCGTAATAGAAGCCATCTTCAATTACAGGTCCGATCCCAAGTTTGACTTCTTTGTTGCCATAGAGCCGTTTTACGGCTTGGGCCAGCAAATGCGCCGTGCTGTGGCGCATCATTTCCAGACCTTCCTTGGAGTCCAAGGTCACCAGCTCCACCAATGCTCCATCCACGATAGGTGTGTTCAGGTCCACCAATTTTCCGTCCAGCTTGCCGCCTACGGCATTCTTGCGCAGGCCGCTGCTGATCGAAGCCGCTACATCTTCCAAAGTGCTGCCTTCCGCGTACTCTCTGACAGAGCCGTCAGGCAATTTGATTGATACTGCCATGCTGTTCTCCTCCTGTTTCAACGATTCTTGGTATGCAGCCGGAAGCGGAGAACAAATCAAAAAACACCCGCCCCCGGAAAGGGACGAGTGTTATACCCGTGGTTCCACCCTAATTCAGCCTGATCTTTAAACTTTAAACGGACAACCGCCGCTTATAATTATAAAGTCAAAGCCCTTCATTAAGCCATTCATAACGGGAATGGTTCCGGCAGTTCCTACTTATTCGCGGTGTGTCCCGAAGGCATACGCGGTTCAGAATTGCAGCTCCAAAGGGGTAAACCAAATCGGAAGTCCGGAGGAAATTGCAGCCTGTGTTTCCTCTCTCTGTACGGTTCCAAGACATTTGGTCCATGTCTTTGTCTTCGCTGTTCCTAATTGAATTTCTGCAAGTATTATAAGCTTTATTTAAAAAGCACGTCAAGCCCTTGTCAGTCGCTGCAAAGCTGCGCGCGGTCCCCAAATATTTCCTGGATGGTTGCAATCATACGAAGTCCAGGTTCACTGGTATGGATCATAATGCGGGCCGGCGATAAGGAAATCAAGGAACTGACGACGGCATCCTCCATTTGAAGCTCCAGATCCGCCATCTTGATCGTGATTCCATCATCATAAGGAAGCGGCCCGAGCGGGTGCATTTGATCATCCAGCAGCTCAAATTCCATACCCTCCACATGTTTCAAATGAATAAGCGGAATGCGAATATCCTGAAATTGGACAAAATATTTAAGCAAGCCGATAAACTCTTCATATTGCTTGTCCAGCATATATTCATCTACAGCCAAATCCAGTGCATCCTTTAATTCATCCACATACGCGGGCATCCGGAACGACAGCCAGCCGTCAACATCTACAGCCCCTACGTTCACAAGCCCTTCCAGAAAAGCGCTGTAAAGCTCGGCTACTCTCCGTTCCCTCCCTTTCATATGCACTTCGTATTCGGATAATCCATCCAGAATTTGCACAGCCATGCTAACGATAGCCGGAATATCCTCATGCTTATGTAGGGAGTAATATTTACCGAGCAATTTGCGAAGCAAAGCCGGTTCTTTATCCCTTAACACATGTTCCGTCATCCATTCGGCTGTTCTGGACTTTAGTCCTTTCACCGTTCTCGCCGGGATCGCCGCATGATCACTGATACATTCTACAGTCAACCTGTGGTGGGCATAACTATAACGGAAACGAACGGAGTTGCTGCGACCATGACTCAATTTTTCGCCTTCTGCCTCAAGCATGGTACATAATTGTTCGGCAGAATGACGGGAATCAACCGATGTTGTAAGGTTAAACAGCTGCATCTTATCGCCCCTTCCTCGAGTCCTCCAAACAAGTATATGGTGACCAGGGGGCATGTATACGAATACGGAGTATGTAATGGATGGAAGCTGCAGCAGCTCCATCATTATTTCCTTCTACTTATTTCCTTCTACAAATAAAAAAAGCCCCGCGAACGGGAGCCTTTGATAATTTTTGAAATCAAATGGATTAGGGATGAATTAGTTCTGCATGATAAAGTCATTCTCAACTTTAACGTTAACATCATCAAATACACGCAAAATCTCATAACGCGTATTACGCTGAGCCGGAATTTTACCAGCCTGTCGAATGATGTCCAGCGTAGAAGAAATATTAACTTTATGTGTAGCACCCGCCGAGGAAACAACGTTTTCTTCGATCATGGTGCTGCCGAAGTCGTCGCAGCCGTACTGCAGGGAAAGCTTGCCGATTTCCGGTCCCATGGTCACCCAGGAAGACTGGAAGTGTTTGATGTTATCGAGCACGATCCGGCTGATCGCAACGGTTTTCAAATATTCTTCAGGCGTTTGACGATCCAGCTTCAGGTTGGTGTTATCCGGTTGGAAGGTCCATGGAATAAAGGCCAGGAATCCTTCGGATTTGTAGCCATTCTGAATGCATTCGTCCTGGGCGTCGCGCACCCGCATCAAGTGAAGCGCACGTTCCTCCATGCTTTCACCAAGGCCAATAACCATGGTAGCCGTCGTGTTCATGCCGATTTTGTGGGCCGTCTTCATGACGTCCATCCAGTCCGTCCAAGAGCCTTTAAGCCGGCTGATCTTCCGGCGGGTGCGGTCATCGAGGATTTCAGCTCCGCCGCCTGGCAGGGAATCCAAGCCCGCTTCATGTATCTGGCGGACTACTTCCTCCAGCGACAAGCCGTCTGAAACGACCTTCATCTTCTGGATTTCAGCCGGGGAGAACGAGTGCATCGTAATATCCGGGAATCTCTTCTTAATATTGCGCAGCAAATCCGTATAATAGCTGAACGGCAGGTTCGGGTTGGTACCGCCCTGCATCAGAATTTCCGTACCGCCTACGTCAATGGTTTCCTGTATCTTCTGAAAAATGGTTTCGTCCGACAGCACATATCCTTCATCGGATCCCGGTCTGCGATAGAAAGCGCAGAAACGGCAGTACACGTCGCAAACGTTCGTATAATTGACATTACGACCGATAACAAATGTCGTAATCTTCTCAGGGTAACGTCTTTCCATCAAAATGTTGGCCGTATGGCCCATTTTCTCAATTTCGTTAGACTCAAACAAAGCGGTAGCTTCCTCAAGCGTTACACGTTCCCCGCGCAAAGCTTTATCAAGGATAAAATCAATAGCCACTTTGAAGCAGCCCCCTTCCATATCATAGACTTTCAAGCGTTCTGGATCGTCACTCGGGGCGTTCCTTTCTTTCATCCTAACATACTAGCCTAAAGAAAAGAAGCACCCGGAGGACCGGATGCGGGAAAATTGTGAAAAATGTCTCATTCAATTCACATATTTAAATATTGACTTATTCTTGTACCAGTTATTGTAGCAGTCATTGTAACAGTTATTGCTCCAGCGCCTGCTCCAAATCGGCAATCAAGTCCTCGATATTTTCAAGGCCGACCGAGAATCGAAGCAGCCCGTCCGTAATGCCGCGTTCGAGACGAACTTCAGGAGGCATTGAAGCGTGGGACATCATCGCCGGATAAGAGAGAATGCTCTCCACTGCGCCTAAGCTTACAGCGACAATCGGCAGCTTAACGGCATTCAGCAGCCGTTTGGCCCGGTCGCCGGAGCCAACATCGAAGGACACCACTGCGCCATATCCGGAAGACTGCCGTTCCTGAATGCCACGGCCCGGATGATCGCTCAGGCCCGGATAATACACGGCAGTAATGTCCTCCCGGTTGTTCAGCCATTCCGCCAGCCTGCGGGCGCTGATTTCGCTGTGGGCCATACGCGCGGACAAGGTTTTCATCCCGCGCATCAGCAGCCAGGAATCCTGAACGCCAAGCACGCTGCCCAGCCCGTTCTGCAAATATTTCACTTGGCGGCCCAGCTCTTCATTGGCTGTTACAGCCAAGCCGGCCAGCACATCGCTGTGCCCGCCGAGGAATTTGGTCGCGCTGTGCAGCACAATATCAATACCCAGCTCAATCGGACGCTGATAATACGGCGTCATAAACGTATTATCAACGATGCTGATCAGACCGTGTTCCTTCGACCAGGCGGCAAGTGCAGCAATGTCCGTTATTTTTAAAGTCGGGTTGGACGGGGTTTCGATATAGATGCCTTTCGTATTCGGCCGCAGAGCAGCTTGCACCTCTTCAATCTTGGTCATATCCACAAAGGAAGCCTCAAGCCCGAAACGGTTCAAAATACCTGTTAACAAACGGTAAGTTCCGCCGTAAACATCTTCGGTAACGATCAAATGATCGCCTGCCGAGAACAGCATAAACGCGGTGGAAATCGCCGCCATGCCGCTAGGGAAGGCATATCCGTTCGTGCCGCCCTCAAGCAGCGCGATATAATCTTCAAGCGCCTGCCGGGTCGGGTTGCCCGACCGGGAATAGTCATGCAGCGGAGGGTTAAAGACATCCGCGTGATGAAACGTTGAAGCCTGGTAAAGAGGAACACTGGAAGCGCCTGTTGCGGTATCTACTTCGGAGCCGAAATGAAGCAATCGTGTATCAAAGCTCAGGTCCTTCTCCTTCTGTTCGCCGGAAACTTGTTTGTCGGGAACTTGTTTGCCGTCTTCATGGCTCATATTCAGCGCACCCCTTCCACTTCAGCCCGGGCTGCTTCCAGCGCTTGAGCCAGATCTTCGATCAAATCATCCGGATGTTCAATGCCTACGGAGAAACGCAGCAGCCGGTCGTCAACGCCAACCGCTTCCCGGATTTCAAGCGGGATGTCCGCGTGGGTCTGTACAGCCGGATAAGTCAGCAGCGACTCAACGCCGCCAAGACTTTCCGCAAATGCGATCAGCTTCAAATGACGTAATATCGGTTCCACATAACGGGCATCTGTCACTTTGAACGAGAAGATTCCCGTGTTCCCCGAAGATTGCCGGTTCTGAATTTCATGTCCCGGATGGCCCGGAAGCGCCGGGTAAAACACCTCTGCGATTTGCGGATGCGTACTCAGGAAGGTTGCAATCGCCGTTGCATTGCTTTGGTGCCGCTCCATCCGCAGCGCCAGCGTCTTCATGCCGCGCATCAGCTGATAACTGTCATTTGGACTGAGTACCGCTCCGATCGAGTTGTGCAGGAAGGCGACTTCTTCAGACAGCTTTTGTCCTTTGGTTACGATCAATCCTGCAAGCACATCGTTATGTCCGCCCAAATATTTCGTAGCGCTGTGAACGACAATGTCTGCGCCGAGCTCGATAGGACGCTGAAAATAAGGCGACAGCAGCGTATTGTCCACAATGGTCAGGAAGCCATGCTTACGGCTCCAGGCAGAGACAGCGGCAATATCGGTGACCATCATCAGCGGATTGGTAGGCGTCTCAATGAATACGGCTTTGGTTTCCGGACGGCGGGAAGACTCCAGCGCATCCAAGTCGTTGGTATCCACATAAGTTGCGGTTATTCCGTAACGGGACAATATTTTCTCAAACAGACGGTATGTACCGCCATATAGATCCAGGGATACGATCAGGTGATCGCCGGAGCTGAACAGCATAAACAGCGTTTGCAGCGCGGCCATGCCCGAGCTGCAGGCAAAGCCGGCATCGCCGGATTCCAGATCGGCAGCAGCTTTTTCCAATACGGCTCTTGTCGGGTTCTTCGTGCGCGTATAATCGAACCCCGTGCTCTGTCCAAGCCGCGGGTGACGGTAAGCTGTCGCCTGATAAATCGGATAAGTAACCGCACCGGTAACCGGCTCCTCCATGGAACCGATTTGTGCCAGCCTGCTCTCAATGCGAAGTTTGCCGGTTTGATTGTCTGGTTTGTTGTTATCTGCGTTATGTTCTGCCATGTCTGCTCTTCCTCCTAAATATGGTATTCGTGACTGACTGCTGCATCAATATCGTAAGGTGTTTCCTGATACACATAGTAATTCAGCCAATTGGCAAACAATAAGTTAGCATGGGCGCGCCAGGAGGATCTTGGCGTCTGGGTGGGATCGTCTTTCGGAAAATAATTAACCGGCAGCGCAACATCCATGCCTTTGGCCGTATCACGGTCATACTCCCATTTCAGGGATAAAGGATCATATTCCGGATGACCGGTTACAAAAATTTGTTTCCCGTCTTCCGTTGAAGCAATGTATACACCGGCTTCGTCCGATTCGGCCAGAATATCGAGCCCGTTTGCTTTAACAATATCTTCCTTATTCAGACCTGTATGACGAGAATGAGGAACCAGGAACTGCTCGTCAAAGCCGCGCAGCAGCTTCGTATTCGGAACATTGATGTGGTGGGCAAACACACCGAAGCATTTTTGCGGAAGTGAAACCTTCTCGATGCCGAAATGATAGAACAGCCCTGCAAAGGCAGCCCAACATATATGCATGGTTGAAGTGACGTGGGTTTCGGTCCATTCGAAGATTTCCTGAATTTCGCTCCAATAATTGACGTCTTCGAATTCGAGCTGTTCCACCGGGGCACCGGTAATGATCATCCCGTCGAAACGGAGATGCCGGATTTCGCTGAACGTCTTATAGAACTGCTTCAAATGCTCGGCTGAAGTGTTCTTCGAAGTATGGGAGCTGGGATGAAGCAAAGTAAACTCCACTTGAAGCGGCGTATTGGCCAGCAGCCTGAGCAGCTGCTCCTCTGTTGTTTCTTTGGTTGGCATCAGATTCAGGATGGCGATCCGCAACGGACGGATGTCCTGATGGAAAGCCTGGCTTTCATCCATCACGAAAATATTTTCGTTCGCCAGCACTTCTTTGGCCGGCAGAGAATCAGGAACCTTGATTGGCATAGATCTTCACTCCTCTTCAGTCTTTGAGCGGCAATCTTATGGTAGAAGAACGAGCGCATATAGCAAATATGACCTTCCTCGTAAAATCGAGAAAGGTCATATCATGTCATAGTGTATGCGCCTCTCTCATCTCTCAGAGACCCTAGAGTCCCGCAAAATACGGGTTCCTAAAGTTCCGCAAGAATTAGCACCGTGCGATTGCTCGCCGGTTGCCGGGTTTCATCGGGCCAGTCCCTCCACCTACTCTTGATAAGATTTCGCCTTATTCAATTTGTTGTTCGTGTACTTCTTGAATTCGTTCATGAAAATGTAACATTACTATGCCCTTACTGTATAGCATCCTCTTCCTTTCGTCAAGCAAATAATAAGGCCTGAAGGCGGGTACACACCGCACCTTTCGGGCTTGCATGCCATATGCTGGCCTAGAGCTAAATCAAGCATGATTTCGCTTGAAAATTTTCATAACCCGGCGTTATACTAGACAAGTGCTAAAAGTCTGGATTAAAGAAGAGGTGAACCGGTAATGGAAGGCGACTCTAGTCCGCAGAGCAAATCCCCAAGGGCAACATACAACCGCACAGGATTCAATCGGCAGAATGCTCACGGAAGTAGGGGGTTCTTTCGTTTACCGGCATTTTATTCGTGCTGTTTAAAATAGCCGGAAGCTGATGTCTCCTGTGTTGAACAACAAAGGAGTGAATCAGATGAAAATCCGTCATGTCAATGCCGGCGTCTTCACCACGGTCGAGAACCTGGAGGATACGCTGACTGCACCAGCCGAAGGTTTCTACTGGATTGATGCGGATACCGAAGATCTGGAGCTGCTTCAGCCTGTATTCGGGCTGCATGATCTCGCAGTAGAGGACTGCCTCAGTGAAGAGGAGCAGCGGCCGAAGATCGAAATCTATGAAAGTCATTATTTTATCGTCGTGAACAGTATTCGCTTTGATGATGAGGAAATTTTCCTGCGGGCCTTGAACGTCTTTCTGGGCCGGCATTTCATTATTACAGTTACCAAGCAGAAGCTGAACGAGCTTCGTGCTATTAAACCGATTCTGTGGGAGCAGGAAGTCAGCGAACCTGACCGTTTCCTTTATCTGCTGATCGACCTTGTAGTGGATAACTATTTCCTGGTCGGCGACCGGATCGAGGACAAAATCGAGAAGCTGGAAGAAGACATTCTTGTTCATACAAAACGTTCCCATTTGAATGAAATTATCGGGCTGCGAAGCGAAATTCTGTGGCTGAAGAAAATGCTTGGGCCGCAGAAGGAAGTGATCAACGTCCTTAATAAAAAAGACCTGCGTCTGATCGATGATCAGCTGCAGAAGTATTTTAGCGATATTTATGAAAATGCCGTTAAAATCTCCGAGAACTTTGATACGTTCCGAGAGCTGATGGGCAACTTACGAGAAGCTTATCAGTCCAGTATCGCCAACCGGGCGAACGAAATCATGCGTGTATTTACTGCGATTACTACGATCTTTATCCCGTTGACCCTGATTACGGGCATCTACGGAATGAACTTCGACAATATGCCGGAAGTGCATACGGAATACGGCTATTTCATCGTAATAGGCATCATGATCACATTAGGTCTAGGCATGTTCTACCTGTTCCGGAAGAAAGACTGGATTTGAAAGCATTCATATCAATGGATTATTAAGTCAAGGGCGAAGCAGTCCCCGGGATTCCGGAGGCTGAACTTCGCCCTTATTGGATTGGTTAATCAAATTATAGCTCGGGCAGGCATCAGCATCAGCATCCGTATCTCTTACGCACTTTGCGGTTTGCCTACTGCTGATGCTGTCCCCCTCGCCTCTCTCCGGTACCGGATTCGCATCAAACGCAGCCATTCATAACGCCGTTCAAGCTCCCCGCTGCCCGGCTGCATCGTATCTGCGCCGTATACCTTATGCAGCACCGGCTTCAGCAGGGCGTCTCCCAGCTCCAGATAGGCATTCCAGATTGCCGTCTGTTCTTCCTGCGGCAGCCCGGTTAATTCCCGCTCTACCAGCGCTTCCGTATCGTAGCCCTCCTTCTCCAGCTGTTCGAGCTGTTCAATCGCTTCCCGTCTGGATAAACCGGTAAAATCCTGAATCCGCTCCAGGCTTTGACCCTCACGGATTGCTTCAAGCAGCTGTTTGCGCAAGCTTGATCGCTCGATTTCCGCTTTAAACCGGGATTCTTTCTGCTTGTACATCCAGGAGCGGAAGATTTCCTCATCCAGTTCCTGCTCCACCCAATCCAGAGGAAACTGCCAATTGCGTTCAATTCGGGCCGTAATCGCTACGATCTCTTCCCCATATTCAGCCGCTTTAACCTCTCCGACACCAGGAAGCTGGGTAAGCTCTTCCTCCGTTTGAGGCAGGAAAGCGCTGATCAGGCGGAGCAGCCGGTTACTGGCAATCAAATACGGCGCTTTGCCCGCTGCGGCAGCTTTCTGACGGCGCCAGGCCGAAAGCTCGGCATACACTTCTTCGCTGCCATTCAGCTCGCTGTAGCAATACAGCTTCTGGGTCCACATCCCTCTATGGCCTTCCTCTTCATGAAAAATCCCGCTGATCACCGGACGGAATCCGTCGGCCAGCTTTACGGCCAGCTGATAGCGGTAATGGCTCAGCATATCAGACCAGGACTCGCCTTCAAACCAGATTTGGCCTTTGGTGCCGGCTGCTCCTTCTTCATCCCAGCCAATCCGCCATACTCCGCCTTCTTCTCCAATCCAGACCTGGGCTAAATCTGCATGCCCTGCCCGTTCCTGCAGCCTTCTCTCCATACTGTTCAAAAATACGATACGCATTTCTGCACCTCCTTGAATTCAGCATACTTCACTGGTACGTGTCTTCCGAAAACACAAAAAGCACCTCTCCTGCATGCAAGAGAGGTGCTTCCCCGATAAACGTATACTGTTGTTAACTATAATACCATATTCTGTATGACAGTCAATAGGAACGGGATTGGATTCCCGTTTTCCGAAAGCGTTTTTTTCCGATATAATAGACGTCAAGAACGCATCTGAGGAGGACTTTATTCATGACCTTACCTGAACACGACCTTGATTTCCTATCGGACAGCACCGAACAGACCTCTACCCGTTTCGCGACCTTTATCGGTCCTTCGCTGAAACGTTTTGATCTGGCTGTGACCACAACCAACCGCTTTTTTGGCAAAAAGCTTGTTACCGATCTGCAAAGCGGCAAAACAGCCATCCTCGGCTCCGACGATCTGGAGCAGGACGGTTATATGGCCTCGATTTACGGACTCTCCGAGGAGGAAGAAGCCGAGCTTGGGAGCTTCCTGCACCAGGTACTGGGCGAACCCCATTTTACAGACTGATTCCTGGCTTGTTATTATTTCGTGACCTGGCTGCCGAACACAAGCGTGTTGCTGAGCAGCCGCCCCGCCGGGGTCAACATTTTGCCTCCCCCATATAACGCCGAAGAGGCCCCTCCGTCCAGGTTCATCGCTTGTTTGGCTCCAAGCGCCTTCATCACGGAAGCCCACTGTGACATGGTCGCCCCGTTCACTGTAGCCAGCAGAATCGAACCGTCTGGCAGAATGGCGATGCCGCTGCGCGCCGCCGAAGCCGTCAGAATCTTCTGATCGTTAAACCCTTCCGCTTTAGCGTTCAAAGTCACCTTGCCGTCGGTAACGAGTCTTGGCCCTGCGCCAACAGCCGTCTGTACATTGGACCAATCCAGCTTCTTGCCGGCCTGGTTCGTATAAGTTACATTCCACTCAACGCTGCTGCCGACCTCAAACCGGTCTGCCATGGCCTTCTCTTTGCCGCTGAATACAAGTACATATCCCTGCTTCGGAATAGCCGTATTTCCGTTGACGCCTTTATGTGTGACAACTCCGCCGCTAACGGTCACCGCAATACCGCCGCTAAACCCGACTTTGGGGCCCCGGTCCGGTGTAAACAAAATACTGTTGTTTGCACCAGCATCAGGCGTACGGTTAATAAAAGTAGCATACCAGCTGCGCGGCTTGCCATCCGCTCCGGTCACTTTACCGGTCAAGGAAGGCCGCAGCGTATCCATAATGGCCGTGCCGTCCTTCTGAAAGCCGATTGTCGTGCCGTAACGGCCGATATGGGAAATCTTTCCTTTAATAATCAGCGTTCCGTATGGATCGGCCGGTCCGCCATAGGAGTTGAAGAAAGCGCCGTTAATTGCGGCCTGCGCCTTGTAGGACTTAATCGTCGATGCAAAGGCTTCCGTCTGCCCGACCTGATGTTTGGCCAGTCCAACCGTTACCGGCGTTCCTTTCGGAATCTTTACCGTACGGACGGTAAAGCTTTTCCCTGACACCTTGACGGTCTTAACGGCCGTCTGGATCGTACCGGCTGCCTCCGCCGGGCGAAGCCCCGGGGCAGCCGGGATAAGGAGCAGGATGGCCGCTGCCAGCAGCAGGCCGCGCCGGATGATTTTTCCGCCAGCTAACGAAACCTGATTCCCGCTGCTGAACGGCCTAAACCGCGAAAATAGAGATTTCACAGCGCCTGAACCCCCATCCAGGAGCACACGCTCTTCATCTCCAGCTCTTCAAATTTGGCCACGACCACAGAGTGGTTCAGCTCCCAGCGGCAGGACCGCAAATCACATTCCAGCGCAATATCGCAGCGGATCGACGCCAAATCGCGGGACAGATGCAGCATCTCCAGATCGGTTTCGATTTTGGTGCGTATCCCCTTGGACAGCTTGTCCAGATTGGCGAGAATGCCCTCTACATTTTCATATTCCTGCACGAGCTTTAACGCCGTCTTCTCACCAATGCCGCGAACTCCGGGATAGTTATCGCTAGGATCGCCCATCAGCCCTTTAACATCAATGATTTGGGCAGGTGTCAGCTGCCGTTCTTCAAACAAGCTTTGCGGAGTATAGACAAAATAATTGCCATACCCCTTCTTCATAATGGCAATGCTTGTCCGCTCGTTCACCAGCTGCAGCATATCGTGGTCGCCGGTCAGCACAACCACGTTCATCTCCCGGCTGAACTGGGCGGCCAGGGTGCCGATGCAGTCGTCCGCCTCATAACCTTCGGAGCTGATATTCGGAACGCCAAGACTGTCCATCACCTCTCGAATCACGCTGAACTGAGGAATCAGGTCATCCGGTGCCTCCGAACGATTCCCCTTGTAGGCCGGGTACTGAGCGGTGCGGAACGTTTTGCTTCCCAAATCCCAGCAGCACGCCACATGTGTAGGCCCAAATTTCTCAACCGCGTCCAAGAAATAACGCATAAATCCATAAACGGCATTCGTCGGCAGACCCGCTTTCGTACGGCGGATGTAGCCTGTAACTGCGGAGGCATAATAAGCCCGGAACATCAAGGCCATGCCGTCAACAAGCAGCAGTGTTTCTTCCTTGCTTTCGGTCAACTTTCTCTCTCCTTAATAATAGCTTCTGAGTAATAAACATATCTGAATCTATTTATTTTACTATATTTTTCAGCTCCATACGGAGGCAAATTCATCCTCTTTAAAACCTAACGTAACCCGCTGACCGTCGGTAACGATCGGGCGTTTGATGAGCATGCCGTTTGACGCCAGCAGCTTCAACTGCTCTTCGCGCGAAAGGGACGGCAGCTTGTCCTTCAAACCCAGGCCGCGGTATACCTCACCGCTTGTGTTAAAGAACTTCTTCAGCTCAAAGCCGCTCAGCTCGACCAGCCGGCCTAATTCCTCCGCAGTCGGCGCTGCTTCAACAATATGGTGGAGCTCCAGTTCATGGCCGTGTGTCTGCAGCCATTTAACTGCATTGCGGCAGGTGCTGCATTTCGGGTATTGGTAAACAGTTAATTTGCTCATTAGAAAAATCCTCCGGTCTATTTAAAAATACGAGAGTCGAGAGTCGAGACAAGTGCCACAAATCCACTAGTCGACTCACCAAAAGCTTAAATCTAAAACTTAGAGCTGTCCGCCCGCCATCAGCCGGCTCAGCTCGGCCATATCCGCTGGCAGCGGCGCCTCGAATACCATCTCTTCACGGGTGAGAGGGTGGACAAATCCAAGCTGTGCGGCATGCAGCGCCTGCCGGCCAATGGCCGCGTTCAGCCGCACGGCCGCTTCGAGATCAGGCGCTGGCAGACCCAGCGCCTCATAGCTGTACAGCTTGTCGCCGATCAGCGGACAGTCGATGGAGGTCATGTGGACCCGGATCTGATGGGTCCGCCCGCTTCCCAGCTGCAGCTCAACGAGCGAGCCTGCAGCAAAGGTTTCCCGCACCTTGTACAACGTCAAAGCGGGATACCCGCTGTCCGTGACGATGCGGCGGTGCGGCTCCAGCGGATCGCGGTCGATGGGACCGTCGATCCGGCCCTCCATGGCTGGCGGGGTTCCGTGAACCAGCGCCGTATATTTTTTCAGCACGGTACCGGCAATCATCTGCTCGGAAATATGCTGGTGGACGTAGGCATTCTTGGCAATAGCAAGCACGCCGCTGGTCTCTTGATCCAGCCGGTGAACGGGACGGAACCGGAAGCGCTCGCCCTTCTCCTGCCAGTAATACACGACGCCGTTCGCCAAAGTGTCCGTGTAGTGGCCATGTGTGGGGTGAACGATGATGCCCGGTTGTTTATTTACGATAAGCAGCTCTTCATCTTCATAAAGAATATCGAATGGAATCGGCTGCGGCAAAATATCCTCCGATGTTTCTTGCTCCAGCCGAATTTCTACCAGGTCGCCTTCTTTGACGTAATGGCTGATGTAGACGCGTTCGCCGTTCAGCGTAATTCCCTGCTCGGTCAGTTTGAGACGAGACGTCAGCTTGCGGGAAACCCCGAGTCTTCTGTTCAGTACCGTTTTCAGCATCCAGCCTTCTTCGGCAGCTGTTACTTGATATGAAATCGGCTTGTAATATTCATTCATAGAAATCAACGAAACACCTTTCCGCTCCGCTCATATTCGGTTTCCGGAACTCCTGCCTTCACATTTGCCAGCCGGGCAGCCGTAAAGAAATAATCCGAAAGCCGGTTTACGTACCGCAGAACCTCTTTATTGATATCTGTTTCAGCCGCTAGGCTGACCACCCGGCGCTCGGCTCTCCGGCAGACCGTTCGGCAGACATGCAGGACCGCGGCAAGCGTCGTACCACCGGGCAGCACGAAACGCTCCAGCGGCGGAAGCTCCTGCTCCCAGGAGTCGATCCACGCTTCGAGATTTCCGGTCAATTCGCCATGGACTTTATATCCAAGTTCATTAGGTTTGGCATAAGCCAAATCCGAACCGCAGTCAAACAACTCATGCTGAATCCGGACGAGCTGTTTCTTTAATTCGTCATTCCAGGACTCTCCGTCTGCACATGCAGCGGCAGCGGCTTGGCCGACAAAGCTGTTCAGTTCATCCAGCGAACCATAGGCCTCCACCTGAAGATCATCCTTACGGACCTGACCGCCAATGACAAAGGTATTCCCCTGATCGCCTGTTCGCGTATAGATTTTCATCGATATATGTCCTGCCTTTCCAATGCTTTCTCGAAGCAAAAAGGAGACCCTGATGATTCAGGATCTCCCCTTATTTTAACATAGGTTTTCAATAAACATTATTGTTTCCAATCCTGGCTTCTGACCTTCATATATTCGTTTATCTTCAGGTCCAGCAGGGTACTGATTTCCACTACGATGTCTGATGTAAAAGATTGCTCTTCCATAAAAATCTTCTCCATTCTGCTTCGCAGCAGTCTGATCTCATCTTCCAAGGAGAGCCTGCGGTTTAGAGCGGGGATGCCTCGGCTCTCAAACGTCCAATGATTATTGTTGTCCTCAGCAATGATCATCCCGTTATAACTTGGCAAATTGTATTCGCCGCAACTCATCATCCACTCCTCCTTGACTGATCAGCCAGCCCTTCCTTGGGCCGTCCGGATATTACCAGTAAAGCCTTAGGATTCAAATTATACCATGCCGGATATCCGGTGTTCAATTCGAAAATGAAATAAATGTAAATAAGCATGAAAAATTTTCAATTTTATTATCCGGCTCAAGAATCAGGAAGCATTCCGAATTAGAAATTAGGACAGCTTTCGGACAAATTCGCCCATCCGGTGAATGGCCTCGTTTAGCTGGGCTACCGATGTAGCGTAGGAGCAGCGCAAATACCCTTCTCCGCCCAAACCGAATACGTTGCCTGGAACGGCGGCTACCTTGGCTTCTACCAGCAGGCGCTGCGCAAACTCATCCGAGGTCAGTCCCGTTGACTTAATGCTCGGGAACGCATAAAAAGCGCCTTGAGGTTCATGGCATTCCAGACCGATGTCACGCAGGCCTTGTACGACGAGGCGGCGGCGCTGGTTATAGGAATCGACCATCCGGTCTTTCTCTTCCAGACCGTTCGTCAGAGCCTCAAGCGCGGCTACCTGTCCCATCGCCGGAGCACACATCACTGTGTATTGGTGAATCTTCAGCATCGCGGAAATTAGGTCAGGATGACCGCAGGCATATCCCATGCGCCAGCCGGTCATAGCAAAGGCTTTGGAGAAGCCGCTGACCAAAATAGTCCGGTCTTTCATCCCGGGCACCGAAGCAAAGCTGACATGCTTGCCAGCGTATGAAAGCTCCGCATATATTTCATCCGAAATGACGATCAGGTCATGCTTCTCTACAACCTTGGCAATCGGCAGCCAGTCCTCATAGGTCATAATGCCGCCGGTCGGATTGCTCGGATAACTGAGTACCAGCACCTTAGACTTAGGTGTAATAGCAGCTTCCAGCTGTTCTGCCTTCAGCTTAAACTGGTCTTTCGCGAAGGTCTCAATGCCGACCGGAACTCCCCCGCCGATCATGGTAATCGGGGAATAAGAGATATAGCTTGGTTCGGGGATCAGGATTTCGTCTCCCGGTGTGATCAAAGCGCGCAGAGCAAGATCAATGGCTTCGCTTCCGCCCACCGTAACCAGAATTTCGTCTTTAGGTTCATAAGCAACATTAAAATTATCGTTGAGATATAGAGCGATGGCTTCACGAAGCTCCGGAGTTCCCGCATTTGAAGTATACCGGGTGAAACCGCGCTCCAGCGAATATACGCACGCTTCCCTCACATGCCATGGCGTTACGAAATCCGGCTCACCTACGCCAAGCGTAATAATATCTTTGTTGCCGCTCACCAGATCGAAGAACTTCCGGATACCGGAAGGCTGAATCTGCTGGACTTGCGGGGCCAAATAGCCCTGCATGGATTTATTAGGTTGACTACCGTCGGTTTGTTGTTTGTCAGAATTCACTATCATCTCATTACTTCCTTTACGGAGAAATCATAAGGCGGTGATCTTCTTCATGGTCTTCAAAAATGACGCCGTCTTGTTTATATTTCTTCAAAATAAAATGGGTTTTGGTAGAAAGCACCGATTCCAGAGTAGAGAGCTTCTGGGAAACGAAGCTGGCTACATCCTTCAGGTTCCGTCCTTCAACTTCAACAAGCAGATCGTAGGCTCCTGACATCAGATAAACGGATTTTACCTGCGGATACAAATAGACCCGTTCAGCTATGCTGTCAAAACCTCTGCCCCGTTCAGGCGTAATCTGCACTTCGATCAAGGCGGTCACTTTCTCGTCATCCAGCTTGCCGCTGTTCACGACGGTCGCGTATTTAACGATAATATGCTCTTGCTCCAGTTCCTGAATCGCGGTTTTGACTTCCGCTTCAGTGACACCAAGCATGGTCGCGAGCAGCTCAGGAGTATACCTTGCATCCTCTCTAAGGAGCTCAATCAGCTTTTGTTTAAGATCACTTAATACCTTCATGTGTCCCTCCTATGCCTGCTGAGTTTTATTAACTATATTACATGAATTAAAGGTTCCTGCAAAGAAAAACCGCCATCCCATGACAGATTGTCTGGAAAGGCGGTTCAATTGTTCTTATTTCCTTGAAATGGATTCTAATTCATTCATTCAGGTTAGCTATATTGTGAGGTACTCCCCATATTACTCTGGTTCTGGCCCTGGCCCGAAGACATCGACATGCCCATGCTGCCGGACAGATGCTGCTGGACGAACTGCTGGTCCTGGGTCTGCGTTTGCTGAACGGATTGAATGCGTTTGGATACCTCTTGGCGGGCGGCCTGTGAAGGCGCACTGTACATATTGTTGCTGGACATCAGCTGGTACATTTCCCCCTGCATTTTCAAGGTGCTGTCTGTGAGCTGGGTAAACATCTGACGGACAGTCGGACAGGAAGCTTCTGTCGCAGCCGTTGCATATTCACGGACAGAGCGGCGAAGATCCGCAAGGGTGGTATTCAGGAGGTCTTTGTCCGGAAGCATTTGATTTGGTGTCATGATCATCTCTCCTTAATCCCTTATTGAAGTTGTGCCGGAGCTAACTGCTCATGCTGGTGCAGACAGTCGGCGAGCATCCGCATATGCTGCTCATGGGTTTGCACGTATTGCTGACAAGCTTGACGGATAGACTGATTTTGAGTTTGCGAAGCAATCGTGCTGCACAATTTGATTTGCATGCTTTCATTCGAAATACAATCGGAGATATACTCCAGCTCTTTACAGGTCAAAGCTTGCATTTGCTGGTTATTGTTCACCAGAAACCCCTCCTTCATAAAAATGAACACAAATATTATGTCCCTTATACAGCTCATTATGTGAAGGATTTAAATAGGAAACAGGACTTTCGAGAATAATAACCGGGTCTCATTTGCGGAAAGGCGTTGATTTCGATGCAGCTTCATTCCGGCCGTTTATTTTGGCCGACTCTGTATGATAAACCTCAGCAGTACCCTGTTCTTTCAGAATCCCTGCGGTGTGATGTTCTGATCATTGGAGGGGGCCTCAGCGGCTGCTTATTAGCTTATATGCTTTCCAAAACTGGCATGAACGTCACCTTGCTGGAGAAACATAAGGCTGGTTCCGGAAGCTCCGGTGCGAACACCGGACTGATTCAATATACCAGCGATAAAACCTTAACCTCCTGCATAAACAGTTTCGGCGAAGAGAAAGGTGTTCGATTTTATCAGCTGTGCAGGGAAGCCGTTCATGGCTTAACCCGTTTTTATAAAGAAACGGGCGGTATGGAAGAAGGCATGGCGCTTCGCAGCAGTCTGTATTTTGCCAGTACCCTTGACGACAAACCCATGCTTCAGGAAGAATACGAAACGCTGCGAAAATATGGATTTTCTGCAGCATGGCTGTCCGAGCAGGAGATCGCCAGACGGTTTCCTTTCTCTAAACCGGGAGCGATTTACACATCTGGAGATGCGGAAATAAATCCTTATCATTTCGTACATGTCCTGCTGCAGGCAGCCGCCCGAAATGGAGTCAAGGTTTATGAGGACAGCCCTGCAGCCGGCTTTCATTTTGATGGTCGTCATGTCCGCTGCAGAGTTGGTGAACATGAGGTTACGGCCGATCGAGTAGTCATTGCCACAGGCTACGAAACCCAGGAGATGAAGAAAGACCGGGGAGCCTATTTGACCCAATCCTTTGCGCTTGCAACAGAGCCTGTCCAGTTTCTGGATCAGTGGTATCAAAGATGTTTGATTTGGGAGAGCGCCCGCCCTTATTTATATTTGCGGACTACCTCCGACAACCGGATTATTATAGGAGGACGTGACGAATCCATTGGGCCGGGTGGACTCGATGAAACCCGATATCTCAGCCAATGTGATAACCTCCTGCAGGAATTAGCTGAATTGTTCCCCATGGCAGCAGGATTAAAGGCTGAATTCGCTTGGGGTGCCGTATTCGGCCAGACACACGATGGACTGCCCTATATCGGCGAGCACCCCCGATTCCCGGGCTGCTTGTTCATGGAAGGATACGGAGGCAACGGGGCTGTATACAGTTATATTGCTTCAAAGCTGATCATGGATGTTTTGAAAGGACACAGCCGCCGTGATCTGGAATTATTTTCACTTGTACGGACGGCTCACGGACAGCAGCCGCTCTTGACTGATTATGACTAAGGTAAGGCATCTGCTGCTGAAGAGCAGCCGAATAGAGGATAGATTCGACCAAAAAGCCGCCCCCAACACGGGAGCGGCTTCTCATCTATTCAACCCTTTTTGAGGCTGATCAACCCTCAGTTTTCATTTGATTCTGCAGCTTGTTGGACCCGACCGGCAAAACGAATCCGATCCTCATCCGTCAAGAAGGAGCTGACATGGAAACAGGAAGGGCAGACATAAACATTCATCCGGATCGGAGCCTCAAGCAGCGGATGTTTGAGTCCTGCCGGGGTCACGGAACTGTACCCGTCTGCCTTCACCATGTTCTTTCCAGTCAGAATCATATATTCCCGGCAGTGCGGGCACTCAGGCATTTGATCCTGGGTTTCAAGAATTTTGCCGATGGCGGATTCATAAGCAAGTAAGTCCGTATCATTTCCGTCAAGGGACGGCAATCGGGTTAACCCTTGGGTACGGGGACTGCTGCTTTCCTCCTCATCCATCCATGAGCTGTCAGAATTGTAGGATTCCTCCTCCAGTTCCTCCTGCAACTCTTCTTCATCATCACTTAAAGTGACGTTTAACGTACGATAACCTTTCAGTTCATTATGGCAATGAGGGCATTCCTCTTCGGGCCCGATTTCCTCATCCCAGACTATTTCCGTTTGACACCACGGGCAAACCGTTGTTTCCATTTTCATTCCTCCTGCTTTCTCTAAACCATACACGCCGCTATGACAAGCGCCAGCGATACCGAGATGAACACCGAGATCACCCCGGCTGCCGTATTGCGCGATTTGATTTCTTCATCAATTTTAAATACGGGTGTAAAAAATTCAAATAATAGATAGGCAATTAACAATAATAAAGTACCGAAGCAGGACCATTTGATAAAATCATTAATACCCGGGTAGGAAGCCGCCGACCGCAAAATCAAGCAGATGCCGGCGATTTTACCGCCTGTAGCCAAAGCCGCCGCCGCATTGCCCGCGGCAATTTCATCCCAGCAGCGGTAAGAAGTGAACCGCTCGAAACAGGCAAGAAACACTACCAGCTCCAGAATCGATAACGATAAAATTCCGATGGTATGTCCAAACGGAAAAGCCAGCAGCTGATCGATCGTGTCCAGAGCAGTTCCCCCTTTTCGACTATTTAAGCTCGGCAACCGTTACACCAGAGCCGCCTTCCCCATAATTGCCCAGTCGATAGCTCTTTATATGCTTATGTCTGCGCAAATATTCCTGCATGCCGTTTCTCAGGACACCCGTTCCTTTACCATGAATGATATAGACCTGACCAAGATTGGCGAGGAAAGCTTCGTCCAGGAAACGGTCTACCTCGATCAGCGCTTCTTCCAGATTGGCTCCGCGAAGATCAAGCTCGGTACGCACCGAATCGTCCTTCGTACGTTTCACATTCGTCACAGTACGCTGCGGCGTTTTGGCCGCTTGTTCCTGCTGCACCAGTTCGAGATCATCCAGGCTGACCTTCATCTTCATGATGCCCAGCTGAACTACAGCTTCTTTGCCGGCCAGCTCTACTACATGTCCTTTCTGGTTCAGGCTGTATACCCGAACTTCGTCCCCCGGTCCAATTTGCCGCTGTTTGAGCGCCTTGCGTACAGCTGGAGCTTTCTTGCGTTGGGCAGGCGCCGCTTCGTCCAGCGCTTTACGGGCGGCAATCAGCTTGTGTTCCTTAACGGAAGCCCCTTCCTCAAGCGCCAGCTTACGCAGGTCCTCAATGATTTTCTGCGCTTCATCGCGGGCTTTCTCCACGATTGCTCTGGCTTCGGTTTCCGCTTTCTCGATTCGCTTATCCCGCTGCTCTTCGAATTTCTCAAGATCCTGCTCATATTTCCGACGCAGCTCTTCCATTTCCGCCCGCAGCTTCTCGGCTTTCTCCCGTTCACGCTCGGCACTGAGCCGGTTCTGCTCGAGTGAAGCAATCATGTTCTCTACCCGCAGGTCGTCTTCTTTCACTTCGCCTCGGGCGAAATCCAGGATGGAGGATGACAATCCGAGACGTTCGGCAATCGCAAAAGCGTTGCTTCGGCCCGGCACACCGATCAGAAGACGGTAAGTCGGACTCAGCGTGTTCACATCAAACTCCATGCTGGCGTTAATAACGCCTTTGCGTTCATAAGCATAAGCTTTCAGCTCACTGTAGTGGGTCGTTGCTACCATACGGCAGCCCAAGGAATGGATATAATCCAGAATGGCGATCGCAAGTGCAGACCCTTCTGCAGGGTCAGTACCTGCACCCAGCTCATCCAGCAGAACCAGACTTTTTGAAGACATCTCATTTAAAATATTAATGATGTTCGTCATGTGGCTGGAGAACGTACTCAAATTCTGCTCGATGCTTTGCTCGTCCCCGATATCCGCATAAATCGCATCAAAGACACACAGCTGGCTTCCATCTTCGGCCGGAATAAACAACCCGGACATGGCCATCAGGCTGAGCAGACCGATCGTCTTCAGAGATACCGTCTTACCGCCCGTATTGGGTCCAGTCACGATTATGGACGTGTATTGATTGCCAAGCTCCACATCAAGCGGAACCACTTTATCAGCGGCAATCAGCGGATGACGACCTTTCTTGAGCTTCAAAAATCCGCGGTCATTCATCAACGGCAGAGTTGCTTTCATTTCACGGGCCAGTTTGGCTTTGGCAAAAATAAAATCGAGCTCCGCCAGCACTTCGCAATCGTAAAATAAAAGCTCGGACTGCTCACCCACGAGCGCGGTCAGCTTTTGCAAAATGACCTCGATTTCGCGTTCCTCGGCCAGTCTTGTTTCCCGCAGCTTGTTATTCATGGCTACGATCGACTCCGGTTCGATAAACAAAGTAGCTCCAGATCCGGACTGATCGTGAACAATCCCGCCGAAATAAGAACGGTATTCCGCTTTAACCGGAATAACAAAACGGTCATTCCGGATCGTAATCAGCTGATCCTGCAGCATCTTCGACACGTTGGAGGAGCGGATCATGGTATCCAGCTTCTCGCGGATCCTTCCTTCTCCTCCCCGCAGCTCGCGGCGAATCTGGGCGAGCGCAGGGCTTGCGGTATCCAGCACCTCGGCGTTGTCGTCGATACAGCGTTTGATGGCGTCTTCAAGCGCCTTCTGATCGCTCAAATCCTCCGTCAATTGAAACAACATCGGAATGGGCTCGTCTTCATGCAGGGCAGCCAGATGCCGCTTTACTCTGCGCGCACCATACAAGGTTGACGCGATGCCGTGCAGTTCATGCGGACTCAGCGTACCGCCGATCCGTGCCCTTTTCGCCGCCGGGACCATATTGATGATGCCGCCAAACGGCGGGGCTCCTTTAAGCCTGTCTACTTTAAAGGCTTCGTCTGTTGCCTTAAGCAGCTGTTTGACTTTATCCAGATCGGTTGACGGTTCCAGTTCCTTGGCTAAATCACGGCCCAGCTCTGTTCCAGTAAAATGTACAAGCGCATCTATAATTTTATGGTACTCCATCGTTTTCAATACTTTTGGATTCAAGAACGTGCAGCTCCTCTCGTCACCGAAAATAAACCTTTCATGCATCTTCTGTTTATGATCGGGCTATATTTATTATAAACAAAGCAAGGTTGAAAACACCATTTCGTCGATACATAACTTTCACGTTATTCGACCATGCTATTACCGATATACGACATCAGGAAAGGAGACGATTTTCTTATGCATTTCCTTGGACACGTTGTCCGGTTTATCGTATCCGCACTGGTCCTACTTGTTGTAGGCTGGCTAGTGCCGCAATTTACTGTTGGTTCTTTTGGCAGCGCCCTTCTGCTGGCCCTGGTTATCGCTCTGCTCGGCTGGATTATTGAAGGGATCTTCGGCAAAAGAGTCACACCGTTTGGACGAGGAATTGTCGGTTTCATCGTAAGCGCCATTGTCATTTGGCTTGCGCAATTCGTTGTTACCAACGTTAGCGTATCCTTTATCGGCGCTTTGCTTGCAGCCCTGGTTATCGGGATTATTGACCTCTTCATTCCGGTTGCAACCCCGTTTAACGCTGCAAAAGACCGAAATTAATCTGCAAGCACCATGGTGAAACCCCTGGCCTGTGAGGCCAGGGGTTTCTTTCGCAGCCAATTAGATTTGCGGCACCAGCAGTTTATCTTGATTCTGGTAGACAAGCACCCTGTTTTTACCGGAACGTTTAGCTTGATAGAGCGCATCGTCCGCATGCCGGAACAACATCTCTTTCCCGTCACCCGGCTGATAATGACATAATCCTGAGCTGATAGTGACTGCGCGTCCCTCAAGATGAGGAATGCTTATCCGTTCAACGGCCGACCGAATCGCTTCACAGCAGTTCTCCGCCTGTTCTGACGTCGTATCGGCAAAAATCAAAGCGAATTCTTCCCCTCCATAACGGGCCGCAAAATCATTAGGACTAATCAGCTCCATCATGCTTCCCGCCACTTCTTTCAGTACAATATCACCAACCCAATGCCCAAAAGAGTCATTGATCGTTTTGAAATTATCAATATCAAGAATCGCCAAGTGAATGGAAACACCGTTCGCTTCCGAATGGTGAATCAAATTCTCCATATATTCATGAAACGTTTTATGGTTATAAAGCCCTGTCAGCGCATCCATCTTCAGCAGCTTATCTGATATGGCTTTCTCCACAATCAGCTTCTGCTCGGATTTGGCTAAACTTTCAACGGCTCTTCGCATCTCCAAAGAACGGGTAATGACGCCTTGTCCAAGCAAAGTACCGATCACAAGCAAGGTCATGACCAATAAGAAATCGGCAATATCAAACACCGTCATATGAAGGGCAGCCGGGATAATCGTAACCAGCATGTAGCACAAAATATTCAAGATCGCAAATGTCCGAAGCAGATTCCTTTCAAAATAAACTAAAGAAATCAGCAGAGGCATCATTAAAATGATTTCTGATCCATGGACTACCGGGCCCAGCAAAAAATAAAGCTCATAGCTGAGCAGAAGTCCGCAGAGCAAAACCGCTCTTTTCAAATAAATCTTCTTCTCGCGTCTAAGCCAAAGTTCAGTAGCCCCAAGCAGAACAAGGATGGACAAATCCTCATAGATCCAAAGTCCGCGCTGGGTTTCCCATAACCCTGTGCCGTTAAATTCGTACGGGCTTAGCCAGGATACTACTTCAGAGACAAACAATAATATCGCGGTTAGCCAGTAGCAGATCATAATCTTACGGTTCCACGACAAAGAATCATATTTACTTTTAGAAATCCCGAAAATATAAATCGCCTACTTTGACCTTTTAATGAAATAAGTAGAAGTTCTTAGAAAAAAATACAGCCATATAAACGAAAAAAGCACCGTTATCCCGAACATTTAACGAGCCTCCCGTGCCGTCATTCAGCTTCCATAGATGAACCAACGCTATTATACCGTATACTACGGGTGTATTTCTATACCAAGAACGTCTAAAATAAAGAGGATCTATAATTCCGGAAGAGGTGCTTCAACAAAATGAAAAAAATTATGTTCTCCCTGCTGACAGGGATTCTGCTGCTTCTCCTTGCCGCCTGTACCCGGGAATCGAATCAGGCGAACAACCAGACGAACAGCTCGTCTCCCGAAGCAGAAACCCAGTTGACCGTTAAAGCCGTCAATTATGAATTTGACCAACAAATCTACCGGTTGAAAGTAGGCGTTCCGGTTCAGGTTACGTTAGATAATGAAGAAGGAAATCACGGGCTTCGTATCCCTGACCTGGGCGTTAAACTTGATCAGGCTCATCCTTCCACAGTCATTACGCCGGATAAAGCCGGTGAATATGAAATGTCCTGCTCAATCCCCTGCGGTCCTGGTCACAAAACCATGAAAGCCCAATTGATCGTGGAATAAGTCTATTAAGAAGAGAAACCCATCAAATCTCATAGAACAAGAGAACGAAATACAAAAGGACAAGAGAACCAAGCCCGCTCGTTATTCACGCTGCAGGCTTGGTTTTTCGTCCTTTAGGACAAATGATCCTGTTCAAGCAGTTCGATCCACTCATTATATTCTCTTTGCAGCTTGGCGTACTCCACCTTCAGGCTTTGCAGTTCTTCCTCGCATCTATTAGAGCGCTCCGAATCAAGCTCTCTTTCAGCCAAAAGCAGATGGTATTCGTGCGAAACAACTTCAAACTGGTTGCCAATAAGCTCAAGCTGTTCCTGCAGTTTGGCTTTCTCTGCTTCAGAAGCAGCAGCCTTCTGACTGAGTTCGGCTGTTTGTTCCTGGCCTGCAGCCGCTTCCTGCTGCCATTGCGAAATTTGCGCTCGCAGCTCCCGTTCTGCCGCCTCGCGCTGACGGTCTCTTTCCTCGGCTTCGGCGTACAGGCTCCGAAGGCGTGCCGACTGCTCTTTCTCTGACGAAAGCTCCGCTTCACGTTCGTCTACCAGGGCAGCGTATTCCTCGGTCTCCCGTTTCTGCTCCTGCAGGCTCTCATTCAAAGCTTTAATCTCATCTTGGAGTCCGTTAAGCTGACGAAGATAATCCTCCGCCTGCTGCCGTTCCGCTATCGCTTGCTCGCCAACACGTTCAGCCGCCAGCTTCGCTTCCTCCAACTCATCCATAAGGCTGTTCATTTCAGCATAAACCTGCTGAATCTTCTCTTCGCGGGCAGATGCAGCTTGTTCCAGGCTGACTTGTTCTTCCATCAAACGATCCCGCTCCGAAGTCCACTTGCGGCGTTCATCCATCATCGACTCGATTTCAGCTAACGCCTGACGCAGCTCTTCTGCATGCTGTTCCAAGTCCATTTGCAGCGCCTGCTGCTTACCCAGCAGCTCGTCCCGCTCGGAGGCCAGTTCTTGACGCTCGCCCTTCATCGATTCGACCTCTGCCAAAGCCTGCTGCAGTTCTTCTGTGCGATGCGCAGCTTCAGTCTTCAACTGCCGCAGTTCTTCTGCACGCTGCTCAGCTTCAGCTTTCAGCTGCTGCAGTGCTTCTGTGCGACGCTCGGCTTCGGCCTTCAGCTGCTGCTCAGATTGGACCAAACGGTCCCGTTCAGCGGCCAGCTCCTTGCGGCCGTCCATCATCGACTCAATTTCGGCAAGAGCCTGCTCCAGATCGGATTCACCTTTAGCGACCTGATCTTTGAGCGCCTGGATTTCCTCCTGATAAGCAGACAAACCTTGCTCAAGCGTTTCATTGGTTTCAGAGACCTGCTGAAAATTGAGCTCTAGACGCTCAAGCTCCTGCGACCGGCTTTCTTCCCGGGCTTTCCAGGTTTCTGCTTCTTTCGTCGCCTGTGCGGATTCCAGAGACAGCTGTTCTTCCCGTCTACCGGCGCCTTCGAGCTGCTGCTTCAGCTTGCGCTTCTCCTCATGGGAAGCTGCCAAATTGGCTTGCGTTTCCTTGAGCTGTTTCTCCATTTGCTCCAACTGAGCTTTGTATTGCTGCTCCAATTTTGCCCGTTCCTGCTTATGCTGGTTATCAAGCAGCAGCATTTTGTCCTTCTGCTGATTCTCAAGCTGGGTCAGCTTCTCCTTGTGCTGCTGCTGCACTTTGGCCAGTTCTTCTTTAAGCCGCTTCTCTTCTTGGCGAACCGCCGCTTCCTGCTTGCGGGCCTCCTCAAGCTGCCGGCTTAACGACGCCAGCTTCTCTTTAGCTTGCGCCAGCTCCTGCTCTACGGCCTTCAGCTGGGATTCGGCGCGTCCTTTTGCACTCTTGAGATCGCTGATCTGCTTCTCGGCATCCGAAGCCGCTGCCTGCTTCTGCTCTCCTAAAGCTTGAAGCTCCTTCAAGCTTCTCTCAAGCTTGGAAATTTGTTCAGCCGCTGCAGATGCTTCCGCTTTCAGACTCGAACGTTCTTCCTGAAGATTCACATAACGCTCCTGTTGTTTGACCGCATTGTCCTGGAGTGCGGACAGTTCTTTCTTAAGCGCCTCTCTGCTCTCCACAAGCTCGGAGAGCTGGAGCTGAAGTTCATCGGTCTGAATGGCCTCTTCCGCCATGTGAACGGCAGTTAATACGGCCAGACGCGGAATATCGAGATATTGATGTGCTTTAGCCAAGGCACGCATGCGCTCATCGACGTGACTGGCAATCTTTTTCATGTATTCGGGATTATTGCCAACAATTTTATAGGATGTTCCATAAATCTCAACTGCAACACTAATTCGTTCGGTTTTAGCCAATGCACTGTGCCTCCTTCATTCTTCTGTTAGTCATTGATGTCAATTGATGCACACTTTGGAAACGGCTCGGCCGTTTCTATCATTTTAAAGGATTAATGAAATGGGATTCAACTTTATAGAAAAAAACCGCAAGGAATCCATTCTGTCATAAGAAAGGATTCGATGCGGTTTCCCCAATTCCTGCTATTTTCTTAATTCTGCGCCGAAAGTTTGCTCCAGGCCGGCAACAGCGCGTCCATGCACTTCGGTAATTTCCTCATCCGTAAGCGTACGCTCCATATGACGGTATACGAGGGATAGAGCAACGCTCTTTTTCCCTTCTCCAAGCTTGCTGCCTGTGAAGATGTCGAACACGTTCACATGCTCCAGGAGTTCGCCTGTATTTTCACGGATGGACTTGAGCAGTTCTGCAGCAGTCACTCCCTGATCCACAACCACCGCGATATCACGCTGGACGGAAGGGAATCTCGGAAGATCACGATATTCAATCGCCTCGTACTCCGCTGCGAACAAGGATTCCAGCTTGATTTCGGCCACGTACGTATCATCCAGTTCTTTGCTGCGCTGAACATCCGGGTGAATTTGTCCCAGTACGCCAATTCGTTCTTTCCCATGGTTATTCTCCAGGAAGATCGAGGCTGAACGGCCTGGATGGAAGCCTTCCGGGCGATCAGCTTCATAGCTGATGCGGCCTTCGAGCCCCCAATATCCGATCACCGTTTCAACAGCGCCTTTAAGGTCATAGAAGTCCACTTTATCCGGGTTCAGATTCCACTGCTTCTCTTGACGCAGGCCCGTCATCAGAATCCCGAGCATCGGGATTTCTTTCGGTTGTACGGTCAACGTTTCCTCACTAGTTTGGAATACGGAGCCGATTTCGAACAGCGCCAGGTTCTCCTGCTTACGGTTCCGGTTAAAGATCGTTACGTCCACCAGCTGCGGAATGAGACTGGTGCGCAGCACGCTGCGGTCTTCGCTCATCGGCATAGCCAGCTTCACAGAATGACGGTCTTCTTTTAAAGTCGGGAACAAGTTCTCGGCTTCACGGTTGGCGAACGAATAGGAGAGCACCTCCTGCAAGCCTCCGTTTGTCAGCATCGTGCGGATGCCGCGGCGCAGCAACTGGGATTCCGTATACCCTCCCTGCGTTGTAGGCCCTTCGATCGATGTGGTCGGAATTTCATCGTAGCCGTACAAACGGGCTACCTCTTCAATTAAATCCACGTCTCTTGTAATGTCGCCGCGGCGCGTCGGCACTTTCACTTCCAGTGTGTTATCCGGCAGATCACCAGATTCGAAATGCAGCCGGGACAGGATCGTTTTCACTTCCAAGGTCGAAATGTCAGTGCCCAGGAACTGATTCAATTTCGCCAGGGACAAAGGAATCACAAGTGGCTTAACTTCTTCACCGCCGCTTTCGACAATGCCATGGTGTACGGTACAGCCGGCAAGCTCGGCGATCAGCGCTGCAGCCCGGTTAAGCGCAGGAATGACCCGGTTCGGATCCACTTCCTTCTCAAAACGCTGGGAGGCTTCAGAACGAAGTCCAAACAGACGAGAAAGCTTGCGAACCACACCACCATCAAATTTGGCCGCTTCGAGCACGATATTCACCGTGTCCTCGGTTACCTCGGAGTTGGCTCCGCCCATGACGCCTGCAAGGCCAATCGGCTTCTCCGCGTCGGTGATCAGCAGAGCACCCGCAGGGAGCTTGCGTTCTTGTCCGTCCAACGTTTCAATCGTTTCCCCTTCGCGGGATACGCGCACTTCAATCTGGCTGCCCGCTATACGGTCTGCATCATAAGCATGGAGCGGCTGGCCATATTCCAGCATGACATAGTTGGTTACGTCAACCACGTTGTTGATCGGACGAATGCCGGCTGCCATCAAGCGATTCTGCATCCACTGCGGGGAACGGCCGATCTTGACGTTGGAAATAACACGAACCGCAAAATGGCTGCAGAACTCGGGATTGCTTATTTTTACAGAAATGGAATCCGCAGCTTCAGCTGAATTCTCTACGATGTTGGCTTCCGGCAGCTTAATCTCACGGGCCAGAATCGCCCCAACTTCATAAGCCGCACCCAGCATACTGAGGCAGTCCGAGCGGTTCGGTGTCAGGTCAAAGTCCAAAATTTGATTGTTCAGATCCAGCACCTGTTCAATCGGAGTTCCGATCTGAGTCTCCGGAGGCAGCACCAGAATTCCTTCCTGCTGATCCTTTGGCAGAAGCTTGTCATTCAGGCCAAGTTCCTTGGCCGAGCAAACCATACCTTGGGAAGGTACGCCGCGCAGCTTGGCTTTCTTGATCTCCAGTCCGCCGGGCAGTTTGGCTCCGACAAGCGCAATCGGCACTTTCTGACCGGCGTCGATATTTTTGGCCCCGCATACGATTTGAAGTTCTTCTTCCTGTCCGGCATCTACAGTTACAATGTTCAACTTGTCCGCGTCCGGATGTTTCTCTTTGGTTTTGACATAACCTACTACTACTTTGGTAACGCCTTTATTTACGGATTCCACGCTGTCGATCTCAATGCCGGAACGTGTAATCTGCTCGGCAAGCTCGTTGATATCTACATTTTCAAGCGATATATAATCAGACAACCAAGAGGTTGATACTTTCATCGTTCACATCTCCTTTAGGCTTTGGACTTTACGATTAATGACGTGCGAATTGTTCTAGGAAACGAATGTCGTTGTTATAGAAATGACGAATGTCGTCCACGCCGTATTTCAGCATGGCAATCCGCTCTACTCCCATACCAAACGCAAAACCGGTATATTGCTCCGGATCGTAGCCGCCCATTTCAAGTACACGCGGATGAACCATTCCACTGCCCAGAATCTCAAGCCAGCCCGAATGTTTACAAACCCGGCAGCCTTTGCCGCCGCATTTCACGCACGTTACATCGACCTCAATACTTGGTTCGGTGAAAGGGAAGAAGCTCGGGCGAAGACGGATTTCCGTGTTTGGTCCAAACATCTTTTGACTGAACTGGAGCAGCGTGCCCTTGAGGTCGCTCATCCGGATGTTTTTGCCGATGACCAAACCTTCGATCTGATGGAACTGGAACGAGTGTGTCGCATCATCATCGTCACGGCGGTACACTTTACCCGGGCAAATGATCTTAACCGGCACCTCGCCTTCCTTCGCTTTCATCGTACGGGCCTGAACCGGAGAAGTCTGCGTCCGCATCAGCAGATCTTCCGTCAAATAGAAGGAATCCTGCATATCACGGGCCGGATGGTTCTTCGGCAGGTTCAGCGCCTCGAAGTTGAAATAATCGGTCTCAACCTCAGGACCTTCTGCAATTTGATAACCCATACCGATAAAAATATCCTCGATCTCCTGGATAATCCGGTTCAGCGGATGAATGCCACCCTGCTTGAGCGGACGGCCCGGCAGCGTGACATCCAGCTTCTCGGCTGCCAAACGGCGCTCCGTTTCCTGCTGTTCGAATTTCTGCTGCTTCTCCTCAATGACCGCTTCGATGGCGCCGCGTACCTCATTGGCTACCTGACCGATGACCGGACGCTCTTCAGCACTCAAGGAGCCCATACCGCGCAAAATCTCGGTCAAAGCCCCTTTCTTGCCCAGATATTTTACTCTCAGCTCGTTCAGCTGACCGGCATCCAATACGCCAGTAAGCTCGGCCAATGCTTCCTGCTTCAGCTGTTCCAAACGTTCTCTCATGTCAAACCTCCTGAATGGATTAATTCAAATCTGAAAACAAAAAAAGCCTTTTCTCCCGAAAAGGGACGAAAAGACCGTGGTACCACCCTTGTTAGAGCTGCTATCGGCTGGTCTGCCCAAAGAATAGACAAAACCCGGCTGCGCTCTCACTTCTCGACATAACGGCTCGTGACCGGTATCCTCTATTGATGCCCGTTCAAAAGGCAGGTTCAAGGAACTGCTCCGGAGTGAATTTCAGCCAGCCTGTCTCTGTAGAAACGCTCTCAATCCAAGGCGTTCCCTCCCTGTATAGAGGTACTGCTTACTTGTCTCCATCTTAGCATTTATGGGTTGAAATGCCGGATGCCCGGCAAAACACTATAGATTATTATATGCAATGCCTCCCCTGATAGCAAGGATTGTCTGCCGGCAAACGTAAAGTTTGTTGAAAAAGCTAAAACGGAGTCCATAATATTTGGGATTTCTCCTCCGCTGTGTTATCTTAAGAAGGATCTTAAAGCCATATCGAAATGGTTAATTTCTCTTCTGGAGGACTTATGGACGGAACTAAACGGAGCAGCATCTCCCCGGGTCTTAGGGTGGATATCGTATTAAAACAGGATCAAAGGACAGGTAAACTAACGAACGGGATCGTAAAAGATATTTTGACCAATTCCCCCAACCATCCGCACGGGATTAAGGTTCGTCTTCAGGACGGACAAGTCGGACGGGTCAAAAAGATCTACACCAATAACGCCGATACTTAAGCTTGAATTCATGGTGCTAACGGCAAATAGCAAGATAAACAGAAAAATAAACAGAAATAAACAAAGAAGCAGACGTTCCTGTCTGCTTCTTTGTTTTTGCATAAGGCATAAGCCTCTAAATCTAACTTTAACATCTGATCATTGGTTCTTGTGCTCGGCTTGAATGGTCTAATAAGGCGTGTTGGTTCCCGTAATAAGTATCCGCGTTGCTTTGAACCCCGTAAAAATGTTCCTCCGCCTTAGTGTCACCGTCTTTATGGTAGTTAGAGAGAACCGCACGATGCTGTTGAAAAATTTGATAGACCTCTCCTGTTTCCTTATCGCGGTCATTGGCAATTAACACAAATCGTCCCTGCTTCATATGCTCTTCATAGATCCCTGCTTCCTTGTCCGGAAGATCTAAACCGGTAAATGGACTCAAGGCTTGATCAGCATCGATGCCGCCGATTTCATAAGCCTGTATTCCCGTTAATTCTTCCTCAATTGGACTTCCCGTTTGATAATGCATAATTACGGAAAGCTGTTCGTCAGCAAATCCATGCTGCTTGAGTTCATCTATGGTTTCCCTTACATCCTCCGGTTGAGTGAAAATCCCTACCCACTTCTTGGACATCTGGATAACCTCCTTATTCACACGGGCTGTAGCCCTTAATTACCCGGTGGATCAGAATATAAACACAAAAAATCCGCAAAAGCAAAATGCCTTTGCGGATTCATCTTTTTCTCTAACACGAGTGTTCGCTAACGTTTGCTTGGATCGTACGGCTGACCCAAAGCGGAAGGAGCAGCGGAGCGGCCTACTGCAGCTACCAGGACAATGATCGTCAGCAAATATGGCAGCATGTAAATGAACTCCTGCGGAATATCTTTGGACCAGTCGAACAAAGTTACGTAAGTCCGTACCGCCTGGGATAAGCCGAAGAATGCGGCTGCGCCAAAGGCACCCAGCGGGTTCCACTTGCCAAAGATCATGGCTGCGATTGCGATGTAACCTTGGCCGGAGATCGTATTATGCGCAAAGGTACTGGTTGTGGTCAACGTGACGGTAGCTCCGCCAAGCGCGGCCAAACCACCGCTGATCATAACGCCGATGTAACGCATCCGGTTGACGTTAATCCCTGCTGTATCCGCTGCACTTGGATGTTCGCCGACCGCACGAAGCCGAAGACCAAACGGGGTTTTGAACAGCACATAATAACCGACGAATACCAGAATAATCGCGATGTAGGTGGTCGGATAGTTGTGGAACAATCCTTCGCCGATAATCGGAATTTGGGATAACCATGGAATCGAAACCTTATTGAACACTTCCATCAGAAGCGGCGTTTCGCCGCTGCCGTCAAAGATCAGCTTAACCAGATACAAGGTTGCTCCGGCGGCCAGAAAGTTGATCACGATACCACTGATGGTCTGATCGGCTTTAAAGGTAATCGAAGCCACTGCATGAATCAAGGAAGTGATAACGCCGAGCACCAGCGCAGCGATCATCCCGATCCAAGGTGAAGCAGCGCCCATGCCTGCTTCTTCGGCATAATAAGTGCCGACAGCCGACGCGAAAGCGCCAAACATCATAAAACCTTCAAGCCCCAGGTTCGTCACCCCGGAACGCTCCGAGAAAATACCGCCAAGCGCGGCAAAGATAAGCGCCGTTGAAAAGACAAGCGTTGTATTTATTAACTGCCCCAGTGTCGTTACCCAATCCATTTACAACACCTTCTCTTTCTTGCGTTTAAAGTAGAACGGCTTGATAACCCACCGTACGATGCCTTGAGCCGCGATGAAGAAAATAATCGAGCCGATCACGATACGGATCAATTCTGGCGGAACACCCGCGCCAAAGCTCATGCCTGCCGAACCGTAAGTTAAGGTACCGAACAAAAAGGCGCCAAGCAAAATACCGAACGGATTGTTCATCCCGATCAGGCCGACGGCAATCCCGTCAAAACCGGTACCCGGAGATCCCGACATAACGCTTTGATATTGAAAGACACCGAGAATTTGGAAAGCTCCGGCAAGTCCGGCGAAGATCCCGCTGATAAACATCGCTTTCACGACGTTTCGGCCCACATTCATTCCCGCATACTGAGCGGCGTTCGGATTGCTGCCGACCGCGCGAAGCTCATAGCCCTGCTTGGTTTTCCACATGAAATAGAAGAAGAAGAACGCGCAAAGCACAGCGACCAGCATCCCCCAGTGAATCCGGGCGTTGTTCATCAAACTCGACAACCAAGGGAAAGCAATCGAAGCCGTAGGCAAAATATCCTCAGAGCGTTGTTTCCCCTCCATAAGCAGGAAATGTCTGACAATAAAGTTCGCCAGATAAAGCGCGATCCAGTTCAACATGATACTTGTAATAACTTCGTTAACCCCACGTTTGGCTTTCAGATAACCCACGATTGCCGCCCAGATTCCGCCAAACAAACCGCCGGCGATAATAGCAAGCGGCGCATGGATATAAATCGGAAGACCGTGAACTTTAATACCGATAACGGTTGCAGCAGTCATCCCGATAATAAATTGGCCTTCGCCACCGATATTAAACAATCCGGCACGCGCAGCAAATGCAAAAGCAAAACCGGTCAAAATAAGCGGTGTCACTTCCCGCAGCGTCTCACCAAAATCATAAGTGTTGCCAAATACTTGGGAGAACAGCGATTGGTAAGCCAGGAAAGGATCGTACCCGCCCGCAAGCATGACGATGGCCCCGACAATCAATCCCAGCAGGATTGCGACAAGCGAAATCAACGTGCTCCCGGAAAAAATCTTCAAAATTTTATTCATGTTTTACACCTCCGGCAGCCGTGCTGCCCGCCATCATCAAGCCAAGCTCTTGGTCATTGGTTTCATCGGGAAGAACTTCACCCACGATTTCCCCTTCATAAATAACCGCGATCCGGTCTGAAACGTTAATAATCTCATCCAGCTCGAACGAGATCAGCAGAACCGCCTTCCCTTGATCACGCTGGGCAATAAGCTGGGTCTGTACAAACTCAATAGCCCCGACATCCAAGCCCCGAGTCGGCTGAGCCGCAATCAGCAGGTCCGGATTCTTATCTATTTCCCGGGCTATAATCGCTTTCTGCTGATTACCGCCGGACAAAGAACGGGCTTTGGTTTCAATGCTGGGCGTGCGGACGTCAAAGGCATTAATCAGCTTTTGAGCCTGCTCCTTAATCGCCTTGTAATTCAAAAATCCGCCTTTGCTGTAAGGCTCTTTATAATAAGTTTCGAGCACCATGTTCTCGCTCATGGAGAAATCAAGCACCAAGCCGTGTTTATGACGGTCCTCCGGAATATGGGCTACACCGCTTTCGCTAATGCGCCGCGGCGTGGCATTGGCCAACTCTTTGCCGCTCAGCAGAATTGAACCGCTCTCCACTTTGCCAAGACCGGTCAAAGCTTCGATTAACTCACTTTGGCCGTTGCCGTCTACGCCGGCTATCCCCAAAATTTCTCCGGCTCTTACGTTCAAGTTCAGGCCATTCAGAGCCATAGCCCCATCTTTATTTTTAACGAACAGATCCCGCACTTCCAATACAGGAGCCCCTGGTGTGGCGGAACGCTTGTCCACTTTAAACGTCACGTTCCTTCCGACCATCTTCTCTGCGAGAATACTTGGCGACGCTTCGGACGTCTTCACGGTATCGATCACTTTACCTCTGCGGATAATCGTAACTGTGTCGGAAATATGCATAATTTCTTTCAATTTATGCGTAATCAGAATAATCGACTTACCCTCTGCGACCAGCTTGCGCATAATCTCCATCAATTCTGTGATTTCCTGAGGCGTCAATACAGCGGTCGGTTCGTCAAAAATCAAAATGTCGGCACCACGGTACAACGTTTTCAAAATCTCGACGCGCTGCTGCATACCTACCGAAATATCATGTATTTTGGCGTAAGGGTCTACACGCAGGCCGTACTGCTCAGACAATTCCTGAATGCGGGCTGCTGCTATTTTATGATCCAGGTTCAGCCCTTTTTTCGGCTCCATGCCCAAAATAATATTTTCTGTTACCGTAAAAGGCTCTACCAGCTTGAAATGCTGATGAACCATCCCGATCCCGAGATCGATCGCTTTGTTGGGATTATCTATAATAACGGGATTCCCATTGATTTCAATACTGCCTTCATCAGGTTGGTACAATCCGAACACAATATTCATCAGGGTTGATTTACCCGCACCATTCTCACCAAGCAATGCATGAATTTCGCCTTTATACAGTTTCAAACTGATCGAGTCATTAGCTACGACACCAGGAAACCGTTTCGTAATGCCTTTGAGCTCGACAACGGGAGTCGCTGCGTTCATGAGATCACCCTTCATTCAAATTAGGCCTCTTAGGCCCATACAACAATATACACGATAACGTGACAACAAGGCCAGTTAAAAAAACCAGCCTTGTTGAAATTTCTGCTTGTATTCAATTCAAACTTTGATTTTTCTAGTGAACCCGTCTAATGATGACAAAATTACTTCGTTGGCTCAGCTGGAACTGTGATTTCACCATTGATGATTTTTTGTTTGTATTCTTCAACTTTTGCCAATACATCAGCAGGAACATTCTTTTCGGAAGTATCCGCAATGCCTACGCCGTTTTCTTTCAAGCCAAGCACTTCGCTTCCGCCCTTGAAAGTACCGTCAACCACTTCCTGGCTTACGCGTTTAACCGCTTCGTCAACACGTTTAACCATGGAAGTCAGAGTAACCTCGTCGCCAAATTCCAAGGATTGGTCTTTGTCTACGCCGATAACCCATACTTTTTGACCGGATTTAACACGAGCTGTTGCTTCGTTAAATACGCCTGTACCTGTACCGCCTGCAGCTTGGAACACGATGTCCGCGCCGTTATCGTAGAAAGTAGCAGCAGCTGTTTTACCCAGGTCAGGTTTGTCGAATGCGCCTGTGTAGTTTACAAGAACTTGTGCATTAGGATTAACCGCTGCAATACCTGCTTTAAAGCCGGCTTCGAAACGTTCGATAACCGGAATTTGAGAACCGCCTACAAAGCCGATTTTGTTGGTTTTAGTCATCATTCCCGCAACTACACCAACCAGGAAAGAACCTTCGTTTTCAGAGAAAGTAACGGATTTAACGTTCGGCTGGTCAACAGTGGCGTCGATGATAGCCAGCTTGGCATTAGGATTCTCGGAAGCGACTTGATCAACGGCGTCGCCAAGATCCATACCGATACCCCAAGTCAAATCGTAGCCGCCTTTAACGAATTTGTTCAGGTTTGTTTGATAGTCATCTGGTTTTGTACTTTGCAAATATTCGGATTTCACATCGCTCAAAGAAGAAAGACCTTCCCAAGCCGATTGGTTGAAGGATTTGTCGTTTACGCCGCCCACGTCGGTAACGAGACCGACCTTAACACTAGCAGCCGTGTTGGAATTGGAACCGCCGCTAGCAGAGTTGCCGGCATTGGCATTATTTTTGTTATTTCCGCATCCCGCCAGGACTACCGTAAGAGCGAGCAGCAGTACGATCGATAATTTAAAACTTTTCTTCATTGAGTGTTATCCCCCTTATAAAATTGAAAATGCCGATTGAAATTTACAATCTTCGGCACATCCTTTGGACAAACTAGATTATACATTCTATAAAGCGCAAAATCCACACAATAATCACTAAAAATCTCCGAATATTCGCTCTTTTTTTCTTGAAATCGCCTTCATTCGACATATCTGACATGTTACGTTCGGTATATCACAAGTATAACCCTATCTGTATTATTTGCCAGCGGACTTACAGACTATGCACGGAATAGCCACATTTCCCTCCAATAAAAAAAGCCCTCCGTTCTCACGGAAGGCTTAATCGGTCACCCTGCGGCCTTGACCAGGAAATCCTGTTCCAGTCTTAACGCGGGAACCGGCTTGCTAAATAAATATCCCTGCGCATCATGGCAGTTTTGACGCTTTAGAAACTCAAGCTGTTCTTTGTTCTCCACGCCTTCGGCCGTCACTTTTAATTTCAGGTGGTTGGCCATAGCAGCTATAGAGGACACAATCACCGCATCGCTGCTGTCCTGAACAACTTCCTCCAGAAAGGAGCGGTCTATCTTTATCCGGTCGACCGGAAGCTTTCTTAAATAATGAAGCGAGCTGTATCCAGTCCCGAAATCATCAATGCTCACCAGAATCCCCAGTTGTTTCAGCTCCACGAGCTGGTTGACCGCCCATTTCTGGTCCATCGTCATGCTTTCCGTGATTTCCAGATCCAGATAACGGGGATCTAACCCTGTTTCGGTTAGCACTTCGGCTACCTTCTCTGTGAAGCTAGGGTCCCGAAACTGCCTGACCGACATGTTAACGGATACCGATACCGGTTCGAAACCTTCATCCTGCCATCTCTTGTTCTGCCTGCAGGCCGTTCGGAGCACCCATTCTCCAAGCTGGACGATCAAGCCGCTTTCTTCCGCCAGCGGAATAAATTCAGATGGGGGAATTAATCCTCTAACCGGGTGATTCCAGCGGACAAGCGCCTCCAGCCCGACCATCTTTCCCGTACATAAATTCACCTGGGGCTGATACTCAATAAAAAATTCCTTCCGCACAATTCCCCTACGGATATCATTCTCCAGTTCAAATCTGACTATATTTATTGTTCTCATATATTCAGCAAATCGGCAGCAGCTGAGCCCCTGTTCTTTCGCATAATAGGCGGCCAGTTCCGCATGACGGACCAGCTCCTCATCCGTAGAGGCATCGCTAGGATAAAGGGCAACCCCCGCACTAAGCGAAATATGGTATTCCCTTCCACCCAGTGTAATCGACAAATTTATCTGCGACAACCATTGCTCAGCAAGCTGTAACCCTATCTCTTCGTCTGCATATTTTCTCATTAACCATGCAAAATCATCCACACCAATCCGGTACAGCATTCCCACTTTACCGCAAATCTGTATAATTCGCTGGCTTATCTCTTTCAGGAGATGTTCACCGTATTCCGCCCCTAAAATTTCATTCAGAATTCGATAACGGTTGATATGGATGATACAGATTCCTTTTGGTTCAGAAGACTCTTCCAAATATGCCTTCAAATCAGAACGGAACATGTCAAGCTGTGGAAGTCCGGTAAGCGGATCTTCATAAGAATTCTTTAAACAAGCGGTTTCTGGAGCAGCCGTTCTCTTCAAATTATCCTGTTTAAATTTCGGACGTAATGTATTCCCGCTCAAATAGAAGCAGGACATCAGGAGAAAAATGCTCTCCGTCTGACGGATCAACTCTCCTTGCCTCCATGCTTCCACCGTCAATAAAACACTGCAGGCAAGCACAATGAAAACGGCCAGCAGGTTCAGTAAGGGGGCTAAAGCTTTCTTCTCCTCTTTCCTGAATCGCATCGGTTTCAACTCCCGGATGTATATTTATACAATCACAGATTTTGTTCACTTGCTGTCAAATGAAGGCGCTATTCTACCCTATTTGTAACAATTCCACATCCTTCGCCAATTCCCTTCCAGCTGTTTCAAAATTTTTCTCTTATTGTAAAATAAAAATAACCTTGTTCTTACTCGCCCTAGAGCGGGAGATCAAGGTTATTTGAAGATTCTCAACCTTTAGGGAAGCTGACTTCCGGCGTAGTAAGCTTATCATAAAATTCAACCACGGCATCCTTGTTCTCGGACGCCCGAACCGCCATGGCCGAACGAGGATGCTCGTTCAAAGTTCCGGTAATCATGTAAGGAAGCAGGTATCCCCATTCCTCTTGTTCCCTGAGCGGAACCAGCAGCTTCTCCAAAACTTCGAGAACAGGCCGAAGCTGATATTGCGTATTCTTCAGGTGTGTAACCAGCAGTTCGGTTGGACAGTTGCCAGCCGCCCGGCCCATGCCGTAGACCGAAGCATCCAGGAATTCCACCCCATTGTCTACCGCAATCAGCGTATTCGAGAAAGCCAGCTGCATATTGTTATGGGTATGCACGCCAAGCCGTTTGTTTGGAAGATGGGCTTTAAATTTCTCGATCAGGTACAACATGTCTTTGTGGTCAAGGCTTCCGTAGGAATCCACGATATAAACCACATCGACCACGCTTTCCTTGATTAGGTCAAAGGCTTCAACCAGTTCCTTCTCCATCACGCCGGACAAAGCCATAATGTTAATAGTGGTTTCATAACCAAGATCATGGAATTTCTGAATCAGATCAAGGGCTTTATCTACATCCTTCACATAACATGCGACACGAATGAGGTCCAGCAGGCTTTCACTGCGCGGCAAAATATCATCTTCATCTACACGGCCTACATCGACAAGCGCAGATAATTTGGTGCTGCCCTTTTGCGGGATAACCTTGCGAAGGAAGTCGTCGTTCAGGAACCGCCATGGACCTGCGCCTTCCGCTCCTTTAAGCAGCTTGGGAGAATTTTTATAACCGATTTCCATATAATCAACACCGGCTTTGTTAAGTCCGGCATACAGCTGCTGAACAAATTCAACGCTGAAGTCCCAGTTGTTCACCAGACCTCCATCGCGGATCGTGCAATCTACAATTTTACTAGGATTATTTTTCATCACTGAAAATCCTTTCTTTAGTTCCTGGATTAAGGTGTATTCTTCTCTATCTTACTTGAAGCAAAACGTTAAAGTAAAGAAGTTTATTTTGCCGCTTTAAAGTATGTAGGCGTGTTTAGCGTAAGTAGCACCATAGAACGGCTGCGTAGAACGACGGGTATCCCGCGAGTATCCGCACAAGCAGAAAGCCCTGCTTTCCTCAGCAGAGCTTCCTGACAGGTAAATCCACTTCCCTATGAAAGTGATCTTTATTGTCTCCTATATTTTTAATAGAAGAAACTCGGTTTACTGCAGTCCGTTTTGCAGAATCCACTGACTCACCGTACGAACCATAACCCCAGTGCCTCCCCGCGGATCCACACCACGTTCCTTACTTAAAAAAGCGGTTCCGGCGATGTCCAAATGAATCCACGGCAGGCCTTCGGCAAAGGTACCGATGAACAGCCCCGCCGTAATGGCAGCTGCATTCCTGCCTGGACGGTTGTTCAGATCGGCGACACTGCTCTTCAGCATTCCCCAATATTCCGGATAGTTCGGAAGCGGCCACACTTTTTCACCCGTTTGTTTCGAAGCCATAATGAAGCTTTGCAGAAAAATATCGTCGTTCGTCACGGCTCCCGTTGCCACGTCCCCCAGCGCAGACAAAATTGCTCCGGTTAAAGTCGCAATGTCAATAATTCGCTCTGCTCCCTGCTCTTTAGCATACGTTACCCCGTCCGCCAGAACGATTCTGCCTTCCGCATCAGCGTTCTGCATTTCAATCGTTCTTCCGCTGCGGGTTGTTATTACATCTCCGGGCTTCATGGCACTGCCGGACGGCATATTCTCCGCCGCGGGAATGACGGCAATCACGTTCACTTTGGGACGCAGAATGCCTAGAATCTCCATTACGCCGAGTACGGAAGCCGCCCCGCCCATATCGCTGATCATTTCCTCCATCCCCGGAGCTCGTTTAAGCGATATTCCGCCGGTATCAAAGGTAATCCCTTTTCCGACCAAGCCGGTAACATCCTTCCAATGATCGACTCCTTTGTATTTGATTATAATCATCCGCGGAGGATGAACGCTGCCCTGTCCTACTGCCAGCAGTCCGCCCATTTCTTGCTCCTGGAGGTCGGCTGCATCCAGCACCTCGACTTCAAGTCCGTACCGCTGGGCCAGTTCGACCGCTGCGTCTCCCAAATCCTCCGGTGTCAGCAGATTGCCCGGCAGGTTGGTCAGATCCCTGGCCGTTATCGTACCAGCGGCAAAAGCACGGCCCATCCGTATCCCTTGTGCCCACTCCTCGGGCTCGGAACCGACTGCTGCCTCTTTATGTAAAAAGAACACTTTCCGTATCCCTTCATAAGCAGACTTCTCCCGCTTATAATTTGGCCTGTGATAAGCGCCAAGCAGAAAGCCCTCCGTCAAGGCCTGCGCTGCAAGCTCATTACGTCCTTCAACCATGAGCGAGCCCAGCGATACAGGTACTTTAAATAACACTTGTTCCGGCCGGATGCTTACTGCCGCCCGAGCGGCCGCAGCAGCGCTTAATCTTAATTCATCAGCTGTAAGGGGGTCTTCGCCGGCCCCAACTAGAATTACAGTCTCCGCCGGATTCTGATCCGGCATCGGCAATAGGAAGGTCTGGTTCACTTCGCCTTCAAATAACCGGCTTTGTGCCAGCGTTCCGGTATACGGTTTAAGCCATGATTCCACTTGCCCGCTTTTAACTTCCTTCTTTGTAACTAACAAAATAAGGACCTTTCGTTCCGCATCATCGGGAATTCCCCCGCTGTTCCACAATACTTCCGCTACATTACCGTCCAATTCTGCACCATCCTTTTTGTCATCCTGGCTGTATTTATTCATTCCTCATCCCTTATTTATTTAAACAAAAAAAACCGTTTCACCTGAAACGGCTTTTTGGCCCTAATTAGCTAGCGGCAGCGAGATGATAAAAGTTGTTCCGACTCCAATGCTGCTTTCAACCTTTATGGAGCCGCCATGATTTTGAATAATACGGTAGCTTTCCGACAAACCAAGTCCTGTGCCCTTCTCTTTTGTCGTGAAAAAAGGATCTGACAACCTCTTTAATCTTGCTTGTTCCATACCGCTTCCGTTATCGCGTATAGAAATTACCGCATTTGCGCCTTCAGATTTCGCCTGAATCTGGATCTCGCCTTTCCGCCCCTCGATCTCTTCAATGGCGTCCATGGCATTTTTGATCAGATTGAGAAAAACCTGCTTGATTTGTTTGGCATCTATAGAAATCATCATCTCTTCCTGTTCCGACTGCAGCGAAATTTCACAGTCCTTCATCAGCGCTTCGCTTTCTGTCAGCAATACCGTTTGCCTCAGTAAAGAGGTAACTCTTAGCACCGCTTTCTCCGGTGTGGAAGGAGAGGAAGGTTTGGAAGAGTTTAGAAACTCATGAATAATGTCGTTGGTTCTGTCAATCTCCATTAGAATGATCCGGGCATATTCGTCTTTGCCCAATTGAAGCAGATGGGGACGGAGCAGTTGGATAAAACCGCGGATAGCCGTTAGAGGATTTCGAATCTCGTGGGCAATAGCCGCGGAAATTTTTCCTAAAATCGCCAACTTGTCATTATGGGAGGCCGTCTGTTCGATTTGCTTATAGTCCGAAATATCTTTAAAGCTGATAAGCAGATCCCCATCCAAATCTTCGGTATAGGTCACCGAGACCATCCAGTATTTCCCGTAATCATCCCGGATTTCAAACCTGGTTTTATGTTTATGCATAATCTCGCGATAGACTTGAAAGAGCCATTTCCATTCGCTTCGCCTCAAATGGGAGGGCGTAAGCAGCTGGCGGATCGTGCAGCCGATCATCTCCTGCGGCTGCAGTCTTAGCAAAGATGCGATCAAGGAATTAGCGAAAGTAATTTGTCCCTCGCAGTTAAATAAAATAATGCCATTGTCCAGGTGCTGGAGTACATTTTCATACTTGTTTTTTTTAAGCTGGGCTGATACAAAAAGTTCGACTGGTTGGAGCAGCGTTTCTTCGATATCACTCAACAAGTTGTTATCCTCCTTTTCCCTTGAATGATGTTCTTGCCGGTTTGGCTTTTTCATCTCAGAACGGAGAATGCAGGGTGAAACTGAGTATTTTCCCAAGACCATCTAACACTTTTCAAGCCAAGCACTAAAAAAATCACTGATATCTATGAATATGATATCAATGACATCAAAAATTCATCATCTAGCTAAACAACTTCATGCTTGAAAAGGCCGATTTTCGATCTTCTCCTGCAAAAGTTTTCCTGGTACAACTTAATCATAAAGAGGTTGTCTAAACGCGTCAATCAGAGAAACTGTCGAAAAAAGAGGTTTCATCCCATTACGTCCAATATTTCCAAAAATAAGAAAAACAGCTTCCGTGACGAAAGCTGTTTTACGAAATATTCAATCGTGATTGGCCCATTTAACCCTTCACTTATTCCTCTGCTAACGGTGCTGAAGCCTTTCTCTTCTTCTACTCATGAAGGCAAGCCTGCGCTTCAACTCGCTCTCCCATTTCTCGTCTCCAATATGTTTAGCCACTGTTAACAGATCGAGGGAGCTGTCAATTTGGCGTTTGACTATATCTAGCGGATCCTCACGCTCATCATTTACGCAGTTCACAAAAATCGATTCATCATCTTCGGATACAAAATCGGCAAAATCAATTTCCTGCGCCCCATCCGCATGAGCATATTCAGCCAATATTTCGTATTCATTTTCAACCTTATAATGAACCTCAACTCGATGGCATACCGGGCACAATAAAAGGGGAACATTGTGGACCTGAGTACGGTAATGCTTCAGTGTTCCTTTTGTTCCCACCATGCTGGCTCCGCAACAAAAACTCATTCCCCATCACCCTCCTGATCTCGGTTCATCCATTTTCTATAACTTATTCGCGGACTTAGGAAGCGATTCCTCTCATCACGTTAGATTTTTACCCATTTTACCACGTTTAAGTCAATATTTCCGTCCAATTACCTGAAAAGTGTGTAAAAAACCCCCTGTTGACTTTCGTCAAAAGGGGGTTAGGCTATAATCCAATGATTAAGCGTTCAGGTTTTTGTCGCCTGGTTTCCAGTTCATTGGGCACAATCCGCCGGATTGCAGGGCTTGAAGAACACGAAGTGTTTCTTCTACGCTGCGGCCAACGTCATTGTGGTTAACCACTTGGTATTTCAATTCGCCTTCTGGATCGATGATGAACAAGCCGCGCAGTGCAACGCCTTCTTCTTCGATCAGTACGCCGTAGTCTTCAGCAACTTTCTTAGTGATGTCGGAAGCGAGCGGGAAGTTCAATTGTCCCAAACCGTTGTTTTCTTTAGCAGTGTTGATCCAAGCTTTGTGGCTGTGGATAGAGTCAACACTTACGCCAAGAATTTCAGTGTCCAGTTCTTTGAATTGCTCGTAAGCCTCGCTCAGAGCTGTAATTTCCGTAGGACATACAAATGTGAAGTCCAGTGGATAGAAGAAGAATACCAGCCATTTACCGCTGTAGTCGGACAGTTTTACGCGTCCAAACTCTTTGCCGTCTCCAGATACAGTCTCCATGTTAAAATCAGGTGCAGGTCTTCCAACCAAACGTTGTGCCATGATTATAATCCTCCTTTAGAATATGTAAGGCGCGGGATAATCCGCTCCTAATTTCTGAATGATAATCTTTATCATTTACAATAAAGATGGTAACATTTCTCCATATTTGAAGTCAAGATTATATTCATTTCTTTTTTAGAATAATTATAATTAACGAACTTTTTGTGAACTTTAGGATTAGACTGCCGAAGAAGCTTTGCTGGTCATTGCTGCTACGATCAGGTCGCCCATTACATCGGTGCCGATTGCGGCTGCCTTATCTACAGCTATATCTCCAGTACGGTGACCCGCATCCAGCACATCCTTCACCGCTTTCTCAATAGCATCCGCGGCGTCCTCATATCCAAAGGTCATTCGGAACATCAAGGCAACGGAAAGGATTGTAGCAATTGGATTCGCTTTGTTCTGTCCGGCAATGTCGGGAGCAGAACCGTGTACGGGTTCATAAAGGCCAAAGCTTCCTTCACCAAGCGAAGCGGAGGACAACATGCCGATCGAACCGGTCAGCATCGCTGCTTCATCACTCAGAATGTCGCCGAACATATTTTCTGTGACGATCACATCAAAGCTTGCAGGTCTGCGGAGCAGCTGCATCGCGCAGTTATCGACAAGCACATGCTCCAGCTCTACGTCCGGATACTCCGGTGCTACCCGATTCACAACTTCGCGCCACAAGCGGGAAGTTTCCAGCACGTTCGCTTTATCGACGGATGCGAGTTTCTTACGGCGTTTCCCTGCAATCTCGAAGGCCTGGCGCACGATCCGCTCTACTTCGCTCACATTGTAAGTGCAGGTGTCCACAGCTTCTTGTCCCTGCTCACTGTCGCGGCGGAATTTCTCGCCGAAGTAGATGCCGCCGGTCAGCTCGCGAACGACGATCAGGTCCGTTCCTTCAAGCACTTCAGGTTTAAGTGTAGAAGCATCCTTCAAGCAATCAAACACAACAGCCGGGCGCAGGTTCGAGAACAATCCAAGCGCTTTGCGGATTCCCAAAAGGCCTGTTTCCGGACGCAGCTCTTTCGGGTTGTTGTCCCATTTCGGGCCGCCGACGGCTCCGAGCAGCACTGCATCGGCCTTTTTGCAGACTTCAAGTGTTTCTTCCGGCAGTGGTGTTCCCTTCTCGTCAATGGCAATGCCGCCAAACAAAGCGTGTTCCGTCTCAATGCGGTAGCCGAACAGCTCCTCCGTCCGTTTCAGCACCTTCTCCGCTTCCCGGACAACCTCAGGTCCGATTCCATCCCCGGCAATTACCGCTATCTTCTTAACCTCTGACATGAACAACACTCCTCATCACGTTATTTTCATCTTCTTTATTTGTAACATAGCAAGGCAGAATTGCACCAAGATATAGAAGCTATCAAACTGATAGGCTATACCTATATGTTTGGAAGAGATTGAGTTAGATAAGATACTTTTAGGGATGAGTCCGCACAAAAAAATGCAGCTCCACAGATAAACTGCAGAGCCGCATTTCTATGCCCCAGGCTGCAAGCCTTACAGGCAGCTATTATTTCTTGATCCAGTGCATCAAACCGCGAAGCTCGGAACCTACTACCTCGATCGGATGAGCTGCTTCATTACGACGGGTTGCAGTCAGGAAAGCGCGGTTGGATTGGTTCTCCAGGATGAAGTCGCGGGCAAATTTACCCTGCTGGATATCAGCCAATACCTCTTTCATCGCTTTCTTCGTTTCGTCAGTTACGATGCGAGGTCCGGTAACATAGTCACCGTATTCGGCAGTGTTACTGATGGAATCACGCATGGTAGCCATGCCGCCTTCATAGATCAGGTCTACGATCAGCTTCATCTCGTGCAGGCACTCGAAGTAAGCCATTTCCGGCGCATATCCAGCTTCAGTCAACGTTTCGAAGCCGGCTTTGATCAGGGCAGTTACGCCGCCGCACAATACGGCTTGTTCACCGAACAGATCGGTTTCGGTTTCTTCACGGAAGGAAGTTTCGATAACCCCTGCACGCGTACAGCCGATCCCTTTAGCATAAGCCAAACCAATCTCTTTGGCTTGTCCGGTTGCATCCTGGTGGATAGCGATCAGACCTGGTACACCGAAGCCGTCTACATAGGTACGACGAACCATATGACCAGGGGACTTAGGAGCAACAAGCAGGACATCATTATCCTTGGAAGGAACGATTTGTCCAAAGTGAACGTTGAAACCGTGGGCAAACATCAGCGCAGCGCCTTTTTTCAGGTTAGGAGCGATTTCGCTGTTATAAACGGACGCCTGAGTTTCATCCGGCATCAGAATTTGAACCACATCCGCACGGCTGGTTGCTTCAGCTACCGACAATACTTCGAAGCCGTCTTCTTTGGCTTTGTCAAAGGATTTGCCTTCACGCAGGCCGATAACAACATTCAGTCCGCTTTCACGAAGGTTTTGAGCATGGGCATGGCCTTGGCTGCCATAACCGATGATTGCGATCGTCTTGCCTTTTAATACGCTTAATTCTGCATCTTGCTCATAGTACAAAGTAACTGCCATGATATGATTCCTCCTAGAATGATGTTTGTTTTGTCCGCTGCGCGGCTGCGCAGAAGCTTATTGCTGAACCCTTCAACCTAATGAGCGGGTATTTCAAACGACCTTAGTTAGCTCTCTAAGCCAAGCCCTCCGGCATCAGCCCGCAGCCGCGGTTATCATAAGATCGGTTCAAATTCCCGCTCATGGAGCAGGGATATTCATAATGGAATAATTTAAAGTAATTAGACCAACAAGCTGCCTACAAAGCGTTCCCTCTTGTCATCGCCGTTACGCCTGTGCGGGAAAGCTCTTGAATGCCGTAAGGCTTAAGCAGCTCCAGGAGCGCGTCGACCTTTTCCGTATCGCCTACCACCTGGATCATCATGTTCCGGGTTCCGATATCTACAACCGCCGCCCGGAAAGTATCGGCCAGCGATTTGATTTCCGGACGTTCCGCCTGCTCCGCTTTGACTTTGATCAAGGCAAGTTCGCGGGAAACCATCGGTTTAGAGCTCAGATTAACGACTTTAATGACGTCGATCAGCTTGTAGAGCTGTTTCTCAATCTGCTCCAGCGTCTGGTCGTCTCCCTCAGTCACGATGACCATGCGGGAAAGTCCCTGCTCTTCGGATTGTCCTACGGTAATGCTCTCGATATTGAAGCCGCGCCGGCCAAAAAGGCCGGACACGCGCTGCAATACGCCTGGCTGATCGTTCACTAGAATGGCAATCGCATGTTTTGTAGTCATTATTCACAGTCCCCCATCAGCATTTGATCAATGGTAGAACCCTGAGTAACCATCGGATAGACATTTTCCTGCTTATCCACCACGAATTCTACCAATACAGGTCCCGGTGTCTCAAGCGCCTCGCGCCAAACCGCCTGCGCATCCTCTTTGTTCGTCGCCCGCAGTCCTTTAACCCCGTAGGCTTCAGCCAGCTTCACAAAGTCGGGGCTGCCGGAAAGATCGATATGGCTGTAGCGATTCTCGTAAATAAGCTCCTGCCACTGTCTGACCATCCCAAGCACTTGATTATTGATCACGACGATTTTAACCGGGATTTTGTTAATGGCGCAGATCGCGAGCTCCTGCGAACACATCTGCATGCCGCCGTCGCCGTTGATGGAAATGACCAGCCGATCCGGATGGGCCATCTGCGCTCCGATAGCTGACGGGAATCCGAATCCCATCGTGCCCAGACCACCGGAGGTGATCCATGAGCGCGGTTGGTTAAATTTATAATACTGGGCCGTCCACATTTGATGTTGTCCGACGTCAGTGGTTACGATAGCTTCGCCATGCGTCGTTTCGTTCAGCATTTCAATAACCCACTGCGGTTTCAAGCTGTCGTTGGAATCCTTGTATTTGAATGGTTTCTCCGCTTTCCACTGCTGGATCTGGTCTCTCCAGGCATCCGCCTTGTCCGCCCGCTTGATCAGTTTGTTCAGTTGCTCCAGCACGGTTTTGACATCCCCGACCACTGGAATATCCGTATGGACGTTCTTGCCGATCTCGGCCGGATCGATGTCGATGTGGACGATTTTGGCTTTAGGCGCGAAGCCGTCCAGCTTACCGGTTACCCGATCGTCAAAACGGGCGCCGATACAGATCAGCAGATCGGACTGCTGGATCGCGTTGTTCGCCGTATACGTTCCGTGCATACCCGGCATGCCCATCCAAAGGCGGTTGCCGCTCGGGAATCCGCCGAGCCCCAGCAAAGTGGTCGTTACCGGAATTTCCGTTGTTTCGGCGAATTGGAGCAATTCTTCATGACCACCCGAGTAGACAACTCCGCCGCCTGCCAAAATCACGGGCTGGCTGGCTTCCTGAATCGCTGCCGCTACTTTATCAAGCTGCAGCCGGTTAGGAGCTACCGTCGGATTATATCCGCGCAGGTTCATGACTTTTGCCGGTTCAAACAAGGTAGTAGCTGCCGAAACGTCTTTCGGAATATCGATCAGCACCGGCCCTTTGCGGCCGCTGTTCGCAATATGGAAAGCCTCGTGAATAATGCGCGGCAAATCTTTGACATCCCTCACCAGGTAGCTGTGCTTCGTGATCGGCATCGTAATACCCGTAATGTCCGCTTCCTGGAAAGCATCGGTTCCAATTAGGCTCTGATGGACATTGCCCGTAATGACAACCAATGGAACCGAGTCCATGTAGGCTGTGGCAATACCTGTCACCAGGTTGGTAGCGCCGGGACCTGAAGTGGCGATACAAACGCCTACCTTGCCGCTTGCTCTGGCATATCCATCGGCTGCATGGATCGCTCCCTGCTCGTGTCTCGTCAGCAGATGATGGAAATCCTTGAACCCGTAAAGCGCATCATAGATGTACAGCACGGCGCCCCCCGGGTATCCAAAGACGCATTCCACGCCTTCAAGCAGCAGGCTTCTCAGCAAAATTTCAGAACCGGTAATGACCTCCGGCTTCATCCATTTCTCACGTAATTGTTCTGTTGACTTCAATTCCTCAGTTTCCGTTTTCACTTTACGTTTCCTCCTCTCAGGCTTGGCGGCTAGAGCAACAAAAAAACCTTCCGCCCACTTCCAGCGTTATAACGCTAGAGGGGCGAAAGGTTCGATTTACCTTACGCGGTACCACCCAAATTCACAAGGCATCTCACGATACCAAGTCTTGGCGGGTAATCAAGGGGCCGAAGCTGGCCGGGTCTTTACTACCCTTCATCCGTAACGTGGACAACACGATTCCCCCTATTCACTGTCCGGCTGGATGACGTCCAGGCCAAAACACCTTTCAGGAAAACAGCTCCGAGGTGAGCGCGCAATAAGGGATAACGGTGGTGGTCTCAGCAAATCCATCCACTCTCTGAGCATAGAGCCCTTAAGCTTCGTCCTCTTCATAGCCATTGGGTTTATAGCTTTAAATGGTTAAAATGGTTAGGAACATTATATGTTCACCTTACACGGGAAGTCAATAGTTCCCATCTTATTTTTTTATTTGTCACCCTAAACAGGCCTCCATCATAGGATAACGAAGACATTCACCCGGGTGCAGAAGGAGGGGTGCATTTTGATCCGTTATCGAAGACCCAAACAGGATGACCCTGTCATCTATGCCTTGATTGAAAAGGAGCTTGTCCCGCACAGCCATTTGTCTGACAAGGAAATCGAGAACATCCGCCGGGATTTGCCTGCCCGCTTGAAAAACGGCGTCACCTTGGTTGCAGCGTCCAATTACGAATCCGACCCTCATGCCTTTATCCACTTCATGATTCATGGCGAATTGCTGTACATCGATATGATCGCCGTTGATCAGAAGTATCAGCACAAGCGTTACGGCAAATCCCTGATGGCCAAAGCCGAAAATTTCGCCGTCTCCAGAGGCTGCTCGCGCTCAAAGGTAATGGTGGACGCCGGGAACACACACGCCCACCTGTTTTACAGTAAACTGGGGTACCATACCCTTCGTTTTGTGGCTCAAACCCAGTGTTACGAAATGGAGAAATCACTTCTCAGCCGTTAGGGCAAAAACCGAAAATTATAGGAAAAATCCGCCCGGATAACCGTAACCAGGGTATCCGCCGTATCCGCCATATCCACCGTAACCATATCCATTGCCCGGATATCCTCCATAACCGTAGCCAGGGTATCCTCCAAAACCCCCCGTGGCATAAGGCGCCGTGCCGATCGCAAGCAGGTCAAATAAAGCCAAAGGCAAAATGGCTTTTGTTCTCACATTTTTACCGGCTCCAGGTTTCACATAAAGGCGTTTTCCGCTGACTTTGACCAAAGTCCCTGTCACGAAGCCGCCGTCTTTTTTATAAGCTATAACTTTTTTGCCGACCAGTTTTTTAGCCTGGGATTCAATTGCATTTGCTTTCATCAGGTTTCCCTCCTCCTGCTGTATTCTTATCCAGCGTATTCCCGCAGCAGGTCCGGTGATTGTACAAACGCCCGGCTGACTGGGAAAACATCAAAATAAAAAGCTCAGAAGCAGGTTCGGAGCACAAAAAAAGGCGCCCCATTGGGGCGCCTTCTGGCTTAAGACTTAATTAAGCGTTGATTTTTTCTTTAGCTACAGTAGCCAAAGAGTTGAAAGCTGCGATATCGTTAACAGCCAGATCCGCAAGCATTTTGCGGTTGATGTTAACTTCAGCCAACTTCAGGCCGTGCATCAATTTGCTGTAGGACAAGCCGTTTTGGCGTGCTGCAGCGTTGATACGAACGATCCACAATTTGCGGAAATCGCGTTTTTTCTGACGACGGTCACGGTAAGCATAGAGCAAGGATTTGTTCACTTGCTCCTTAGCTGTTTTGAAGATGCGGTGTTTGGAACCGAAATAACCTTTTGCAAGTTTCAGAATTTTCTTATGACGACGACGAACGACGAATCCGCCTTTTACTCTTGCCATAGTGATAAACCTCCCAAGATAATTGTTTAAGAATGAACTACTTCAGGTTAGCCAGGCCTTGTTTCAGACGGCTTACATCGCCGGAATACATAACTGGGCTGTTGGCCAAAACGCGCTTAGCACGTTTCGATTTGTGGGACAGAAGGTGATTTCTGTTGGCTTTGTAACGTTTTACTTTACCAGTTCCCGTAATTTTGAAGCGGCCTTTAAGGCTGCTGTGTGTTTTCATTTTAGGCATTAGGTCTTCCCCCTCATAGTTTATATGGCGCCTAATTTTTAGGCGCCAAAATCATAATCATACTGCGGCCTTCAAGTTTAGGCTGACGCTCAACGCTGGACAGTTCTGCCACTTCGGTCTTCACGCGCTCCAAAATTTTCTGGCCGATATCGGCATGAGTGATTTCACGTCCACGGAAGCGTACAGAGCATTTAACTTTGTCGCCTTCGTTCAAAAATTTGATTACGTTGCGCAATTTCGTTTGATAATCATGTTCCTCGATATTGGCACGGAACCAAACTTCTTTGATGTCCACGATCTTCTGATTCTTGCGGGCTTCTTTGTCTTTCTTCTGCTGCTCGTAACGGAATTTGCCGTAATCCATGATGCGGCATACCGGCGGTTTGGCCGTTGGCGCAATATTCACCAAATCCAGGTTCAAATCGATAGCCATTTGCTGGGCTTCACGAATCGGTTTGATGCCGATCTGCTCGCCGTCCGGTCCAACCAAGCGTACTTCCTTCGCCCGAATCTCGTCATTGATCAAATGTTCCTTACTGATAGTTCTCCACCTCCAAAAAGGATGGCCGCATAGCGGCTTAAAATCGCCTTTAAGCTTTCATAAATTGAAAAGGGATGCGGGTCAGACACCCGCATCCCAATATTGATCGTCCATATCATCATGAATGTTAAATTCACAAGTTTGGTCGGATCAAGACCAGCCAACAATTGTCGGACAGGTGAGAAGCGGCAGCCTCTTCTTGCAATCCTTTTTTATTGTTAACAACACTTTGACTAATATATCACACGATCGAAGTTCATGTCAACAGCTTTCTTCAAGAAAAGGGTTACCCCTGCTTGCTCTGCACTTCTTCAAGCCGCACGACCCGAGTGTGCTGGGTATGGCTCCACTGCTTGTTGTTTTGAGTGAAGAAGGCATAGAACGTAATCGGGTACCAGGAGATCAAATAGATCGGGAACAGGATCAGGTACAGATAAACCTTCTTGAACGTAACCTTCTCCAAGGCCATAGCCAGAAGGAAGGTGACTACGTTCGCGCCCACCGCAAAAAACGATGCCCAAATCGGCAAATACGAATACAGCGTAGCGAAATGAGGTCCATTAAACAGCGATTGATCCGCCCAAATCAGCGCAGCAAGCAAAAACGTAAGCAAAACGATGTACACGTTCACCGCATACAGCGCCATGTCCATTTTGACCAGGCTGCGTTCCTTGATACTCTTCCAGATCAACGGGAAGAAATAACGGCGGGCAACCGTAAAGTGGCCCTGCATCCAGCGCAGACGCTGACGCGCGGACGCCTTGAAGGACAAAGGCTTCTCGTCAAACAGCTTGGCGTCATAGTTAAACACCGGATGAACGCCGCGGTCTACGCAGCGCATGGTGAATTCCAAGTCCTCGACCAGACTGGTTGCGCCCCAGCCCATTTCTTTGAGCAGATTTGTCTCAAAGCACATGCCTGTTCCGCCAAGGAAATTGGCCATGCGCAGATTGTGACGGGAAAGCTGCCACAAGCGGTTTACATACCAGTAGGATATCCCGTACGAAGCGGTAATCCATGAGTCTTCCGGGTTTTTGGTATCGATATAACCCTGGATAACCCGTGCTCCTTCGCACAAGTCATTGTTCATTTCCTTAAGGAAATCCGGATGCGCCAGATTGTCGGCGTCAAACATAACCACGGCATCATATTGACGCGGCATTTCCCAAAGCTTCTTGAGCATCCATTCGATCGCAAAACCTTTGCCCCGCTGATTGGTATTGGTCCGTACACAGGCGTTCATTCCGTGCTGGCGGACGATTTCAGCCGTGCGGTCCGTACAGTTGTCACAGATAACGAATACATCGTACAGCTCGCGAGGATAGTTCAGCTCCTTCAGATTCTCCATCAGAGCTCCGACCACCTGCTCCTCGTTATGCGCAGCAACCAAAACCGCAAATGATTTTTCCGGCGCGTGTTGCGTCTTATGCTTTTTCCTGTACATGCCGAACAATGAGAATACGAACTGGTAAACGGCAATCACCGCCAGAATGATCTGGAGGGTAACCAAAATGCCATCAAACATGATTCTCTGCAGCCCCCTTTTTTTAACCCTTTTGAATGTTTTTTGTTTTTCTTTCTCTCTAGACACAGTGTTTTTTTATTTGTTATCACTGTTCTTTCATGCGAAACGAATCTCGCTGACCACCTTCATTACGATTCTTTCTGAAATATTTCATACTGCACAGCAAGTGCCATATCGATTCTCCACGACTTTGATTTGTTTGTCAAAAGCAAATTAGCGCTTGTTTTGGCAAAATACGGCCGAACTGGCTTGCTACAGCTTCTCACAATATCACAGTCACGGTTTCATCCCTGCTTATTTCTTATTTTCAGCATTTTTAATCCTTTTTATTTCTTCGGCCCTCCTTTTTTTTCAAAAATTCAGAAAGCCAAAATTTACATAAAGCGGAACCCCATTTTAAATGCCAATAATATCTACGAAACAAAAGCCCAAAAAGTTTACAATTAAACTCAATTTATTTTAAACTCCTCAGCTAACATTGAATCAGCCACCAACAAACACAGCCGCCAGTGCCGAGACTTTTTGTGTAAAAAGCCCGTCCGGGTTTAAAAAATATGATACATTTAAAGCAGATATGCCTAAATAAATAGAAAATGGAATTTGCAAGTAATGCCTCTAACGAAAGGGGGAGCTGTAAATGCTGACTCGACTTTTTGCCAAGTTCCATCAAGCGGACCGGAAATTATTTATCAAAATCAACACCGGGCTGCACCGGAAATTTCTAAATTTCCTGCTCTATTACGTAACTCATCTTGGCGGAGCCACCTTTACAATTTCGGCTTGTCTGATCAGCTGGTACTTTCTGCCCAGAGTTTGGGGAACAACGGCTCTCATGAGTCTTACAACCCTGGCCGCAAGCCACATTCCGGTAGCTATAGCCAAGAAAACCTATCCGAGACTGCGGCCTTATCTTGCCCTGCCGGATACCCGGACTTTCCGCAACCCGTTGAAAGATCATTCTTTTCCGTCCGGCCATACGACAGCTATTTTTTCAGTAACTGTACCGTTTATGATTATTTTCCCCTTGCTCATTCTGCCGCTGCTTCCGATTGCGCTGCTGGTAGCTTTGTCCCGGATTTACCTGGGGCTTCATTACCCCTCTGATGTCCTTGCCGGAGGCGTTATTGGAACATTAACAGCTTTTGGGACGGTTGCATTATGGCCATAAAGCGGATAATGTATATATAATGGTAAAACCTTGCGGGAAAAGGTGAAACTAAAGTGCATAAACAAAGAATATTGCTGTTATCAGAGGGGTTTGGAGCCGGTCATACGCAAGCCGCTTACGCGCTATCCAGTAACTTGCGGAAGATTGCGCCGAATGTTCAGACCAAAGTGCTAGAGCTGGGCAGCTTCCTTAACCCTAGAATGGCGCCTTTCATTATAACTGCATACAAGAAGACCGTCTCATCGCAGCCCCGGCTCGTCCGGCTTATGTATCGCAGCAATTATAAGAAATCTCTGAATAAATTTACGACGCTGGCGCTCCACCGGATTTTCTATACGCATACTTCACAGGTAATCAAGCAGTTGCATCCGGACGTCATTGTTTGTACCCATCCGATTCCAAGCGCGGTCATTTCCAGGATCAAACGGCTTGGCATGGAGGTGCCGCTTTGTACAGTCATCACGGATTATGATGTGCATGGCGCCTGGGTCAGCCGGGAAGTGAACTGCTATCTGGTGTCTACAAACCAGGTTCGGGAAAAGCTGATTGAACGAGGCGTTGACGATTCCAAAATTCGAGTGACGGGCATTCCTGTTCACCCTAATTTCTGGGAACGCCATAGCAAGGAAGAGATCCGGACCAGCTTCGGCCTGAAGGATCTGCCAACCGTGCTTGTCATGGGCGGCGGCTGGGGTTTCATGAAAGATGAAACCGTTAACTCCCTGTTGGCCAGCTACCGGGATCAGGTACAAATCATCTTCTGCTTTGGCAACAATACAAAGCAGCTGAACAAGATGCAGGAGGACCCAAGGTTCCAGCATCCGAACATCCAACTGCTTGGATTTACGCGTGAGGTAGATAAGCTGATGGAATTTGCCGATCTTCTGGTGACCAAACCGGGCGGGATGACCTGTACGGAAGGGCTTGCCAAAGGGATTCCGATGCTGTTTCACCAGCCCCTGCCAGGCCAGGAGGAAGAGAATTCCGAATATTTCACCTCACAGGGCTGGGGAACGCCTATTACCTCCACAGACGATATTACGGACTGGATGGACCGGCTGATTAACCATTACGATCAGGTTGTCGAGAAGCGCCGGCAGGTGCTGGAGCAGATCAACAGCTACCATCCAACCGGAAGCGCCCACGCGATCATCGAACTGCTCGACCAAAATCAGGGGCGCAGCGATTTGTTTTCTTATAAGAAAACGCCATAATAGGACCCAGCACATGAAGCTGCCGATACATTCGGCAGCTTTTTGATTTGCAATTAATCTCGGGAAAACAGGAAGCCCGGGTCCCCGGATCTCCTGGCCTCCCAAAGTTAGCGAGCCGGAATACCCCGTATCAAGGCCCGCTATGATCCTTAGCATCGTGCTTTTGCCGCAGCCGCTTGGTCCAATTAAAGTAACGAATTCACCGGCTTCAATCTGCAAATCAATTTGCCTCAAAGCTTCTATCTGTCCGTCTGCTGTATAAAAGATTTTGCCGAGATTGCCGATCTCCAGCCTTGATCCTCCCAAGCCCATGTCCCCCTCCTCCTAGTTAAAACGAAAAAAACAGAGGCATCACGCGTAAAACCACGTAATACCTCTGTTCGTACAGTCGGTATCCCCGAATTAATTCCGAGTTAACTAATTTGAATTTGTGTGTTTAAAATTTACAACCTCTATCCGGCAAAGTCAATAACAAAATCTACGAAAGATTACAGCAAAAAAGCCACCTCCGGGTTTCCCCGCAGACGGCCCTCTAGCCCGGCACCAGACGGTGCCGTTTAAAACATATCCATCTTGTGCTCTTCGTATTTGCGCAAAGCTTCTTGGCCTATCTTCACTTCGCAGCGGTAAATATTCATGCCCTGGGCATGGAATTTGCTTTCGTATTCCGTCATGACATGGTTCTCATTGATGCCTTCACGGTGCAAATTCAGCGAGATGTCGCTCATTTGCAGGCCTACGGCTGCAAATGCGTTCAGCGAAAATTCAAACAGCGTCTGCGAATCGGTCTTGAAATGAATTTCGCCTCGTTCGTTCAGCAGATGCTTGTACTTGTTCAGAAAACGCGGGTGCGTCAGCCGGCGGCGTCCATGCTTCGCTTTTGGCCACGGATCGCTGAAGTTCAAATAAATCCGCTCGATTTCTCCCGGCGCAAAAAATTCCTCAATAAACTCGATATTGCCTAGCGCCAGATTGAGATTCGGAGGCAGCACGTCTTCCATGCTTTGACCGGTCTTCTCGGCCCAGGCCTTCTTGCCCTTCTCCCCTGCCCGGCGGATCAGCTCATCGTACATATCCATACCGATAAAATTTACGTCCGGATAACGAACGCTCATGCCGCTGATGAATTGACCTTTGCCCATGCCGAGCTCGACGTAAATCGGGCGGTCATTGCCGAATCTTTCTTTCCAGCGTCCTTTATACTCGCGAGGGTCCAGCACGATCAGCTCAGGCTGGGCCTCCAGATTTTCACGTATTCCTTTTCTGCCGCGTAAACGCATCTTTAATCTCCTCTTTGTTCCTCTTAATAGTACCTGACACTATATTTTGCCCAAGAATGGACGAAAAGTAAAGGCTAATCTAATGAAAAAGGAACCCTGAAAGCCGCTGGGTAGCAGCTGTAAGGATTCCTTTTTCTATATTTGGAATTGGGGTCCAACAAAGTCAGGTTCCGCTTTTCGTCCGGTTACGGTGTGCTAGCCGCCCAGAAAGCAAAATGCGAAATTCAAAATGCAGGGCGGGAAATCCCTTTCCCCTCTGCTGCCGTCCTCTTTAATACGCTTATATAAAATAGCATACTTAAAGTGGCAAAGCAAGAATGGCCGGGGAAGCTGAATTCCCCTTTTTTCACAAGTTTTGATACAATGAAAGATGTTCTCCCTTTATTACCCGGACAGTTGGATAACGAAACAGGGGAATTCATTTTTTAAAAATAAAGGAGCATTTTATGAGCACTTTATCTTCTTCCTCCCCCTTGTTGTGGAGCGATAAAAGATTTCATACATGGAATACCGAGATGAAAGAGCAATTTGGCGAAAAAGTGTTTAAAGTCATGCTGGATGCCGGCTTTACCTGTCCCAACCGGGACGGATCCATCACAACGGGCGGCTGCACGTTCTGCAGCGCGCGGGGATCGGGCGACTTCGCCGGCCGGCGGCGCGACGACCTGGTCACGCAGTTCAATACGATCCGCGACCGGCAGCATCAGAAATGGCCGAATGCCAAATACATCGGCTATTTCCAGGCCTACACAAATACGTACGCTCCGGTTGAGGAGCTTCGCGAATATTATGAAGTGATCCTGGAGCAGCCTGGCGTTGTCGGCTTATCCATCGCTACCCGGCCGGACTGTCTGCCTGACGATGTCGTCGAATATTTAGCTGAGCTGAATGAGCGGACTTATCTGTGGGTGGAAATGGGGCTGCAGACGGTTCATGAATCCACTTCACAGCTCATTAACCGGGCCCACGATACAAAGTGTTATCTTGACGCCGTCGAGAAACTGCGCAAACGCGGCATCAGAGTCTGCGCCCATATCATTTATGGCCTTCCGCAGGAGACACACGAAATGATGCTGGATACGGGCCGGGCTGTTGCGGCGATGGACGTGCAGGGTATTAAAATCCATCTGCTCCATCTGATGAGGAAGACGCCGATGGTCAAGCAGTACGAAGCGGGACTGCTCCGCTTCCTGGAGCAGGATGAATATATCAAGCTGATCGTGGATACGCTGGAGTTCCTGCCGCCGGAAATGATTGTGCACCGGCTGACCGGCGATGCGCCGCGCGATCTGCTTATAGGCCCCCTGTGGAGCCTAAAGAAATGGGAAGTGCTGAACGGCATCGACAAGGAGCTGCGAAGCCGTGATTCCTGGCAGGGCAAATACTGGAGGGGACGCTGATGGGCTTCCCCTCCGTGCTCAGCTTTGCCCGCCAGCTGGTGTCGCAGCGGCTCCAGCCCGGCGACACCGCGGTGGACGCGACCGTCGGCACCGGCGCGGACACCCTGTTCCTTGCGGAAGCCTGCGGCCGCAAGGGACAAGTCTTCGGCTTCGATATTCAAGCCGAAGCATTATCTTTGGCGGCCCAGCGGCTCGCCAAAGCGCGGGAGACCGGCGCCAGACTTGCGCCGGTTTCCCTGCTGGAGCGCAGCCATGCCGAAATGGCGGCTGCGCTGGATCCAAGGCATCACGGCCGGGTCGGGGCCGTGATGTTCAACCTCGGCTACCTGCCGAGCGAGGACGCCGACAAGGCGGTCATTACGCTGCCGGACAGCACGATCGAGGCGCTTGACGCCTCGCTTGGGCTGCTGCGGCCGCGCGGCCTGATCACCGCTGTCGTGTACCCCGGCCACGACGGCGGTGCCGCCGAAGCCGAGCGTGTCGAGGCTTGGGCGAGGGAACTGCCGTCTGCCTCGGGGCAGACGATCATTTACCGGCAGCTGCAGCGTGCTGCCGCGCCTTATCTGATCGCGATCGAGAAGAAATAAAAGAGGATCGCGATTCTATTTTTACTAAGTAATGAGTTCTAACTTTATTGAGCATCCAACTTTGTTGATGAACATCTATATCCATAAAAGGGGAGTCTATTATGAGCGTACACAAAATCGAGCATGTCGGAATCCGGGTATCGGCCCTGGAGGATTCGATTGAATTTTACAGCCGGGTGATCGGCCTGAAGCTGGCGGGAACGCTGGGCGATGTCGACGCTCCGGTACGTCTGGCTTTCATGTCTTTTCCCAACCAGACAAATGTCGAAGTCGAACTGATCCACAAACAAGATCCGGAGGAACTGGCGAATGAAGGGCGCGTTCACCACCTTGCTTTTACCGTCAGCCAGATCGAGCAGGAATACGATAGAATCGCCAAACTAGGCTTGTCGGGCCTCGATAAACAAATCAACCAATTGCCGAACGGAAGCCGTTATTTCTTCTTTAGCGGTCCTGACGGGGAACGCATCGAGTTCTTTCAGCCCGTACAGTCGTAAACTCGATAAATGAAAGGATGTCGGATATAGTGGTTGAACGGCCTTTCTCCTTTATTAATGAAGATCTGCAGTCCGTTTACGTATATCATTGGGGGCCCGAACATGCGGAGCCTCCTGTCGGCATTTCTAAAGAGGATGCTGATACGGATCAAACTCAGAATCAAGAAAAACAGTCTCAGGCTCATGACGGGTTCTCCCAAGAAGAAGCTGTGGATCCTGTCAACCTGAATCGGAACCTAGGCTTGGCAGCTCCTGCTGCTCTCAAAGGGATCGTGCAAATCGTTCACGGCATGGCCGAAACGGGCAGACGTTACGAAGAAACGGCTGCCGGGCTTGTCCGGCACGGTTATCTTGTTTATGCCGCAGATTTGCGCGGTCACGGACGGACGGCCGATCAATACGAAGGACTGGGGTATGCCGGCAAAGACGGGCATAACGGCATGGTCAAAGACATCCTGCTGCTCCGCGAGGAAATCGGCAAACGGCATCCCGGACTACCCGTGTTTCTGCTTGGCCACAGCATGGGTTCTTTTCTGGTGCAAAAGGTGATGTATACCGGCCCTGAACGTTATAACGGATTTCTGCTGACCGGCAGCTGCGGCAGACAGCCGTTTCTTTCCTTTGGCGAGAAGCTCGCCGCGCTGCAATGCCGGCTTCAGGGCGAGCGCAAGCCAAGCCTGCTGCTGAACGCCCTGGTCTTTGGTCCCTACAATCGGCAGTTCAAGCCGGTCCGCACCCCGTTTGACTGGCTGTCCCGGGACACGGCTGAGGTCGACCGGTTTGTAGCCGATCCCTATTGCGGCGAGCTGTGCAGCGCCGGTTTCTTCTGCGACTTCTTCCGTTTGCTGCGGGAGATCCACCGGCCAGAGCACATGGCGAGAATCCCGGTCGATAAACCGGTATTTTTGTTCTCTGGAGCCGAAGATCCGGTCGGCCACAACGGCAAAGGCGTGGAGCGGCTGGCAGCCGATTATAACCGGCTTGGCCTTCGCCATGTGGATTTGAAGCTTTATCCCGGAGCCCGGCATGAGCTGTTCCATGAATTCAACAGAGAAGAAGTGATACGCGATGTGCTCCAGTGGCTGGACCGGCAGGCCGGCAGGCTGTCAGCAGCCGACCCTTCGTAGGCATAGGCCAGTTCGCCCGCGCTGCTGACTTTCTTTCCGGGCCTATGCTCCATTTTCCCCGCATCAAACACAAAAAAAGCCGCAGTTTATGCGACTTTGATTGTCTGAAGCTACCGCCAGGGAATAAGGAAAGCTAATGAATTGCAGGAATAAAGTCCTCCGCAACTCACCCCCCCAATAGAAAATCGAAATATCTATCAGGGTATGGCTCGTTTTTGAGCACATAGTGCCACCATTCGTAGGGATAGTGCTCAAATCCGCTGTTTTCCATGATCGTTTTCAAAATACAGCGGTTTTGCGCTTCAATAATCGATACGTTCTTTGAGGTATGATTCGAACGCTCGTCCATAAAATCAAAGCCGGTTCCCATAGGCACAAGCTCGCCGGTGTCCAATTGAAAAAGCGTGAGATCAATGGCACTCCCTCGACTATGGCTTGATTTTGACGCTACATATCCTTTTGTAATCATATCTCTTCGGTTTATATTGGGATAATATCTTTCTTTGGTACGACCATCTTCTGGCTGTTCTGACCAACGAAGAAAACAGTCCACCGCACGCTGTGGACGATAGCCATCCCAAAGAAGCAAGCCGTATCCAAGAGCGGCGGCTTGCTTCTTGGTTTCCCGCAACGCTGCCGCCAGTTCAATCGTACCCGCTATACGGTTGACTTCATATCCGTCAACTGGCTTTCCAGTAAAATTATCCCACGTAGCATATTTAGCGTCCCAACGAACGCCGGAAACGACCTCATCGATAAACACAAATCCCTTTTCCATACCCATCAGCCCTCCAAGGCCAACTCTATCAAACGGTCAATCAACTCGGTAAGCGTTATGCCCGCCGCAGCCATCATGCGGGGATAACGGCTGTATGACGTAAATCCGGGCAAGGTGTTGACTTCGTTAAGGACAATACGCCCGTTTTCTTGCAAGAATAAATCTACACGAGCTAACCCCTTACAACCCAGCGCTTGATAAATCGTTTTCGCCGTTTCCTGCAGCTCTATGCGTTTCTCTGCTGGAATCTCTGCCGGAACGGTAAAAATGGTGTTTTCAGAGCCTTTCTCCGGCTCTCTCTCCTGATGAATACGAAAGAAACCGTGAGATAACGTAATTTGGTCTACTTCACCGGCTGTCAAGTCAGGGTCATTTCCTAACACGGCACAGCCAACCTCAATTCCTGAAATGGCCTGCTCAATTAAGATTTTGCTGTCATACTGTTTTGCGGTTTTAATGGCGGAGTCCAATTCATCAGGGCCGTTTACTTTCGTTACGCCGTACGACGAGCCGGAACGCGCCGGTTTCACAAACACAGGATAAGAAAGGCTGCTGTAATCCGGCTGTTCACCGTGATGCAGGATTAGAAAGTCTGGTGTCGGTACCCCCGCGCTTTTCACGACCGTATACGTAAGCGACTTGTCCATGCAAAGCGCGGAGCTTTGAACATCGCAGCCCACATAGGGGATTCCGGATAATTCCAATAAACCTTGCAGTACACCGTCCTCGCCGGTTTTTCCGTGCAAAACAGGGAATACAACGTCGATCGGCACGGTTTGATAGGTGTTTTCTTGAAAAACAATCAGCCCATGGTTTTTTCTGTCAGGGGAAAGCACGGCAGGGAGGCAATCGCCTGTTTCCCATTCCGCACAAGGCTTTTCACACATTTTCCAAACGCCAGATTTGGTTATGCCGATGTAGATCGGCTCATATTTTTCCGTGTCCATATGACCTGCAATCTCTATTGCCGATTTGATTGCCACATCGTGTTCTTCAGAACAGCCTCCAAACAGGATTGCAATTTTCAATTTATCCATATCGCCTGCCCCTTTCAAATTCCAAACAATTCAATATTGTCTTTTCTACGGTATCGCGCAACGCACGTTCGGTATAGTAAGCCGTATGCGGCGTGATAATGACATTCGGCATCTTTTGGAGCTTTATTAAAAACGGATTGTCTATCGGTTTCTTCATGCAATCAAAATAGAACAGTCCTTCCTCGCCCTCTATAACATCCAATGCCGCACCGCCTAAATGTCCACTTTCTAGCGCGCAGACCAGCGCTTCGGTATCCACAATGCCGCCGCGAGCCGTATTGATAAGAAAGGCACCCTGCTTCATTGATGCCATCTCTTCACGTCCGATCATATGGTAAGTGCCAGTGTCGAGCGGTACATGAATGGTGAGAATGTCACTTTGGTGCAAGAGTTCATTCAGCGGCACAGATGGGATCGGCGAATCTTGGGCGCGTCCGTGCGCCAGTACATGACAGCCGAATCCCCACAGCCGCTCGATCACCGCCGTACCGATACGCCCTGTCCCCAATACGCCTACAGTCATATCGCGCAGTTCTTTCCCCCGGACGGCATCCAATCTGTAATTATATCTTTCCGCACCGGTTACGACCGTTTTTGCGTTGCGAATAGCCATTAAGATCAGCATTAACGTATAGTCGGCAACGCTGCCCGGCGAGTAGTTTACATTGCCAACAGCGATACCCATACGTTTTGCCGCCTTCATATCTATATGATTAAAACCGATACTTCGGGTAGAAATATATTTCACCCCGTATTTCTTTAATGCGGAAAGGACTGTTTCTGAAATTTCCGATTTATGCCCTACGCTGATGCAAGGATTGCCTTGAGCCAGCCATGCGTTTTGTTCCGAGACTGTGGAATCTGTAATTTTAGGGATAACCCCAAAGCGCAGAGCAACCGAATGGAACACCCTCGCTTCATCCTGTTCACAACCATAAACCGTAATTCCGATATGGTTCACAGATGCTTACCTCCTTAACTCATCATTTAACGCCTCCTCTGCCCCCCGGGAGCGACCGCAAGGGAGGTATTGTTTTCCTGGGGTAGTGATAACTCCGGGTCTATCGCGCTGAAAATGGCAAGACTGTCGGTAAACCGGATTCCCGCAGAGGAAGCCATGACAACACTGATGTACGTCTGTCCGTTTATATCAGCCGCCGAAACAAGACAGGAACCGGCGTCGTCCGTAGAACCCGTTTTTAGTCCGATAGCACCCGGATAATAATACCTGCTGTTAGGGTTGATCAGCTCGTTGGTATTGTGATAAGTAACTTGCCGCCCGCTGAGCCATGTATCACTTATCTTATAGCTGCTCATGATTTCAGATAGGGTTTCATTTTCTAAGCACGCTTTTGCTATCTGAGCGAGGTCAAAAGCGGTTGTGTACTGCCCGTCAGCGTCATAGCCGTCGGGATTTTCGAAATTGGAAGAAGCCGCACCAACTTCCCTTGCTTTCTGGTTCATCGCACTCACAAACGCTTCAATAGCGTTCTGCGTTCCACCATCCGCTATCTTTTTTCCTGTATTAACAGCGAGGGTGTACGCGGCGTCATTGCCGGAGGGGAGCAGTAAAGCGACTAAAAGCTGTCTGAACGTCAGCTGGTCTCCTAGGTGAAGCCCTGCTTTGGAAGAATCAGCGGCTATCAGGTCTATCTCCGGGCCAACTGTCAATGTATCGTCAAGAGAGAAATACTCTAAGGCCGTTAAGGCTGTGAGCATTTTTGCTGTGCTTGCCGGAGCGATAGGCTCATCGCTTTTTTTTTGAAAGAGAACGTTGTTTGTATCCACATTTAGCACATAGGCGTTTGCAGCCCTAATATCCACCGAAATGCTCTGTGAATTAGAAGGGATGACATCTTGTTGCGGCCGATTCGTATTTCCTGTCTGCTCCAAAGCACGCAAACCATCCTCTGCGTGAGTTGAACCTGCGTCTCCTTGTAGGGGCGGTTCTGTGGCAGCAGCCAGCGGCGGCGTTGTCGTGCCTCTGTTCGGCGCATTCCCACTATTGCTGCAGGCGGCGAGGGAAACCGCGAGCCAAGCAAACCCAATGAACGTGATTAGCTTCTTCATTTGAAATTCTCCTTGTGATTTTGGATTCGTATGGCTTTATGATGACAATTCAATCTGTACTTTCCCTGTAGCCAATCTGTAGTTTGTCTGTAGCCGAAAAAAAAACCGACCGGGACAAACCCTGTCGGTCGGTATAGATTACGATTCATTTCGTCAGCGCGGCGGTAACTGCCTCATAACAAAATGATTGAGATAGAACAGATGAGCGAAACGTGCGGCTACATAAATAGTTGCGATCAAACCAACTGCAGTTACAATCTTGTTTGTCCTGCTTTTGAATATCTTCACTAATGTAGCATAAACGGCTATACCGATGATTCCTCCAAGCGAATTGCTAAGGATATCGGTTACATCGGTACGTCCCAATGCGAAAATAAATTGGAGGACCTCAAACGTTAAAGACAGAGCGATAACCGCAAACGCCTTTCTCACAAAACGCCATTCGTTTTTCAGCAGACAAAGATAGATTCCAAAAGGGATAAAAATGAGTATGTTATCTCTTATTTCTCTAAAAACAATCACTCCGCTCGCATCGAATGACCCTTGTAACGGAATCAGATTGATGACTCGTATTCCATCCGATAATTCAGCCGAATAAAACGGGAGCTTAAAAAGGATGATACTTATCAGCAATAGCATATATACCACAAACAACACGATTGTAAGATGATTTTGCTTTTCCAGTCTCATTAACTTCGATCTCCTATTGCGTTATTCACTCCATCGGTAAATTCATCCAGAATAGAACGCCATCCGGGGCATTTTCCAAAGCATATGGGATATTCATCGTTTCTAATGTTTTCCGAACAAGGGTCAGTCCCAAGCCGCTTCGCTTATCTTTCCGTTCTCTCGCCTTATCCGCACGATAAAACGGGTCAAACAATTTCGGCAGAACCGCCTCATCAATCCTCGCCCCTGTGTTAAGTACGCAAAGGCGGTACTGCTTATCTATGAGTTCGCTCCATATCCGGATTTCGCCGCCTGTGGGCGTGTTTTGCACCGCGTTCACAATAATATTGGAAAGCGCCTTTTGAAGCATTTTAGAGTCGGAAAAGCAAGTTTGCCCGTCAGGAATATCCACAACCATTCGCTGACCGCCCGCATCCGTTATGGTTTGAAATTCTGGCAGTAACCCGGTCACCATATTCCGAATATCTATTTTCTCAGGAACAGGAGTCACTTTCCCGTCATCGAGGCGCACGATTTCCAATATCTCGGAAACCTTCTCGCTCTGCGCGTCCATCATTTTGATACATTCGCGAAGATACTTTGAATGGTCTTTGTAATCACCAACGTTTTCAAGCATGCCCTCCAGCAAAACGCTCGTTGCCGCGATGGGTGTTTTTAACTCATGGGATGCCGCTGAGAAAAAGTATCGCTGCGTTTCTTCCATCTCGCGTACTCGAAGGATTTCATCCTCTAATTGGGATATAGTTTCTTTCAGCTTGCCATACATGAAATGTACGTCACGCGCCAAGGCGCCAAGCTCGTCTTGGCGTTCCTGCGGCGGTGGAACATCCTCAAGACTTGCCATCCTGCCTGCGCTGTCCGCGAGCTGCTTAATAGGCGTGGTCATTTTCCGCGCAAAGACGTAAGCGCAGATAAGACAGAGCGCAAAAATTGCAACAAACACTAGGCTGCCCCGGATGATTAAATCCTGGTAAAAGGATTCTAAACCCGTACGGCTTTGGGCGGTTATGGTGTAATCTTTATCATTATGCACAACGTAGAAAAAATCGCCATCAAAGCTGTCCGGCGCTTCGGCGTTCGGCGTGGCGAATATTAAGCCGCCATTCTTATCCGTAATAATAAACTCAAACGACTGATTGTTTTCGTAAAAGCGTTCAGCCGCTTCAACAATATTGTCATTTCTTTGAATCCGTCTCTCCAAGGGCTCATAGGAGGCAACGATTTGCCGGTTTTGTATCGTTCTGTAGAATGACTTGAACTGCTGCGAAAACAGCGCCGCAGTCACAACTACGAGCAGCAAGATCGAGACTGCTGTATAAATAAAGGTTTTGAAAAAAATCCCGTGGTTTTTCATGAGGATTCTTCCTCCAATCGGTAACCCACCCCGCGTACTGTTTTAATGATATTCTCCGGCAGCTTCGCCCGCAGATTTTTAATATGGGTATGCACGGTGCCGCTGTCGCCGTCAGAATCATAACCCCACACGCGGGATACTATGACTTCATGGGGTAGGGTTCTGCCTTTATTTTGCACAAGCAGCATTAAGATTTCGAACTCTTTAAGGGTCAAAAGCAATTCATCGCTCTCATAAAACGCCTTGAAATCTTCCGGTAAAAGCGTCAGCTTGCCAAAGCGGACCTCCTTGGTCAAAGCATTGCTTCGCCGAAGCAGTGCTTCCACACGCTTAAGTAATAACTGAATCTTAAACGGCTTGGTCACATAATCATCCGCTTGCCCGTCAAATGCCTTGATTTGACTCTCATCGTCGGAAAGCGCGGTCATCATTAGAACAGGAGCATTGCTGATCTTGCGATACTCCCGTAAAAGCTCATGACCGTTCATCCCCGGCAGCAGAACGTCAAATATTACAAGGTGATAGGAGTCGCCGAAAAATCTGGAGTGCGCCTCGTCACCATCAAAGCAAACATCCACTTTATATCCTGCCTCGTTCAAAAAGGCTTTTACAGTACCTGCGATATGCTCATCATCCTCGACAAGCAATATTCTTATCGACATAAACGTATCCCTCCATAAAAAGGATAGCACATCAATCTGTATTTTCCCTGTAGTTACGTTTGTTTCGTTCGGTTTATAGTCGGCCGTCAGCCGTGTGCAGCTAGCTTGTTTCCTACAATTATTTTGGCGTTTGAACAAAACAAGCGCCTCTGTACGACGGGATTACGCAGCGGGTCAAAAGCCCCTAAAATCCACATCAGGAGGTCGCTCTACTAGGAAGTTTAAGGCGCAAGACAAGCAAATTCAACTCATTGAAAACTTTACCATTCATCACTTAGTCATAGGTGTAGACATCGCTCAAGAAGTTCGTGTGGCACGCGCCGTCAGCTTTCGAACGATTGCTCTAGGCGCTCCGCTCGAGTTCGGCAACCATCGCAAAGGTTTCAAGTTGTTCGAGCGTTGGGTGCAGGATCTGATCCAGACCTGCAAAAAAAAAGCCGCTGGGCGGCAGCTTATGCTGCGGCTCCAGCGGCTTTATGCCTTGCCTTATTTTTCGGCACGTCCCCTTGCAATCTAGGATTGCGCTGCAAGCAGACCTGCATCCACCGAGAAATAAAACGGCTTCTCATCTTCATTTTGCTGATACAGCACCACAAACAGGGATTCATGACCGGCAGCTTCAGGTCCCCGTTCGACCGCTTCCTCCACGCTGGAGAAAGGCAATCGCTCCAGGACACCCAATTTGAGCAGCTCCCGTTCGGTTAAGCGCAGACTTCCCGGCCAGCCTGAACGTTGGCCGTCATCAGCAGCCGCTCCAGAAGCACCAGCCGCACCGTCCGCCGAAATGGCTAAGGACAGCTCGGCCAAGCGGTGGTACAGGGCCGTCCGTTCCTCTTTGTGCATCCGGTCTTCCCACCAGATTTTACGCGGTTTGTACTTGTGGTTCAGCAGATAGTCAGCTTTCATCAGACCGGCTACGATCTGTGGATGCCGCAGGCCCCGTACTTTAAGGAAAGCATCCAGCCGGATGAACAAATCCTCCAGCTGGTGCCCGATCCGCTGCCAGCCCTGCTCCTCCCAGTAATTCCCGAACTCCTGGAAGAAGTCGAACGGCGAATCGAATTCGTGTTTCATCAAATAGCGCAGCGTATGGTCCATACGGTGGGCGTTCCAGTATTTTTCAAGTACATCCTCCAGGCGCTTCAAGCGGACAATATCGGAGAAAGGCAGCCATTCGCTGCTCAAAATTTCGTAAGGCGCGTTGTCCATGTAGACATAATTGTATTTGTCCGCATCGTGACGCAGCCCGGTTCCCCGCAGCATTTTCAGGAAGCCGAGCTGCAGCTCCTCCGGCTCCATCGCGAACACGTCGTTAAACGTCTTGCGGAACGTGTCGTAATCCTCCAGCGGCAGACCCGCGATCAAGTCGAGATGCTGGTCGATGCGGCCGCTGTTCTTAATCGTCATGGCCGTGCGCGACAGCTTCGTGAAATTTTGTCTGCGTTTGACCAGCTCGTTGGTCGGGTCGTTGGTGGACTGGACGCCGATCTCGAAACGAAAAATCCCCGGCGGCGCATTCTCAGCCAAATAATCCATCACTTCCGGCCGCATGATGTCCGCTGTAATCTCAAACTGGAACACGCAGCCCTGATGGTTCTCGATCAGGAATTGGAACATTTCCATGGCGTAGCTGCGGTTGATGTTAAACGTCCGGTCCAGGAATTTGATGACCTTGGCTCCATTCGCGATCAGGTACAAAATGTCCGCCTTCACCCGCTCGATATCATAATACCGGACACCGACCTCGATGCTGGACAAGCAGAACTGGCAGTTGAACGGGCAGCCCCGGCTGGTCTCGAAATAAACAATTCTTTTGCCTAGCTCCGGAATGTCCTCCGGGAAACGGTGCGGGGAGGGCAGACTGTTCAGATCCGCTTTCGGCCGGCCCGGCATCAACACGACTTCATCGCCTTTGCGGTAAGCAAGGCCGTAGACGAAATGAAATTTGCGGTCCCCGGCAATGGTCTGGAGCAGATGATGGAACGTCTCTTCACCTTCGCCCATAACAATAAAATCAATGGCCGGCACTCTCTTCATCCAATAATCGGTATCGTAAGAAACCTCCGGCCCGCCGAGCACGATTTCCGTTTCCGGCATAACCTTTTTCAAAATTTCAACGACCTTTAGCGTTTCTTCGATATTCCAGATATAACAGGAGAATCCGATCACATCCGGCTGACGGCGGTACAAATCCGAAACGATGTTCATCACCGGGTCTTTGATCGTATATTCGGCCAGTTCAATGTCGAATTCGTGCTGGCTGTAAGCTTTCAGGAGCCGGATCGCCATATTCGTATGAATATATTTAGCATTCAGCGTGGATAACACAACTTTCATAGGTCACAACCTCTTCTTAAGGGTAAACAATCCATTTTAGAAATCGAATCCGTCTTGATCCGTTCCGTGATAGTCCATCTCATCAGGAGCATCGTCATCCGGCACGGCCCCTAACCCCCCATTTTTGAAAAAATCCAGGAACGGCTTGCCGTATTTGCCGAACTTGAGCTCCCCAACCCCTTTGATCCGCAGCATCTCCTGCTCGGTTTGGGGCTGGATCACGCTCATTTCACGCAGGGTGGCATCGTTGAAAATAATGTAGGAAGGCACATGCTCCTTCTGGGCCAGGTCGCGCCGGATCAGGCGCAGCTGCTCGAACACCGTCTCATTGACTGCCGACGGGCTGAGGTCGTACCGGTTGCTGCGCCGTCTGCTGGCAGCGCTCTCCTGCACGGGACGCGGCGCTCGCTGCATCACCTCGCGCTGGCCTTTCAGCACCTCCGCAGCTTTGGCGGTCAGCCGCACTACCGGATATTGCCCTTCCGTCAGCATCAGATAACCTTCGGCGACAAACTCGTTGATCATCTCGGAGATTTCCTTCTCGGTACGGCGCGGCATCATGGCATAGGTTGGCAGCTTGTCAAAGCCGTATTGCAGCACTTTCCTGTTCTGCGAGCCCTTCAGTACCGACGCCACCATCGACACCCCAAACCGCTCCCGCATCCGGTGGATGCAGGAGAAAATAATCTGCGCGTCGCGCGTCATATCCACCAGCTCGCGGTCATCGAGGCAGGAGCTGCAGTTGCCGCAAGGTTTATGGTCATGTTTCTCTCCAAAATAATCGAGCATCGCCCAGCGCAGGCATTTGTTTGTATAGCAGTATTCGATCATCTGCTGCAGCTTGCGGTAATCGCCTTTCTTGCGCAGATCGTCCTGCGGGTTCTGCTCGATCAGGAATTTCTGGGTCACAATATCCTGCGCGCTGAACAGCAAAATACATTCGCTTGGCTCGCCGTCCCGGCCCGCACGTCCGGCTTCCTGAACATAAGCCTCCATGTTCTTAGGCATGTTGTAATGAATGACATAACGGACATTGGATTTGTCGATGCCCATTCCGAAGGCGTTGGTCGCAACCATCACCCGAATGTCGTCGTACAGGAAAGCTTCCTGCATCGCATCCCGTTCCTCGTCGCCCATCCCGGCATGATAACGTCCTGCGGCAATACCGGCCTGACGCAGCCGGTCATGCAGGTCGTCCACGTCCTTTCGGGTAGCAGCATAAATAATGCCGGCTTGCGCTTCATGGGTGCGGGCATATTCAAGAATAAACTCGCGTTTATTTTCGCCGCGCAGCACCGACATAGCCAGATTGTCGCGCCCTAGCCCGGTAATGAAGACAGACGGATCATCCAGCCGCAGCAGGCGGACCATATCCTCCGTCACCTCCGGCGTCGCCGTCGCTGTAAAAGCCGCCACCACCGGACGCTCCGGCAGGCTCTCTACAAATGGCGAAACCGCCAGGTAGCTTGTCCGAAAGTCGTGGCCCCACTGGGAGACGCAATGCGCTTCGTCCACGGCCACGCAGGAAATCGGCAGCTCGCTCATTTCCTGGCGGAACCAGTCCAGCTCCAGCCGCTCCGGCGCAACATACAGCAGCTTCAGATCGCCGCGGCGCGCGGCGCGGATGCGGTCGTTAACTTCTTTTCCCGACAAGGTACTGTTAATGTAAGCAGCAGGAATGCCCATGGCCGTAAGCGCGTCCACCTGGTCCTTCATCAGGGAGATCAGCGGAGACACGACCAGCGTCAATCCAGGCGCAAGCAGCGCCGGAATCTGGTAACAGATCGACTTGCCGCCGCCGGTCGGCAGAATGCCAAGCGTGTCTTTGCCGGTCAGCAGGCTTTCAACGATTTGGGTTTGGCCTTCCCGGAAGTCGGGATAACCGTAATATTTCTGCAGCAGTTCCCGCGCTTTATCCAAAGTTGGCAGTTCAACGTTCATAATAATAAAGACTCCTCATTTAACAAGACTGAAATAAATACCTTCCGAAAGTCGCTACTCCTCTTACTCTTCTTCATACTATGCTTCTTACCAATCTTCTTCTAGGTTAAGTTTACCGGGCTTTGCCGGATTGGGCAACCAACCGGCGGCTTCCAAGCGGGGCTTAACATTGACCGGGCAGGCATAAAAAAGTATCATTCCTTTATAAAACTATTGCATCCAGCAGGACGGAGAAATGAACCATGAAACCGAAAGACGCTTCCGGCAAGGGAGCTAACGCTAAATCTAACCGCACATCATCCGGACGTGACAACCCTCCAGGATTCCATAAATCCAAACTGGATAGCCGAGGGACGCGATCTTCAGCCTCTAAATTGGAAAGTGCCGGCAAACCTGGCCAGCCTAATCCGCGAAACGAGCAACGCAAAACCCAGCCTAAAGTCCGCAATGCGGCTCAGGCCGGTTCCTCGCCATCCAAATTCCGCAAGGACAAGCAGACCCAGCCTGCCCGGCACGAGCATGCCGAGGAGGTCAAAGTCGGCGACCGGCTGATCATTACAATCAAACGGCTGGGCATTAACGGCGAAGGCGTCGGCTATTACCGCAGAAAGGCGGTATTTATTGAAGGCGCGATTCCCGGTGAAGTGATTAAAGCTGTGGTCACCAAGGTTGAAGAACGATTCATACAAGCCAAAATCGGCGAAATTGAAAAAAGGTCCCCCTACCGCATCGACGCGCCCTGCCCGGTGTTTGGCATTTGCGGGGGCTGCCAGATTCAGCACATGTCTTATGAAGGCCAGCTGAAGGCGAAAGAGGATTTGGTGCGCGAAGCTTTCTCTCGTTATTCGGGTCTGGAAAATATCCGGATGAAGCCGATGCTTGGCATGGACCATCCTTGGGATTACCGCAACAAAGCCCAGCTTCAGCTCGGTATGCGTCAGGAGGGTATTATTGCCGGTTTGTACGCGGCAGGCTCGCATGAACTGATCGACATTACCGGCTGTCCTATCCAGCACCCCGAGGTGAACCGCGCGGTGGATAAAGTCCGCAACGTGCTGCAGGAGCTGCAAATTCCGGTTTATCAAGAACGCAGCAATAAAGGGCTGGTCCGCAGCATTGTCGTGCGGCTGGGCTTTCAGTCCAAACAGCTGCAGGTTACGCTGGTGGCTGCCAAGGACCGGTTGCCAAATGAAGCTGAGCTTGTCAAACATATCCGGCTGGCTTTGCCTGAGGCAACCAGCATTGCCTTAAACGCCAATCCGCGGAATACCTCGCTGATCTTCGGCGATCACACCCGTATCCTCTGGGGTTCGGATACGATCGAAGAATCGCTCGGCGACCTGGACTTTACGCTGTCGCCTCGCGCTTTCTTCCAGCTTAACCCGCTTCAGACGGTTAAGCTGTACGAATCCGTCCGCGCCGCAGCTGCGCTGACAGGCCGGGAAACCGTTGTCGATGCCTACTGCGGCACGGGAACGATCGGCTTGTGGCTCGCGCCAAACGCCGCCGAGGTGCGCGGCATCGAAACCATCGCGGAGGCCGTTCAGGATGCCAAAGCCAACGCGGAGCGCAACGGCCGCAGCAACGCCACCTTCCACACGGGGCGTGCTGAGGAGCTGCTGCCGCGTTGGGTCAAGTCCGGTTTCTCGCCGGGCATCATCATTGCCGACCCGCCGCGCACGGGTCTTGATGAAGTCTTCCTCGAAACCGTGCTGCGCACGAAGCCCAAACGCTTCGTGTACGTCTCCTGCAATCCTTCTACACTCGCGAAGGACTGCAAAGTGCTAACCGACGGCGGCTACAGCGTCGAATGGGTCCAGCCGGTGGACATGTTCCCGCAGACAAGTCATGTGGAGTGCTGTTCACTGTTAGTGCGGAAGGACAATTAAATCGGAGATGTATTGGCGGAATTAGCAAAGAGGGGCGGCGAACCCCTCTTTTTTGTTCGAATATGTACAATAAAATAACATTAATTTCGAGCGGATATAAACAGTCCTATGCAGTTGGATGATGCAAATGTGTTGCAAAATTCAAGTCATTGTTATTGTAAAGTCTAATTACTTTTTCTTTATATAACTGTAACCGGGATTCGAAGTCCTCGCGGTTTTCTTCGAAGTCTCGCGTCCACTTATACATCATTTTTAACATCTTTATATCAGGCTTATAGTTACACTTTTCAATACCAAGGTTTTGTTTGAGAAACCGGATTAAGATTCTTATTCTGCGCTTCCACAAAGGTGTATCTAGAAATATGATTGTATCCGCCATTTCAAATAAACAACGATATGATGGTCGGTCTGTACCTTCGAATATCCATTCACCATGCTTATCAATGTCCTTAATAACCTCAATCTGCTCATCTGCGGTTCGCTTATACCTTCCGGTCTCAGTTCGATGATGAACGATACTATCCAACTCATACCAAGGAACTTTTAATGTCTCGGATAGTCTCTTGGCAAGTGTTGTTTTACCGCTAGCTACAATTCCAATTATGAGAACCTTTTTCAATTGATTAACACCTCGCATTAACAATAAGGGTACGTTTATTTCCTATTTTTTAGTTACAAGCCTGTCATAATAATTATACTTCAACATAGGGAACCACCAAAGAGGGTTATTTACGTCAAACCGATATTCGAAAAAATTTCAGGCGCGTCAGATGACCGTAAACTGTCCCTAAGACCACTCGTCCAAGATGCTAGCTACTGGGTACCTCTTACTACTCGGTTGATTAGAAGAGAAGTATGAGCGTCTTAGGGCAGGTTTTATATTAGTCTCATGTTACACAGCTTGAAGCGATTCGTTCATTAATGAAGGATAAGTTAAACCTTCAAGCATAAAGCTTTCAATATCACCTTCGATATACTCAAGGAACAAGTCTAGCATGTCAACAGTTCTTTCCTTGACCGCCACTGTAATTGCCTGTTTATCTTTCCGCTTTAGGTTTCTCCAATCACGTTTCCCACTGGTCACACTCTTTAGCAAGCATCGAAGACCAGTGAACTCGTTTGTGTTAGAAACGAACCGGAAGCCTTTCATTTTTATAAAGTCTTCCTTATCGTACCTAGTAAGCGGCTTTTGCTTTGGTTTCAATCGGAACTCGATTCTCGTCATTGGAAGCGAATCAATACCCTTAACTTCCTTTAGTTGCTTTTGTTTATCGTACTGACAGACCGATAGCGCTGACTTTGCCGCCCCATAATATAAGGTTGTTTCATACCTACTGATTTTGAGGTTAGTCGGCGGCGGCAATAAGAAACAATCTTCGTAAGGCGTAGAGAAGTCAAAAGCAACATCTAGTCTGCTGACCTTCCAACGCTCAGGCTCAATCATATTAAATATCTCCAATGCTTCGAGCGGTGGATTAGCAGGATTGAAGGATAGCATAGCATTGAAGAAACGGTAGACAAACGGTTTCTTAGGGAGTAGCCACACCGCGAAGAAGTTAGGTTTACGTTGGTAGTAACTATAATGGAAATAGAGGTTATGGCGTTTGGTAGGGAATAGTGACTTAATGCGATTGATTTCCTCTGTGGTAAGAGATGCAACAAGTCGTAGCTTGTCCTTGATAACTCTCATAGCTTCACGTCCTTCTTGATGCTCTCCTATTAGCGGTAGGAGGGCTTTCTTTATGTGTCGGTGCATTTCTCACGCCCTCCCGAGCCTTCACTTCGTGAAGTCTCAGGTTAGCTTTACAAGGTATGCAGGGCATAAAAAAATTTTGAAATAATAGCGAGTAGGCATCTATGGAAAAGCAGTAAAGCGTGAGCAAGCATTTGTGTTATTCCTATAAGGAAAAAGTGGAGCATAAGCCCCACCTGTTAGCATCCCCGATATTTCAACTTGCGGAAGTCATCGAACGTCTTGCAGTTGAAGAAAGCCAGTAAATCGGCTTCCCATACCCTGAACCCATACTTTGAATAGGTTCGGGAGTTGGCAGGTATGAAGGTTGTCAGTCCTTGCTGTGTGAACCTTTTTACCTGCTCAGGAGTTGTGCCAAGTGACCGCCCGATTTCCTCAGCCGTATAGAAGCTTTGTTTGTCATTATGTTCGTTCATGTGTCCGTCCTCCATTATTTACGTCCTTCTTCGATGGCTTCGAGTATGAACAGCTTCAAGTCCTGCTCCCGGATTCTCCATGTTGAGCCACCGAGTTTGAGGGCAGGAAGTTTCTTTTCCTTCTGCCATAGATAAACCGTTTTTACGTCCACATTCAGCAATTCCGCCACCTCAGAGACGGAGTAAAGCTTTCCGATGAAGTTTTCCATTGATTAACGTCCTCCTTGTTTGTTTGCTTCCATGAACTGGATTATGTCGGCTTCCTTGAATCGGATGCTTGCGCCTACTCGCGTATATGGAAGAACATCCGCTTTACATAACTGGTAGACGGTGCTTTTTGAAAGCCCTAATGCAAGCGTTACCTCTCGTACGGACATATATCTATCCACCGCCGCCCCTCCTTTCCTCTTGCTTACATTCCTATTAAAAGTAAATCGTTTGTTTTTATAACATATAGCGCGTAATCGTAAGTTTTTTTCTCGCAGGATAATCCAGTTTCAATAGGCAAAGGCAGAGCGAAGCATACAAATTAGTTGGCTGTAATGGAGGTATCTGTAAATTATTGTGAAGTAATTTCGTTGATTAAAGCTAGTGAAAATGACCGCTTAAGCTTTGTATAGCTAGGGAGAAGTTGGTTTACTCTGCCGCTTTATCAATCGTAATGACCTATGCTCTTGTTGTGGTTTGCCGCCCGAGTTCATCATTTGAAAAAAAATTAGATACCATCTCGCAATTATTTCTATCCCTACCGCGATTGTTACTGCGAAAACGCCAAAGGGAGGAATTACGAATGAAAGTAGAACGTACTTATGATGACAGCGCAACATTCCTAGACTTGTTTATGCCGTTCGTTTACTCGGAAATCGACAGATTGATAGAACATGAAGCCGATTTCCAGTATAATGAAAGTAACGCCAATACATCTCATAGTGAAGGAGTGGCGTAACTATGAGATGTGCAGTATACATTCGGGTTTCGACAGATAAAGAAGAACAGAAGTTGTCGCTAGAGAATCAAAAAAGCTTGTTCTATGAGTACATCGAAAAGCAGAAGTGGGACATCCATCATCTGTATATTGATGTCGAAAGTGGGACAACTGCAAAGCGCGAGAATCTCATTCGGATGATTGAGGATGCGAAGGCTAAGAAGTTCGATATTATCCTAGCTAAAGAGTTGTCAAGGCTTGCACGGAACGGTGGTCTGTCCTATAAAATCAGGGATATAGCTATGCAGAATTGTATTCACATCATTACTTTGGATGGGGCAATTAACTCGCTAACAGGAGATATTCAAAAGTTCGGTTTATATGCTTGGTTGTATGAGGATGAATCACAACGCACGTCTAATCGGATTAAAGCCGCCCTCAGCAGTAAAGCGAGAAAAGGCGAGTTCAAAGGTTCTGTTCCGCCCTATGGGTACAGACTTCAACAAAGCAAGCTGATTCTTGCTGACGATGACACACCGAACGTAGTAAAGCGAATCTATCGTATGTACCTTGAGGGCAAGGGTTTCGATTCAATCGCACGAACACTGACACGCGAGGGAGTTCCTACACCTGCTCAGGTTATCGGTAAGAAAAATGCAGGGCAATATTGGCAGGGTTCGTCCATTAAAATTATCCTGAGTAATCCGCATTATGTCGGCGACTTGGAGCAATTCAGACAGACGACAAAAAGTGTCACGGTAAAGGGACGAGAGCAACTGCCGAAAGAAAAGCGGATAGTCGTCAAGAATACCCACCCTGCGATAATATCAAGGGAAGATTATGAAGCCGTTCAAAGGTACATGGAAGGACGGAAGCGACAGCAAGCGAAACCGAAGGCTAAAAAGCATCTTTATACGAATCACCTGTATTGCGCGGATTGCGGAAAAAGCCTGTGGTATGTCCAACATCGAAAAGGCTATGTATGCGGCAATTACTACAAGCATGGCAAGCACGTTTGTAGCCAACATAGCATTAGGGAGAATGAACTTACAGGGGTAATCCTTGATGACCTGCGCCGCCTGTCAAACACGCTCAATGAGAATGATGTTATGGAACAACTTGAGTTCAAAGTCAAACAGGCGGCTAAACAAGCGGAAAGACAGGTTCAGTCATTATCGAAACAAATTGATAACTTGAAAGAGCAAAAGAAGGGTTTCATTAAACTTCTTGCCAGTGGAATGATAACGGAAGCGGAATATAAAGAGGTTACTCAAAGTAATAATGAGGAAATTGCAAGCCTACAATCCAAGCTAGTGAGCCTTACTGCGAATAACAGTAACAGCGGCGCGGAAAGTATGTTACGCATGAAGAAAGAACTAAAGAAGTTTATGGGTCTGAAAGAACTCACACCCGATATGCTTCATCGTTTGGTGGATAAGATTGTAGTCAAGGCGGATGGTTCGGCGAACATTCAATACAAGTTCGCCGCCACCGCCATTATCTAGGCAAGTTTATCAGTGACCAGTAGTCAAGTCATGTGGAGTGCTGTGTGTTGTTGGTTAGGGAGTAGTGATTTGGAGCCACGTTTACCTGAAGGTATGAATGGCTGAATTCCGACAAGGGAGTGCAGCTTCAATTGAATAAAACAGAGCGTCTTTTAGCGATTGTGATGGAATTGCAGCGAAGTAAATTGCTGACAGCCGATGAATTAGCGGATGTCTTGGGAGTTAGTATAAGAACGATTTATCGTGATATGCAAGCTTTGAGTGAAGCGGGTGTCCCCATAGTTGGTGAGACAGGATTAGGATACTCTTTGATGGAAGGTTTTTTTCTTCCACCCATTAGTTTTACAGTCCAAGAAGCAGTATCCCTTCTTCTTGGAGCTGAATTCGTAGAAAAACGTTTTGATCCAACTTATCGCAAAAGTGCTCATTCTTCCCGCAGAAAAATAGAAGCCATTCTGTCTCGCCCCATCCGTGAGGAGACAAACCGAATACAAGGGAGCATCAGTCTGATCCAAAAAGATGAAATGGCCGTAATGATGCGAGAGAAAGTAAACTTGGGAAGCATTCGTGAAGCCATGCTGAAGGGCAAGAAACTTCGTTTCACCTATCACAAGCGGGTTGCTGGGACTGATGGGAACCGGGTAAATGTGCGAACCGTATCGCCATTTGGATTGGCACATGATGAGCAGAATGGCTGGCTATTAGTTGCTTTCTGTGACCTTCGGAAGGATATTCGCCATTTCCGGGTCTCCCGAATCAGTGACCTTACCGTGACTGAGGATACGTTTCAAATTCCCAATAACTTCAACCTTCAATCCTATAGGCCGAAGGATACCCGCAGCATACGGGTCTGCGCAATTTTTAATTCAGAAATCAGCGATAAAGTTGAAGAAGCAAACAACTATTATATGGAGACTGCCGAATCTAAAGAAGATGGATACCATGTCACTTTTCGCGTCCGTCAACCTGAGGAACTGCTGAGTTGGATTCTTGGATGGGGGGCCGATGTCATAGTAACTGAACCGGAATCCTTCAAAAACCGCATAAGAGAAGAAATCGAAAAAATGAAAAAACGTTACTGACATACTGTTGGCAGGAAGGGGCCTGTATAATCAAGACATCTCTAATGAAAGTGAGGTTATACATGAGCTTATAATGAACCGAGTGGCGCACTGAGGATTTGCCAACACTTAGACAAAAGCTCCAGACACGAATAGTAATCCCATATACAAAGGAGAACATTATGCCAGTAACTGGACCCGATTTCATTTCACTTCAAGTAAGCAATCTAGAAGTCTCTGCGGAATTTTATCAAAACTATCTCGGCCTCGTCCGCTCACAGGCGGGACCCCCTCATGCTGTGGTCTTTGAAACAAAACCTATTGCATTTGCCCTTCGCGACTTAATGCCAGGAACTGAACTCGGTTCAGGTACTCAGCCTGGACTTGGTGTCGCTCTGTGGCTTCATGCCCCTGATGCGCAAGAAATCCATGACAAGCTTTTTGCAGCAGGCGTAAAGATTACATCTGCACCAATAGATGGACCATTCGGACGAACTTTTACATTTGCCGACCCAGATGGTTACCTGGTTACCCTTCACAGTAAAGCCTAATAGGTAAATGTACCTGCCTGATAAACAAAGCTCTCAAACGGCTTAGCCGCGTTTGAGAGCTTTGTTGTCTTATTCAATTAATTAACACGATTGAAAGCTTTAGCTGATATGTGCTATCAGGTTCCTGCTTCTTGTACTCAGCCATTAACTTGAACACTCCCGCCAAGAAATTCATGGCTATAAATATCAGTGATTCTATCCAGCACACGCTGCGCATGTTCTGTAAATTTCAAGTCCGCAACCCGATTCTTGAACAAAAATACGCCGGTTTCATTGCGGTGTTTGCCGAGGGCCGCCTCAAACAACAGGTTGGCGCCATGGGTAGGCGGAGAGGAGAAAAGCCTCATAAACAGTTCAAAACCTGCGGTCAGTCCGGAATCTTTTCCTTTTCTAAGTGTGTTGTTAATGCCCGGGTCAACGCTGCGGATCTTGATGCCTTCCTTGGCAAGCTGCGGTGCGATGGCTTGGGTCCACAACGAAAGAGCCAGCTTTGAAGTCGCATAGGGTCCATACATTTTGCGGAAGGTTTTGGGGTGCTCCAAGTTTTCAATTGAAAAATTCTTCGTAAATCTGAACACCTGCGATGAAGTATTAATCACCGTTTTTAAGCTCCCGTTCTTTATCAGCTCTTTCAATTCCATCAGAATAATATAGGGAACGACCGTCAACAATTCATAATGCAATTCGCGGCCTTGTTTCGAATAGCGCAGCTCACTTAAGCCTCCTCCGGCGTTGTTAAATAAAATATCAATCCGCTGCTCCTTGCTTTTGATTTCTTCCAAAGCGTATCTCAAGCTGTCATAATCGGTGAGATCCTTCACTTTATAGACTCGGAGCTGCCCGTCCTTGAGATGATTTTGGAGGAATCTATCGTCCGCTGGAAAATCCGACCGGATCAAAGCAATTACCTGACGGTTCTCCGACAGCATTTTCCGGGTCAATGCCAACCCGATCCCGCTGCTTGCGCCTGTAATCAGTGCGCTATGTTCTCGCTGGTTCTTATTCAATGCATGTCCTCCTTCATTCAGGAAATTCATCAGTTATATATGCACATCAATCAGAGTCGGGCAGGAGGACCAGTTTGCCATGGGCACTCCCACTCAGGCTGATTTCGACAGCTGTACGCCAGTCGTCGAGTGCAAAAGTCTTGGCGACCGGAACCGTGAACTTGCCGTCTGCTGCATACCCGGCAAAATCGCCGACAACGTCATAACGTGCGGTATGCAGCTCCCCATAGCTGGCGCGAACGCCAAGTTCAGCGGCGGCGGCGAAATCACTGACGGTTAGGACCTGCTGGGGATGCCCATTGACGATCCGGACCAGATCTCTTAATGAACCGCTGATTGGCGCGGTATCCAGAGAAAGATCAACCGGCCCCTTCGCCAGTTCGGTCACCCGTTCGATCATTCCGTCACCGTAGGAGGTCACCAACGCCCCCATAACACGGAGCTTGTCGGCATAGGTGGCACCTGCGGTTGCGATCACTCGGGCACCACGCATGAGGGCAATCTGAACGGCGGCGAACCCTACCGTGGTGCCCGCTCCGTGCACGAATACGGTCTGCCCCGACTTCACCCCGAGAGTATCAATGCCCCGGTAGGCGGTTTCGACCGCCATGGGCAGCGCTGCTGCTTGAACAAAGTCGAGTCCGGCAGGCATGCGAAACCAGTAGTACATGATCGCTTGGTCAGACGCACCGGCGCTTGATCCACTCATAAAATCTGCGCCGCCCAGAACGGCATCCCCGATGGCAGCATCGGTTACTCCCTCTCCAATGGCGTCTACAATACCTGCCACGTCCAGCCCGATCCCGCGGGGCAAGGGCAATTGACCGGCAAAATGTCCCCGGGACGTTACCCAGTCAACCGGATTTAACCCACAGGCACGTACTCTCACACGAATACGTCCCGGCCCTGGCTCTGGGATCGTCACCTCCTCCAGGCGCAATACATCGGTCGGTTCGCCGTATTCATGGAATCGAATGGCCCTCATGGTAGCATCTAAGTTCTCCATGTTCAATGTTCCCTCCATTTGAGTTGTCCTCCCCTGGTTTATCTGGTATATCATTTTGCAACAACGGTCTGGATAAAAAGTCCATAGTTAAATTGCACAAGCAATCACCATGATAGGAATTTACTGCTTACACAATTAACCCAACAGTGTAGTAAAAACCACACTGTCTGTGTTAATCTTATCTAAGCCATTTTAGTTCTACAACCAGTAAACAAGCGCATTTGTGGCTTATCCAACACACCTGCTGATCTGTTATTCCTTAGGTCCTCTAAAAACAGTCCTCTAAAAACAAGCTAACCAATATATCCTTAAGAGAGAGGGAGAAACATAACATGCCTACTCAGACAAACGACCCCCGTGTAAAACGGACGCGTCAATTATTAATGCAAGCCTTTATGGAATTGCTTGAGAAGAAAAAGAATGTCTCTTCTATTACCGTCCAAGATATTACCACTTACGCGACCGTTAATCGCTCCACCTTCTATGCGCATTTTGAAGACAAGTTTGCATTTCTTGAGAGCTGGATGAGGGAGAAATTTCAAGAGAAGCTGAAGGATGAGTTGCCTAACGGTGCATTATCCGATATGGGGAGCCTGCGATTGCTTATTCTAATCATTTTCGATTTTCTTTACTGTACTCGCCCGTATATGACTTTAGCTGATCGTCAGTATGAACCGTTATTTCAGGTCGCGATGCAAAAGGAACTAAATGACCTATTACTTTCCTGGTTAAGTGAACAATCGGAACCATCCGTTTCACGAGAATCGGTAGAGACTGCGGCCCTCATTGCAAGCTGGGGCATTTTTGGAGCAGCCGTTGAGTGGAGCAGACACCCGCAATTGAAGCCGGCGGAAGACATGGCGCGAGAAGTTTTGGCGGCCGTTGCTACTGGTTTAGCATCCGTAATAGGGGAATAATGCTTACATGTATACCCGTTTGTGAATATATAATAAAAATAGAAAAAGGAGCCGGCTGTAACCGGCTTCCCGCGCAGTCGACCACTTCTAAGTCGGTCGGCTTCTGATTAGTTCTGGAATAGACCGCCCCTATGCTAGGATGCGGTCTATTCCTTTTGGCCGGCATCTCTCCCTTCCAATGTGAGATAGCCAGTTCTTTATCCAAGCGGTCCATGTGCAATTCCCCTACACGTCAAATTGGGAAAATATGCACATAATTGTATTATTCGCTCGGCCCGCCCCACGGCTGTTGAAAAAAAAGAACCCCCCAGCCGTCAGCGGGAGATTCAGATTCTTAACATCGCTTATTCTTTTTACAGTTAAACTGCTTAAAGCACTCTTATCAAGACAGCCGATAAACGGCAAAAGCCTCCCCGTAACGAAAAGAAGCGCTCAGCTCATCCAATTGCTTTCTCACCTCATCAGACAAATCGAGCTCAACGCTGGTGAGATTATCTTCAAGCTGTCCAGTCCGCGTAGCCCCGACAATGACGGTGGATACAGCAGGACGGCCCATCAGCCAGGCAATCGAAAGCGCGCTTGGCGAGCAGCCGAGTTCACCCGCGAGTCTGGCCACTTGACGCCCAAGCTCGATCGTCTTCTCATCCAGAAACCGCTGGAAGCTCGGGTCGGTTTGGGCTCTTGAGCCGGCAGGCGTATCCGACGGGGCCGTATATTTTCCGGTAAGAATACCTCCGGCCAAAGGGAAATAAGGAATGATTCCGACCCCCTGGTCCAGGCAGAGCGGCACCAGCTCCTGCTCCGGTGTGCGGTCTGCCAGGGAATAGCTTGTCTGCACGGATACGTAAGGAACAAAACCTTTGCGTTCACTGACGCCCAACGCCTTCATAAGCTCCCATGCCGCATAATTAGATGCTCCTATGTAGCGGACTTTCCCCGAAGAAATCATGTCATCCAAGGTGCGGAGCGTTTCTTCCAGAGGAGTATTCGGATCGAAGGCGTGAATCTGGTAGAGGTCGATATAATCGGTCTTCAACCGGCGCAGACTCTGCTCAAGCTCCTGCTGCAGGTGGAACCGCGAGGACCCGCTTCCGTTCGGTCCTTCATTTCGAACCAAACCAGCTTTAGTCGCCAGAACCACCTCTTGCCGTCTTCCCGCCAGAGCCTCCCCGATAATCGATTCCGATGCGGTTCCCGCATAGATATTGGCCGTATCCACAAAATTGATGCCGCTATCCAAGGCCTGATGGATGATGTTCACGGATGTCTCCTGATCCGCACGTTTCCCGAACGCATTGGTACCCAAACCGAGAGCCGAAACCTGTAATCCGCTTGCCCCAAGCTGCTTATATTTCATGTTCTATTACTCCCTTCCGCTTCCGCTGTTAAATGCTATATAAACTACTGATTATCACTATAAACCTTGATCCTCGGGATATACAACTTTTAAATAAGTGGCGGTAATATTGGGTTCTTCTCCCTGCCCGGATCCGTCTAATTCACCTCACAAACGCACCTTACCTCCTGTTTCGGAGAAAGGAATCCCGCCCCTCCAACACGAACTAAACTAAAAGCACCCTAACTATTGAATTCCAGACTCGGTGCGATTTAATTTCAGGTGAGGTGCCCTATGCAGCCAAATCCCTATCAGCAGATTATCGAAAAAAATTTCTCCGGCTCCACACTGCTCCGCCATTGGCCGCTTAAGGGCGGCGTTTCCGCCGAGTTGACCGCGCTTGAGTTCCGGCAGGCAGACGGACAGCTGAACAAAGTCATCATCCGCCAGCACGGGTCTGCCGACTTGGCCCGGAATCCCCGGATCGCCCAAGACGAGTTTCTCCTGTTGGATTCCCTGCGTAAAGCTAAGTTGCCGGTGCCTGCGCCATATGCGGTAGACGATTCACGGGACTTGCTTGATTCTCCCTATCTCCTCATACAATTCATAGAAAGCGATAGCGATTGGCAACCTGGCGATCTGAACGCCTGCAGCCGCCAGTTAGCAGAACAACTAGCTCTGCTGCATCAGCTGCCGATAAAATCAGGGGCTTTTTCTTTCCTGCCGAGACAGGAAACCCTCTATACACAGCTGCTCGCCAAAAATCCCATTAAGCCGGACACGTCGCTCAGCGAAGAAGGAATCCGCCAGGTGCTGGAGACGGTTTGGCCGCTGCCGGAATGGAATAAAACCGTCCTGCTCCACGGAGATTACTGGCCGGACAACACGCTTTGGCAAGGAGAACAGCTGATAGCCGTTATCGATTGGGAAGATGCGGCGCTTGGAGATCCGCTGGCCGATTTGGCCAACGCTCGTTTGGAGATTCTGTGGGCATGGGGACAGGAAGCGCTTGATGTGTTCACTGCCGAATATAAAAGACTCATGCCTGATGTCCATTATCATCATTTGCCCTACTGGGATTTATGCGCGGCCCTGCGGCCCGCCTCCAAACTGTCCACATGGGGACTAGAACCCGCCAAAGAGCGGGACATGCGCAAGAAACACAAACGGTTTGTAGAAGCAGCTTTTGCCGCCATTCCGGCTCAATAGAAAAGGACCCTAATCGGGGTCCTTTCCTTTCTACTTCCGCGCTTCCGGGAAATATCCCCGCTCCACCGCATGTCCTGCCAGCTTGCGCAGCAGCTCATCCATCGCAGGCGTCCGCTGCAGGCCTTCGGCCTTGCGGAACGATGCTTCGCTTGAATAACGGTAAGGCGTAGTCCGTACCCCGTCACCTTCAAGCAGAGCAACCGCCAGTTGAACGGCTTCTTCACTGATGCTGCGTCCTTCCGTCAGCACCCAGCGTTCAAACTGCTTTTGCGGCAGCAGGTCGATATCGTATCCCATCTCCATTAACGAGGCGATCAACATCTCGTAACGCTGCTGATCCGGGTTGCAGATATGATAAATTTCGCCCAGCAGCGGCCGAAGCATCAGCTTGACCATAAAGCGGCTGGCGAAATCGACCGGAGTGATGTCAATGTGTGTATTTACGGCAGGGGCTTTGCCCAGCAGCAGGAACGCCTTGATCATCCGATAGAAGAAATTTTCGTTAATGTTCGTTTGGAAGTGCCCCGTCCCACTGTGACAGGACAAGTTGCCGGCCCGGTAGATGGAGCATGGCAAACCGCGCTGAATCGCATCGGCCACTACTTTCTCTGCCAGCAGCTTGCTGTGTGTATAGACACTTTCCAGCTTAACGTCGTAAAACTGCTCCGGACTGCTGTTATTAGCCTCCCATACTCCCGCAGCTGCCATGTCTTCCGGAATACCGATCGTCGAGATGAAATGGAAGCGAATAGACGGCTTGTCGTACACGAAATCAATCAGCGACTCTGTACCGCTCACATTAGTGGCCTGGAATTCTTCCGATTTGCCGAAATGTCTGACGTCTGCTCCCGCATGAATAATGGAGGTGATCGCCGAGCCGATCAAGCTTCGGTCTGTATCAGATAATCCGAGATTCTCTTGAACGAGGTCGCCTTCCATAGCAAAAATCCGGCTTTGATGCGCTGCAAATACGCTGCTGCCAAAATAAGAATCCAGCGTTTTTTGTATTCTGCTCAAACCGGATTCACCGGCTTTAGGACGGACCAGCACATGGATGTTAGCATCCGTAGCCTCCAGCAGCTCGTATAGTAAATGGGAGCCCAGATAACCTGTTCCGCCGGTCAGCAAAATTTCCGTTCCGAGACCATCCTGGTTCAGCAGCTGCACCTTAGGCAATACGGGCAGCTCTTCGAGATCTTTATATTCGTTGATTAGTTCCTCGGTCTCTTCCTCCTCGCTGTTCAGCGTAGAGATATAAGCCGCCAATGCCTCGACCGTTGTATGTTCGTATAAATCATTCATCCGCAGGCTTAAATAATCCAGCTTCAAATGCGACAGAACCGCCATAACAGCCAAGGAGTCGCCGCCAATATCGAAGAAGCTGACATTCCGGCCTACCTTAGGCAACTGCAAAACTTCCGCCCACAATGAAGCCAGCATCGTTTCCAATTTGCCGACAGGAGCCTCAAACGGCTCCGCCATTTCGGCCGCTTCCGGGTTGTCCATCGTAAGCAGCTTCTTCCGGTCCACCTTGCCGGTAGGAGACAAAGGAATTTCGTCCAGCCGGTAGAAATAAGCCGGGATCATGTACTGCGGCACATAATCTTTCAAGTGCTCCTTTAACTCCTTAACGGATACGGGTGCTTTCTCGGTATAGAAGCAGGACAAATGCTTGACCACGCTTTGCTCCACAACCGCCACGACCGCACCATCCAGAATGTGAGGATGTTTGGAAAGCGCATTTTCAATTTCGCCGATTTCGATCCGGAACCCGCGCAGCTTCAGCTGGCCGTCTTTGCGGTGCTGAAATTCGATGCTGCCCTCCGGCAATCTTCTGACGATATCCCCTGACTTATAAAGCATTGAAGATTTATCCGCGCGGAAAGGATTCGTAATAAACACTTCGTTCGTTTTCTCAGGCAGATTCAGATAACCTCTGGAAAGTCCCGGGGTCGCGATATAAAGCTCGCCTTCTTCTCCGTCCTCGGCAAGCCTGCCGTCCTCTTTCACGACATACAACTCGTAGTTGTCCAGCGGATAACCGATCGGAACGGTATTTGCCGTACTTTCCCAAGGTTCAGTAACTTTGTAGATCGTTGTAAGCACCGTACATTCCGTTGGACCGTATCCGTTAATAATCGTAATCTCCGTGCCAAATTTACTCTGGAACTTGCGGACATGTTCGGACAACAGAGCTTCACCCGCTACCAGCACCGTCTTAACGGTCTTCCATTTCTTCTTCGTCTCCGGAGTTGTCGTCTCCGCAATTCGATTGAACACGGAGGTCGGCAGACATCCGATGTGGGTTACACCGCGGCGCTCCAGCAAATCGACGAGCAGTTCCGGTGTAAGCTGTTCTTCTTTGGTCAGCAAAGCGAGATGCGCGCCGTTCAGCAGCGCCTCAAAGGTATCAACCACAGACGCATCGAAACTGAAGGTCGAGAACTGGGTCACTACGTCCTCTGAAGACAGCTGCAGGGAACGGGTCATCGAATGATAGAGATTAACAACTCCGCGATGAGCAATCAGGGTACCTTTCGGTTTGCCGGTAGAACCCGATGTATAGATCACATAAGCCAGATCGTCCGGCTGGAGTGGAACGTTGTTGAACTCGGCCGGGGCCTGAGCAAATGCGGATTCCAGGGACAGCAGCTTTGTCTGCCCGCTGTCTCCCGCTAGTTGAACCGCACTCTCCTCATAGCGCTCCTTGTACAAAATAAATCTGCTGCTGCAATCCTCAACGATATAACGAACCCTTTCAATCGGATGCTCCGGGTCAATAGGAACATAAACCCCGCCGGCACGCATAACGCCTAACAGCGAAATAACGGTCTCCGGACTGCGCTCCATATAAAGACCTACAAAGTCGCCTTTTTCCAGGCCGGATTCCATCAAAGCATGCGCGACCTGTCCGCTTAATTGTTCAAGCTGTTTATAAGTAATTTCCCTTGAACCATAAGAAATAGCGATGTTGTCCAAGTGTTGAGAGGCCGCTCTACTAAACAGGCTGGCGAGGGTCTCTTGCTGCAGTTGTTCTTCCGTCAAAGGCTGTTGTTTACTCTCCATCAGTAGTTCCAGTAACATATTGTCTCTCCATCTCCTTAGGAACCAAACACCAAAACACAGCTGAAGAATCCGGCTCTTGTTTTGGTGTCTGTTAGGTTTTATATAAGGTTCACGTTTCTGTCTCTAAATAGCTTTTATTTCAAACGCTTCATTCCAAATAGCCTTATTTCGTTTCGAATTTGCCTACCATTTGGTTCAACTGCTCAGCTACTTCTGAAAGCTTGGTAGCATAGTCGTGGAGTTCCTCAAAAGACTTCTCTTGATCGGACACGGTATTCATAATGCTTTGGGCATTGCTTGAAGTACGCGTGGAAATCTCAGAGAGCTCGGCCACCATAGCCGTAACCTCTTGCGTGCCAGCCGAAATCTGTTCGGTAGAGCTGGAAATATCGATGACTTGATCGGCAACCTGCTGGGTTGCGTGCATGATTTCTTCGAACTTGAGCTCGGTTTCAGCTGCCAGCGCCAGACCTGTTTTAATTTCCTCTGTGCTGCGGGAGACAAAAGTTACCGCCTTGCCGGTCTCCTGCTGGATTTCTTCAACCAGAGCGCCAACGCGGTCGGTTGCCTCTTTGGACTGCTCAGCCAGCTTGCGGACTTCACCGGCAACGACCGAGAAGCCGCGTCCGTTCTCACCTGCACGTGCCGCTTCGATGCTTGCATTCAGCGCAAGCAAATTGGTCTGCTCGGTAATATTCTTGATAAGATTCAGAATCAAACCGATTTCTTCGGATTTCGATTCAAGGATTTTCATCGTATCAAAGGTTATGGAAGAGGTCTCGCTGATCTGGCTGATTTGAGTGGCAATGCTCTGCATCGCCATATTCCCCTCTTCGGATTTGCTCTGCATTTCCTGGGAAGCGCTTGAGACATGACTTGCATTGCTGGCGATCGTTTGCAGGGAAGCCGAAATCTGCTGCATGGAAGCCCCGGCATTTGCCGTTGATACCACCTGGGTACCCGCGCTTTCATTCATGACAGCCACCTCGGCGGTAATCACATCGACGCCTTGTTTATTTTGTTCCGTAATCGTAAAGAGTTGTTTGGACACCTCGGAGGAGCTCACAGCTGTCTCCTGAATGCCTTGAATAACGGATCTGACATGGTTCACCATGCTGTTAAATTGTTTGTTCAGTTCCCCGAACGCGCCTTTTTCATTAAGCGAGAAATTCAGCTTGCCCCTTGAAACCTTTTGAATACCGCCAACCAGTTCATTAAGCGGCAGGAGCGTTTTTCTGGCTACGTAATACTGCAAGCTGCCGCAAATGATCAAAGCGATCAGAAGGAGAATCACCGTTTCTTCCAAAAACGTCTTGCGGCCGTCAGGAATCATGCTCGCATCCACGTCTACGCCAAAATAAGCGTCAATCTTCCCGGAGTCATCCGCTATCGGATACAGAATCGTCATCCAGGTTCCAAAACCGTCGCTATATACGTCAGTAAACGTTTTTTCTTTCGTTTTCAGCATTTTTCTAATTCCATCAGCAACCGGACCTGGCTGTTCATAGAAATCGCCAACCTTCATCCCTTCTTGCTTAAACGCATCAAGCACGTTATCCGGAAAAGCAATCAAGCTCGTTTGGTTCCCGTCTTTCAGTTCGGTGCCGAACAAATAACCCTGTGCTACGTTCGGATTGTATTCGGAAATCCGGTTAAATTGAGTAGTCAAATCCTTCTGGGCTTGAGTATCCCAGCTTGTATCCGCCAAGGCGGCCTCAACATCTTTATGATCAAAATCCTTGGCCCATTTCGTCGTTACGGTTTCCGTTTGGCTTTTGAGCGTTTTCAGCAAAATATCCTTTTGCAGATATTCGCTCACGCCGATCAATAAAATGCCGATGATCAGAATATTAAGCATGGAGAACCATAAATTCTTGTTGAAATAGTTTTTATTACCTGTACCTGCAGCACCTTTACTTTTACCTTTACCTATTCCTATAACTTTCATAGTTAAGCCAAAACCTCCTGGGTGTAATACTTCTTCCAAAGCAGACATGAAATAAGAAAGAATACTATTTTTGAAAAAATTCCAAAAATCTGAAAATTTGCATGGTTTTTTTCGAAAGTTAGCATGAAAAAGCTCGACTCACGGCGCACGAAGGTATCGGAGCATGCTGCGCAGTGGTCGTTTTGCAACTCAATCTAACTTCGTATCAAAGGATGCTGTACCTAGCTGCCATGACTGTTTAACTAGAGATTCCATAAGTCTACTTCAATGCTTCTAATAATTATGAAACTGGCTGCTCAAATCCGGGATCTTATGTATGAGGAAAACGAAATTCGTTGGAACGTTCACTCTCTCCCGCTGCCTAACTTGATGAATAATTTATTTTCTTATTAAACGATACCCCCTTTTTTCTGTTTCAATTACTGTTTCTGTATACTCCTACTGCAAACCATCACTTCTAGAGTCCTAAATATGGTTCGTCTCTAAGCCTGCTGTGAAGTTTTACAACATCCACTCTTAATATCGGTAATTGGCTCAAAATATTGAGGTTTTTTTTCACTCCAGCTAAAATTTCCAGATTTGCATGAGATACGCTTGCGTGAGAAAGAGTACGAGCAAACTTGAAAGGAAACAACTTTATGTGCTCAATGTGCTCATATATGGCTCGTCAGGCTCGTACAATAAAGTATAAAGTCCGACTACCCTAATGAGAATCTTGTGGGAAGGGAATGAATGAAGTGAAGAAATTAGCCGCTGTGTGGCCATTTCTGACCGTTGTATTGACTGCTTTTCTGTTTGGAGGGTTTGCTTTGTTCTATATTCGGGATCATATGCCGGAGCAGCCGCCGGATATGGCCGTTTTTGCCCAGTCTACTCCGCAGAGTGCCCAGTCTCAAATCGTTACCGTCGATGTGCGCAAGAACGGATTTTTCCCCAATCACATCGAAGTCCAGGCCGGCACCCCGGTGCTGCTCAATTTCAAGAAAGAGAAGGGAATCTCCTGCATCCGTGACGTTGCTTCCCTCGATCTGGACATGAATGTCTACCTGAAGAAAGGGGACAACTACTACACGCTGGACAATCTTCAGCCGGGTAACTATGAATTTCACTGCGGCATGTATATGTATTCCGGCACGGTTACGGTGAAGTAAATCATCCAGAATACTCAGGACATTAAGTGCCTTAGCAGGTTGGAAGCAGGTTGAAGCGGCGCATTACGCCACGCAAACAAAATCCCCCAGACTTTAATTAGTCCGGGGGATTTTGCTTTTTTGAAACATATAAAGTTGAAAACGTTTCGAAACTGTCTCCGGAGACCGGGATGAAGCCTTTTAAAAAACACTTCGAACGAGCCCGCCGTCTATGCGCAGCGCGGCCCCGTTCATGGCGGAAGACAGCGGGCTGCTGACGAAAGCAACTAGGTTCGCAATTTCCTCCGGGCGGATCAGCCGCTGAATAATGGAAGTCGGGCGGTTCTCCTTCATGAACTTCTTCTCCGCTTCCTCCACACTGAGATTCTCATGCGGATACAGCGTGTTTAACATCGTTTCGACGCCTTCGGTCAGCGTGGAGCCGGGCATGATGGTATTGACTGTTACCCGGGTACCTTTGGTTAGCTCGGCCAGACTGCGGGACAATGAAAGCTGCATCGTTTTGGTCGCGCTGTAATGCGCCATTTCGAGCGACGGCATCACCGCCGCTTCGCTGGCAATAAAGATGACCCGGCCATCGCCGGAATCGATCATGCTTTTTAAATAACGGCGTGTTAAACGTACTCCGCTCATAATATTGACCTCAAAGAAGCGGAGCCAGTCTTCGTCCGGAATATCGAAATACTCCTTTGGCTCAAAGATCCCCAAGTTGTTTACGAGAATGTCCACCTCAGGGTAAGCCGACAGCATTCGACTGCAACCTTCCTCCGTTCCTAAATCGGCGGCTGCCGGCTCCAGAACCGCCCCGGGAACCTGCTTCTGAATCTCCTGAATCACTTCGTTCACTTTATCCTCTGAACGCCCGTTAATGAGCACTTTTGCACCTTCAGATGCAAGAACGGTCGCAATCGCTTTGCCGATGCCTGAAGTGGAACCGCTAACCAGCGCTGTTTTTCCTGTTAACTGCAAGTCCATGGTACAATCCCTCCGGATTTAATCATATAGTCATTAGGTAAACGTAAAGTCCCCTTCTATTATTAACCGGAATGGAAGCTCTTAACAGTATGCACTTTTCGGTAATATAGGCACCAGAAAGTTCCTGTCGGCTCACACTCTGTGTTCTGAACCGCTTTGTTTAGGACTGCTTTGGTCTGAACTGCCTTGCTCCGATCTTACTTTGTTCAGCACTCCTTTCCCTTTTCCGGATCAACGGTTTGCCGTATCCTCTCCGTTCTCCCGGATGGTCCGGTAAGACAACATCGCGATTTGTCCGAGCTGCCGAATCCCCGTCAAACGGAATTTAGTACCCGGCACTCCTTTCGGGAATAACGGAATTCCCGCGCCAAGAACCTCCGGAATTACGGCAAGCTCCACGCGGTCGATCAGATCGGCTTCCAGATATCCTTTCACCAGCTTGCCGCCCCCGACAAGCCAAATGTCACCTTCGGAAACGGCTTTTAATCGTTCCGTCACGACCTCCAGCGATTCATCGGTAAATACTACATGCTCGTTCGGCGTAATCCCTTCGGCCCCGGAAGTAAAAACATAGACCGGCTTCCCGGCGTAAAGGAACTCCTCGCTCAGTTGCAGAACCACTTCATAAGTAGACCGTCCCATCACAAGGGATCCGATCGTCCGGTAGAACTCGCTGTACCCGTTATCTCCTCCGTCCCCCTCTACTTGATCAAGCCAGTCCACGGAGCCGTCCTCCCGGGCAAGATAACCGTCCAGGCTGATCGCCACGTACAAAACCACTTCCTGTTGATTCATCCAAACTCACTCCTTTCTTGATCTGGATTTATGATAAACTGTATTTATGACAAAACTTGTCGTAGATAAAAAGAAAGGGGAACCGCCATGAATGAACGCCGTCTTGCGATCATGAGGCTGCTCGATTCCCGCACCAAAATCACCGCCCGCGAGCTGGCCGAACGTTTCGGGGTTTCGGTACGTACGATTCAGCGGGATCTCGATCATCTGCAGCGGGCCGGTTTCCCTCTATATACCGAAACCGGCCCGCATGGAGGTTACCGGGTGCTGCCCAACCGGATTTTGCCTCCCCTCCAGCTGAACCTGACGGAAGCTTTGGGATTATTTCTGATGCTCCGGCTGCTGGAGCAGATCAAGGATTTCCCTTATTCCGCCGTGCGGGAGCATCTCGCTTTGCAGTATTTCGCGGAACTGCCCCGGGATGTGCAGGAGCGGATCGACCGGCTGCAGGACCATCTGAGTTTTCCCGCTTTACGGGACACGCCGCCTTCCCCTTTTACGACCGAAATCCTGAGCGCCGCGCTGGAACGGAGGAAGCTGCGTTTCCTCTATGCTTCGCCTGCCGGCCGCCACGAGGCCAAACAAGCTTATCCGCTGGGCATTTATTACGACAACCAGCGGTGGTATATGCCCGCTTTGGCGAATGAACGGGTGCTGTTATACCGGGTAGACCGGGTGCTGGAGCTGGAGGCGCTGGAGCCTTTCCCTGTCCCGGATGGCAATTCCGCTGCTGCAGCGAAGCTCCCCACGCTGAAGGAATGGATCAGCGCTGCAGACGAAAGGCCCGGCGTAAAGGTCGTCCTGCGGTTTACGGAATTTGGAGCCAGGCTGGCTGCGGATGAACCGCTTTTTCAGCCGCTTCATGACGGCGAGTGGATCGGGTCCGTGCCTCCCTCGGAATTCCGTTATCTGTCTCGCAGGCTGCTGGGATACGGGCCCGATGTGCAGGTGCTTGAGCCTCAGGAACTGCGCGAGCGGATGCGGAATCTGCTGGAGGAGAACCTTGCCTCCTATCTGGAATAGGGAAAAACAACAAAAAAAAAAAAACAAGGGCATCAAACCCGTTAAGCGGAATTGGATGCCCTTACCCTTATCAAGGGTGTGTTGTATTGCTGTGTGTTCATTGTTCGTATGTTCATGTGTTCGTTGTTCATGTGTTCAGTCGGTCGGTTTGTTCGCCGCTCGTTTGGTCATTCGGTCGTTCAGTCGTTTACTATCGTTGCTCGCCCGTTTACCCGCCCATATGCTACAGCGTAATACGCAGCGTTTTGATTTCGTAAGGTTTGAAAAACAACTCCACCGATTGCCCCGTTACCTTCAGCGCCTCCGGATTCTCCTCCAGCAGATCGGTTTCCTCGGCCCGCAGGATGCCGCCAAGCTTGGAAGCCAGCGTAAGGCGCGCCGTTCCGCGGCTGCCGCCGAATTCGTACAGGCGGACGATCAGCGCCGAGCTGTCTTCAGCTTTCTTGACCGTATCGATCAGCACATTCGGCAGATTGATGTCCAGCATGCCAAGCTCGGCCGGACCTGCCGTTTGGCCCGCTTCCAGACCCACGGCCGCAAGCGGCTGGTTTAATTCGCAGGCCGCCTGCTGCGTACCGCCTTCCAGCCAGCCGCCGCTGTGCGGAAGCAGCGAATACGTAAAGGCATGATGCCCCTGATCGGCTGAGCCGTCCGGCCATGTCGCCGATTTGATCAGGCTGAGCCGGATGACATGGCCGCGGATATCATGGCCGTATTTGCAGTCGTTCAGCAGGCTGACGCCATAACCGCCTTCGGACAAATCCACCCAGCGCTGCGCCACCGACTCAAACCGGGCATAATCCCAGCTCGTGTTCCAATGGGTCGGCCGCTCTACGTTGCCGAATTGGATTTCATAGGTCGCTTTGGTAGAGCGAATGTCCACCGGAAACGCCGCTTTAAGCAGCTGCTGATGCTCATGCCAGTCTGCTTCCGTCACAAAGTCGATGCGCGGGTTGTCCCGGTAGACGGTCATTTTTTGCGTAATCTCGGAATTCAGGTACCGGTATTTCAGAAGCAGCACTCCCCGCAGCGGGCCTTCCTCCAGCACCTTGATCTCTTGCAGATCGTCTATGACCTTCATTTTCTCCTGGTAAAAAATATCGATATCCCAAGCGTCAAAGTTCATCGGCTTATCTTCAAACACCTGCAGCACGTTGGCCGGTTCGCCCGGTTTGAGCACCTCACGTAAGGCCCGCTTATCCAGCAGCGAAACCAGCTGGCCGGCCTCGTTCAGACGGATGCTGTAAAACGGCGTTTCAACCGCTCCCTCTGTAATTGCCCAATCCGTGTTCACCGCAGGCTCTGCAGCCGCAGCTGGCGTTTCCTTCCGCCCGTACAGGGTCGTATACCCGTAAGCCGGAACGTTTCTGACGCTGACCGAAACGGTCTTGCCGGAACCGGCCTCAGCCTGAGCCTGAACCTGGCTCTCCAAAAGTTCGCCGTCTGCCGAATACCAGCTCCAATCCTCCGCGTTTCCGGTATCCTCGCCGTCCTCAAGAACTACGTCAGCCGTAAATGAACGCTGCCAGCCCAATCCGTTAAAGACGCGGACCATCCGCTGTCCGGCTGCCGAAGCAGAACCTGAATTAGAACCTGAACCCGTCCCTGCGGTTTCGGATTCCGACGGATGAAGCCCTTCGATGCCTTCGGTCATCAGCTTCAGAACGGACTGCTGCGCTTCCTCATATTCCACCCGGCTGTCCTCATACACCTCGCGGATCGAGGAACCCGGGATGATGTCATGGAACTGGTTGCGCAGCACCGTCTGCCAAACGCCGCCCAGCTCGGCGGCCGGATACCGGTGGGCCGGATTCAACACGTAAGCCAAAGTATTTAAAAATTCAGCCTGATGGAGAAGCTGCTCCATGCGGCGGTTCATTTTTTTGTTATAGGCCTGCGACGTGTATGTTCCCCGGTGGTATTCCAGGTAAAGCTCGCCGTCCCATAAATGCAGCCGCTGCTCGTCCCGGACACTTTCTTCAAGCTCCTTGAAAAAGGTTTCCGCCCCGCCCGGTTTCACCTGGGGAGCAGCTGGCATATCTTCATACCGCCGCACCGCTTCGATCATGTCGCGGGTTGGCCCGCCGCCACCGTCCCCCCAGCCATAAGCAAGCAGCAGCTTGTCGTTGATATCCTTCTGCCGGTAATTGTCCCACAGCCCCTGAACCGAGGAACCGGTCACGTTGCCGTTATAGGTGTAATACCAGCTTCCGTCGCTGTCCGGCGTCGTGATGTAATGCGTCAGCAGCTCCGTGCCGTCAATGCCGCGCCAGGTAAAGGTGTCGTAAGGGAAGCGGTTGAATTGGCTCCAGCTGATTTTGGTCGTCATAAAATAATCGATGCCGCTTTTCTTCAGAATCTGCGGCAGGGCCCAGCTGTAGCCGAACACGTCCGGCAGCCAAAGCACCTTGTTATCTACGCCAAACTCCTCCCGGAAAAACCGTTTGCCGACCAGCAGCTGGCGCACCAGGGACTCGCCGGACGGAATGTTGCAGTCCGATTCCAGCCACATGCCGCCGGTCGCTTCCCATTTGCCTTCCTGCACGCGTTGTTTGATCTTGGCATACAGCTCCGGAAAATCTTCCTTTAAATAAGCGTAAAGCTGCGGCTGGGACTGAATGAATACATGTTCCGGGAAGCGGTCCATCAGCTGCAGCACCGTGGAAAAGGAACGGCCCGATTTCTCCCGCGTATGTTTCAGGCGCCACAGCCAGGCCACGTCGATATGGCAGTGGCCCACCGCCGTAATCTGCGGGCGCGGTCCACGCGGAATGACCGCCAACTCTTCATGCAGCAGCTGTCTGGCCTCCGCCGCGGAGCGGTAGAAAATGTCCGAACCCTTCACGCTCCAGTCGATGCAGGCAAAAGCCTTGTCCAGCGCGGCGATCATCGCCTGCTTCTCCAGCACCCGGTCGTCCAGCACCTTCACTGTCTGCAGCATATGCAGCGCTGTGTAATACAGGTCGTCCACCGCTCCGTCCAGCACAGCGAATTCCAGCCGGTCGACACGGTGATCAAAAGGCACATGGTCGCCGTTCGGGGCGGTCAGCCCGCTCCAGGCCCGGATGGCCAGCAGCGCCTGTCCTGACTCCACCGAAGCGGCCGGAACAAACAGCTCTCCATGGTTCCGGTCAAGCGCCTGCAGCGCTTCCCCGTTCCAGAAAACCTGGCTTTCATACCCGCTGCAGTTGCCTCCGCCGGTTTCACCGAGCTTGATTAGTCCTACGATGTCCTGCCCTTTCCAGCTCTCTGGAAAGTTTAGTTCCGCCACAAACCAGGCATAAACATCTCTCCCGCCCCAGCGGTCCCCGATCCGTACGACCGGATAATCGCCCGCTTGCTTAACTGCGTCATCATAAGATAAGTCCCCCGGAACGATCCGCAGCGTTTCCAGCTTCAAAGGCTCCCGGTAGCGGAGCCCGGCCAGTTCGTTGATACGGCGTTCCAATTTCTCCAAAGTAAAAAGCATCTTTCCTGCACCTCGCCTTTTTCATACGAAATCTATTAAAGAAAATAAATCCTGCTAAGCATAAAAATACACTCCCGGAGTTTCCGGTATGTAAGCTATTCGTGTGACCCAATCCGATTATAACACGTGTTATATGAAAAGAGAGCAAAAATTATCTTTCTCTTAAAGCGGCTAAATGACCGCTTGCAGATCCCCCCTATGAAGTCATAAAATAATGGAAACATTCCTGTTATCCAATTTTTGTAAAGGAGGCTTTATGATCGGGTTATCTGTCCCGCTATTTGCAAGCTTGCTTGATTTGTACCGGCTTCCGTCCTCTGTTCAGCATTATTTTATCCTCCATGAGGACCAAAGAAAGGCAGACGGCCAACCTCGAATCCGAATTATCGTAGCCGTCCAAATCGATACCGGACAAACCTATGTCATTAAAATCATTAAAGAAGCCGAGCACCCGGCTGAACTAATGAACCGGCAAAGCGAATTCAGCGAAACATTAAGGGCAAACGGAATTCCCGTCCCTAAAAGGCATCCTCTGCCGGATCACCGGTATTGCAAGGTTCTTGCCTTAAACGGCATTGAATGTGCGGTCACGATTGAAGATCAGGAGGGTCAGCGGGAACTGCCCTGCATAAATCCCCGATATGTCCGGGAGCTTGCTGTTCTAATGGCCAATATGCATAAGATTTCCGCCCGGCATAACTGCCGCCTGAACCACGGAACCATTTGGGATTTGTTTGATCCCCGCTCGGATATCAGCCGCGGAGGGAACCAATTCCTGGGGCTGCCGGATAAGGACGGGTTTAATAAAATCGATGTTCTTCTTTATGAGAGAATCAAGCAGTTGTATATCACCAAACGAAACGAATTAAAGCGTGTCTGGCCGCAGCTTCCATCCTTTGCGGTGCAGGGCGACTTTTCTACCAACAATGTGATGTTGAATAAGGACGGCTCGATTCGGGCCGTTATTGATTTTAATATTGCCGGAGATGAGAAGCTGGTGAACGATCTCGTCACGGAAGGCATTTTTATCTGTTTTATTATGGACCTGGAGCCGGGACTACCGGAGGAATGCCGCCACGACCTGCTCCGTTTGTTCGTCCGGACTTACCGAGAACAAAGGCCTTTAGCAAATGAGGAGGAGAGCGTTCTGAATCTGCTGTATCAGCTCGTTTTTCCGTTCTTGTGGACGAATATAGAGCTGCTTGAGGAGCTGCTGCAAGCCGATCCCCAAACCGCCAACCGGCATTTGCACAACATGCTGCGGGAGCTCGAAGAGCCGTTTTTTAAAGAATAGCCGTGTTGACCGGTTTGAAAAATAAAAAAAGAGCAGCCTTCACAGGTCTGCTCTCCTCCTTAATCGTCGTCTATCACTAGACTCCGGCTGGCACGAGTCTCCTTCTGCACCCTTCCCTGTTCTTCTACGCTGAACTGGTTTGATCCATCATACCGGCTTCCAGCTCAAGCAGCTCGGAGCGGACATTCACCACTTCGCCGATAACGATCAGCGCCGGGTTTTCGGCTTGCATAGCGGCCGCCAGTTTGTCTATGCGGTCAAGCGTGCCCGTTATTATCCGCTGCCGGTCCGTCGTCCCCCGCTCGATGATCGCAGCGGGCGTGCCGGGCGCCTTCCCGTTCTTCAGCAGCTGGCTGCGGATTTCCGAAAGCTCCGCTATCCCCATATAGATGACCAGCGTATCCACGGCTCCGGCCAGCAGATCCCACCGTACCGGATGTTCTCCGCTCACGGACCGGCTCCCAGTGACAAAGGCGCAGGAGGCGGATAACCCGCGATGCGTCAAAGGGATTTCACCGGAAGACGCAGCGCCCAAAGCCGAGGTGATCCCGGGAATGATTTCGTAAGGAATGCCGGCTGCCGCCATGGCCAGCGCTTCTTCTCCCCCTCGTCCGAATATAAGCGGGTCCCCGCCTTTTAAACGGACGACGTGTTTTCCGGACAAGGCGTATTGCTCCATCAACGATTGAATTTGCTCTTGAGAAAAAGTATGTTTGCCGGGCGCCTTGCCGCAATAAATCATAATCGCTTCGGGTTTGGCATAATGCAGCAGTTCCCGGTTCACCAGCCTGTCATATAAAATAACGTCCCCTTCCCCGATCCGGCGAACCGCTTTGAGCGTAATCAATTCCGGATCTCCTGGGCCAGCTCCGACAATGGAAACCCGGCCGGCGCTCATGACGGCACTCCGGTGGAAACCCGTAGAAATACCAGTCCCTGTTCCGGGTCCACCTCTACAGGAAACGTCGCCACGCAGCCCGTGTCAGGCTCCTGCACGGCCCCGCTGCGCAGATCGATCCGCCAGTCGTGCAGAGGACAATGAACCATCCGGCCGCAGACCATGCCCTCCGAGAGAACCCCGCCCTTATGCGGGCATTTGTTCTCCACCGCCAAAATTTCGCCGTCGGACAACCGGAACAAAGCAATTTCCATGTCGTTGACCCGTACAAGCCTTGATCCTTTCGGATCGATTTCCGCCACTGATCCGACCAGCATTTTTACCGTCTCCATAATCAAGTAGCCCCCTTCCCCTATCATCTAGGAATCTGTTTCTTGTCATCAGTCTATTTTGGGTTATAGCCCTGTCCGGCCCACTTCTTCACCGGCCAGCGGTTCGAAGTTTTTGCGGAGCTCGGGTTCGTTCACGATCTGTTTCCATGGATCCGTTGTCTTGTCCAGAACGGCGCGGATTCGGGCCTGCAGGGCCGCTCTGGCTTCCCCGCTTTCAAGCGCTTGTTTGATGCTGTCCAATCCTACGCGTTCGACCCAGGTAGAGGTGCGTTCATTCCAGTTTGCATTTTCCCGGTAATACTGCAGAAAAGCCGAGGCCCATTCGACGACCTCATCCTCCGTCTTGACGACGCACAGCAGGTCGGTTGCCCGCACATGCACGCCGCCGTTGCCGCCGACATGCAGCTCCCAGCCGCCGTCGATCGCTACGATGCCAAAATCTTTAATCGTAGCTTCGGCACAATTTCGCGGGCAGCCGGAGACGGCTAGTTTGACTTTGGCGGGAGCGTTAAGCCGCTCAAACTCCCGTTCCAGCCGGATGCCCATCCCGATGGCGTCCTGAGTGCCGAAACGGCAAAATGTATTGCCGACGCAGGTTTTGACCGTGCGCAGCGTTTTGCCGTAAGCATGGCCGGAAGGCATATCCAGCGCCTCCCAAATCTTCGGCAGATTCTCCTTCTTGATGCCCAACAAGTCAAGCCGCTGCCCGCCGGTAAATTTGACCATCGGCACCTCAAACTGCTCAGCCACCTCGGCAATTTTCTTAAGCTCCGAGGGAGAGGTAACCCCTCCGTAAATGCGCGGGACTACCGAATAAGTGCCGTCCTTCTGGATGTTGGCATGGTACCGTTCGTTGGTAATTCTCGATTCTTTTTCATCCACATATTCATCCGGCCAAAGCATGCCCAGGTAATAGTTCAGCGCAGGCCGGCATTTCGTACAGCCTTCTTCGGTTTCCCAGCCGAGCACATGGATCACTTCCTTAACCGTCATGAGGCGCATCCGTTTGATCTCGGCGACGATTTCATCCCGGTTCATCGGCGTGCAGCTGCAAATCCCTTCCTTCACACTGACGGCCGCTTCCCCGGCATAAATCTGAAGCAGCCCTTCGACCTCAGGTTTGCAGCCGCCGCAGGAGCCGGAGGCTTTCGTGCACGCCTTGATCTGACTTACACTGGTGCAGCCCTTCTCATGAATGGCCTGCATAATCGTGCCTTTGGAGACCCCGTTGCAGCCGCAGACGATTTCATCCTCCGGCATGGCTTCAAGCCTGCCGCCGCCCGTTCCCTTGGATAAGGCGTCTGCAGGAACGCCTAACAGCAGTTCTTTTTCCCGGCCCTGGATCGATTCGCCTTTCTTCATTAAAGAGAACAACTCGGCTCCGTCCGACGTATCTCCGAACAAAACCGCTCCCACCAGCCTGTCGCCCTGAATGACCAGCTTCTTGTACGTTCCCTCCAGCTCATCCTGGTATCTAAGAACCCGCGAGCCATCCTGCTCCTTAAAGCTGCCGGCCGAAAACACATCTACGCCGGATACTTTGAGTTTCGTCGAGGTCACTGACCCTGCGTAGCCTTCAGTATTCACGCCCGCAAGGCGTTTGGCCAAAACTGCCCCCTGTTCATATAACGGGGCAACGAGACCATAAGCGATTCCCCGATGCTCCGCGCATTCGCCCAGCGCATAGATGCCTGGAACGCTCGTTTCCATATAGTCGTTTACGACAATGCCCCGGTTCACCTGAAGTCCGGCGTGTTTCGCCAGTTCAACGTTAGGCCGGATGCCTACAGCCATCACCACAAGATCAGCGTCGAGCCGCTCTCCGTCCGTAAAAGCCAGTGTCTTGGCGCGTCCCCTGCCCAGAATCGCCTCCGAATGTTTGGAGAACAGAAATTTCATGCCCTGCTGTTCCAGCTCACGCTGCAGCATACGCGAAGCCGTCTCGTCCAGCTGTCTTTCCATTAAATATGGATGGATATGGACGACAGAAACCTCCATCCCCAGGTTCAGCAGCCCTCTCGCCGCCTCAAGCCCAAGCAGCCCGCCTCCGATTACCGCGGCTTTACGGTATGTTTTGGAAGCTTCGATCATCGTCTCGCAGTCCTGAATGCTCCGGAAAGCAATGACGCCTTCCTTGTCCGCGCCGGGAAGAGGGAGCATAAACGGGTTCGAGCCGGTGGCAAATACCAGCACATCGTAGGCGGCTTCCACACCTTGATCGGAAACTACCTTTTTCCCGGCCGTATCGATCCGGTTCACCGTATGTCCCCTATGCAGCGTGATTTGATGTTCCTCATACCAGTTGAGGTCATTCAGGATAATTTCATTCATGTCTGCACCGCCGGCGAGCACCGATGAAAGCATAATTCTGTTATAATTCGGATGGGGTTCTGCCCCGAAGATGGTAATTTCGTATCGTTCCGGCGCCAGCTTGAGCAGATGCTCCAGCATTCGCAGTCCGGCCATCCCATTCCCTACCATGACCAGCCTCTGTCTCTCTTTCATCCACTCCACGCTCCTTCGTTTAGATAAACAGAAAAAGCCTGCATCACCCCGCAGGACAGCATCATGCTTTCCCGGGAATGAAACAGGCTTCGTTGCCTCAAGTAACGAATACGCCATTGTATCCGTGCAAGTTATTTATAGCAAAACTATACATGCACGAGGTCGCTACGTCAATATTTCTGACATATAAAATTTTTTTATTTAAAATCAGCTAGACAACACTATTCCATGTTATATAATGTTACATAATTAAACAAAAGGAGTCCCGAACCATGCACTCCCTATTGGTCATCAGAAGCCGGTTATCCCTTTCAGACAAGAACCGTCTCCTCTCCTCTGAAGCTGCTTCCGCCGAAACGCTGCTGCTTCGGAGCGGCTATCAGGTGACGGCTGCAGAGAGTTTGGATGAAGCGCTGCGGAAGCTGCCTGACGCAGATGCTGTTATCCTGGTTACCCCGATTTCGGAATATTCAGACTGGCGTAAAGAGCTGTTAACAAACAAGCTCCTGCCCGTGCTTTGGTGGTGCTCGGAAATCACCTCGGATCTGTCTGCGGCAGCCTGCGAGGATGATTTTACAGCTGATGGCCTGCTTTCGTCTTCCATGGTACCGGCGGAAATTCACTGGGCTTTACACTTCAGCGCCAGACAGTTTTTTGCCGGGCAGCAATGGAAGAAAGAACGGGAACAGCTTCTTTCAAGGCTCGAAGAGCGAAAATGGATTGACATGGCCAAATCCATCCTCTCCAAGACGAGGAATATTTCTGAATCAGAAGCTTATGAATACTTGCGCAAACAGGCAATGAACGAACGCAAGCGTATGGTCGATGTGGCGACCTCGATTGTCAAAGCTTATCAGCTGCTGCATAAACCATAAGAGGAGGGCGCTTACCTGATGATCAATCATTTGAAAGAAGTCGCGCGGGGCAAACGCGGAGCAAGAGATTTAAGCTACGAAGACGCCTTCCATGCAGCCGAAGCGATCCTGAATGCCGATTCAACCCCGGCTCAAACCGGAGCTTTCCTGGCTGCCGAGCGAATTAAACTTGAATCTCTTCCGGAATTGGAGGCCTTCGTCCATGCCTGCCGGAAACATGCCCGGCGGGAAGCCGTTTTCCCAGAGAATCTGGATTGTGCCGGGCCTTATGATGGACGAAAGTCATCTTTTGTTTCTACCTTTCCTGCTGCCTTCGTGCTTTCAGCTGCCGGGCTCCCCGTTACGCTGCACGGCACCGCTCCTTTGCCGCCAAAATGGGGCGTCACCCTGCAGGACATTCTGGCAGCAGCGGGTATCCATGCCGATCGGTTGTCTCCGGAAGCTTTCATCACCGCGGCCCGCCTTAGCGGCGTTCTGTATGCAAATGCCGATAAGTGGTCCCCCATGCTCGCCTCGCTGCGTCCTATACGCGAGGAGCTCGATATGCGCACCATCTTCAATACAGCCGAGAAGCTGGTGGATTACGGAACTTCACCCTATTTAACATTTGGAATCTACCACAACACCGTATTTGACCGGATTTCGCGTTTAGTGATCAAATTAGGCTACAAGAGTGCCTTGATCATTCAAGGACAGGAAGGCTCTGATGATTTGTTCATCGACCGGGCCACTCGCATTTATGCCGCCGGGAACGGGACTTCTACCATGGACGTGATCGATCCGGAGGCGATGGGCCTTGATACGCCTGTTCCGGAGCTGGAATGGTCGGCTTCTCTGCAGCTTCAGACAGCTGAAGAGGTCCTTCAGGGCGGCGGACATATGGCTTTTTACAATCAGACGCTGCTAAATGCCGCTGTGAGGCTGCAAATAGCCGGGAAAGCTGGCTCGATTGAGGAAGGCCTTTATATCTGTAAAAGCCTGCTCGACAGCGGCGAGGCCTGGAGAACTTATAACGATTGGAAAGGTTCACTGCTGGCCTGTGCCGGTTCCGCCTCGGGAAGCCGGTAAAAGACCAGTGTCAGAACGATCTTATTTGCAGCATTTATAGCAGCGTTACAGCGGCCTCCCTTTAACGATAAAGGGAGGCTGTTTGTTGTTTTCAATTTTGTGGTTAGTATTTAATGATATTTATCGGTATTTAATGACTAAAAAAATACCGCCCACATTGGCTTAAAGCCCAATATAGAAGCGGTACTCGTCTGTTTTTGACCCGCAGGTCATTCCAGCCACCAGCATATCGATCGGGATCGCAGGCCGGTGAGGGTTAAAAGTTTAATGCCGATGGATATTCAGATTCGATTCTGCGCGGTTCTGCCGGCATTTCAATAAACTCGAAGTTGGTCAGATTAGTCGTTCTCGCTATGCTGCTCAGCTGCATTCTGAGAATCGGGTTGTTAGAAATTCGAAAGATAATTTTTTTGAAGCCGTCATTTTTGTACAGCTCAAAGCAGTGCCCCAAATGCGGCAGCGATTCCGGCGCCGAGACCTCCAGCTTGCTGCAGTCCAGGTCGATCACGTAGTCCGGAACATGGATGTCCGCGATATGCCGATGATAAGCTTCAATGGAAGCTTTACCGTCCTCCGGAGAGAAAATGCCCTCCACCTGAACCTTCATCGTTTTAGCTGCCTTAAGCAGCTCAATACTAAAGCTTCCCATAACAATTCCTCCAAGGTATGTAAGTCTGGCTGTTGCATGCTGCCCGGTTTCGACAAGACAGGGATTCACTATAGGATATATTTATTAGAAAGTATTCATATCGATTCATATTGATTTAACTTCTATTACATTCACTAATATACTATGGCTCGAAGAAATATTCGACTGTTTTTTCGTATTTTCTACAACTTGCGACATGAATTCCCCTTTAAAAATAGAAAAACACCGGACCAAAGTCCGGTGCTTCTATGCCTTGTCAGGCCTAACTCTTCTTCCTCTTCCCTATTCAGAAAGGCTCAAAACTAATACTGCAGCAGCAAACTTACATTCTGCCAGCCTGCGCCGACGGTCCACAGCACGACATAATCGCCGCGTTTAACCTTTCCGGCCTGGATGGCTTGATGTAGGGCTAGCAGCGGGCTGGTAGACAGCGTATAACCAAATTGATCGCCGATATAAACGACCTTGTCCGAATGGATATCGAGACCTTCCGAAACCCGTTTGATGTTGCCCGGTGTGAACTGGGAGAACATGAAAGCGGCGATTTCGTCTTTATCCACTTCGTTGCGGCTCAGCAAAACCTTGATGGAATCGATGGCCGAAGCGGCGCAAACCGCATCGTCAAACGGTACGAACTGCAGCTGGGCATCCTTTGCCGTATACTCCTCACGGTACAAATTCGACAGCCCGTAAGCCGGGAATTTGGAGTTGTCGATCACCGACGTATCCGTTTGGTACACCGAATCGATGAATCCCCGGGTATCTTCAGCCGGCTCCAAAATAACCGCTACAGCCGCTTCGCCAACATTGGAATGATAAACAGGTTCATCCGGCGTATGGATAGACAAATAATCGGCCCCTACGACCAAAGCTCGTTCGATCCGAGGATTGGAGGTCATGTAACGGGAGGCCTGCTCAATGGCGACCAGCATACCAGCACAGTTGGCATTAATGTCGAAGCAGGCCGTATTCAGATCCCCGCCCAGCGAATGATGCAGCTTCAGCGCATTGCTTGGCAGCAAATATTCAGGTGTTTGGGAAGTGAAAATAATCAGATCGACATCCGCTGCCTGCAGGCCGGCTTTCTCTAATACTGCTCTGGAGGCTTCCAGAGCCATCGTATAGGAGTTCTCTTCCCGGTTGTCGATGACAAACCGTTTGTTGCGGCCAAGACCGTTCACCAAATTCGTAACATCCGTACCTTTTTCGGCAAAATACTGAATATAATAGTCGTTCCCTACTTCATTGGCAGGATGGTACATCGCAATTTCCCTGATTTGCACGCCGCTCATGAGGCATCCTCCTCGTCGTTTATTGTTCGATGATTTCGTATTTATCCATTTGAACCATACGTGCTACACGGGACAGCTGCATCTTTAGAATTGGGTTCTTCGCAATGCGGAAGGTAACTTGATGGAAACCGTCATTTTTAAATTGTTGGAAATTGGCTTCCAGAAGCGGAAGGGCATCCGGTGCGGATACATTCAGCTTGGTGCAGTCAATATCGATAGCGTATTCAGGCACCGTAATGGAAGAAACCGCTTCTTTATAAGCGTTAAGAGATTTCATTCCATCCTCCGGAGAGAAGGTTCCTTCCACTTCAGCATAAAAAATTTTAGTATTCTTATCCACATTGATCGAAAAACTTCCCATAAGTATATTCCTCCAACACGATTAAGTTATAGTTGCTTAAGTGAACTTGCTATTTCTTCAGTGCTTTCAAACGATCGAGAATCGGCGCCGGCTCACTGCCGTCCGTATTCACTTCAATGATGCAAGGACCGGTCATCTCCCGGATAAAGCCCGGAATTTCATCCATATCCTCAAGACTGTCTATCGAAAGCCCGCGAATTCCTGCAACCCGCATCATGTCCGCTACGGAAATGCGTTCCTGCTTGTAATCCGGCATCGTCCGGTTGAACAGGAATTTCTGGCCCCGCTCTACATAAGAAAGCATTGCGTTATTAATAATGAAATAAATGACCGGCAGCTTGTATTCCTTGGCAGTCAGCACTTCCGTCCCGTTCATGAAAAAGGACCCGTCCCCGGCGATAACCGCCACCGGGCGTTTGGAATCTCCCAGGTATACGCCAGGGCCTCCGGCCATCGCCGAACCCATGGCACCATAATTCAGGTTGATTTCGAAATCCCCGCCTTCAGGGACTTCCAGGTATTTCACTACAAAGTTGGTAAACTCGCCGATATCGCAGACGTAACGGGTCTCCTTCGGCATCACCTTGCTGAGCTTCTCGAGGAAGAGGCGCAGAGACAGGCCGGTGTGATTCTTCTCATACGGCGTGTTCAGCGGCAGCGGTTTGACAAAAGTTCCGGCCGAAGTCCGTACTTTAGCGAGCAGTGCAGGAAGCACATCTCTCAAATCTCCATGGATCGGAACATCTGTAGGAAACACTTTGCCTAGTTCGTCGGCATCCCGGTCGACATGAATCACCTTGCGGCCATTTACCAGCACGTCGTTGAAATTGCAAGTCGATGCTTCACCAAGGCTTGTCCCCAAGATCAGCAGGCAGGTGGCGTCAGCCGAAGCCACGTAATCACTGGCAGCATCGGTACTCGAAAATCCATAATTGCCGAGATTCAGCGGGAACTCAGCCGGAATCATTCCTTTGGCAGAAGGGGTGGTGATAATCGGCCACTGCAGTCGTTCGCTAAGCGCCATGATCTCTTCGGCAACGAATCTTCCGCCGCGGCCTACCATAATCAATCCCCGGGTTTCTCCATCGATCACAGAAACGGCCTGATCAAGCTTTGCCGTATCGTAGGCCGGACGTGCCAGTTCAAAGACTTGAGGTGCCGCCGGGAGCGGTAGAGGAGCTTCGCTTCGCTGCACATCAATCGGCACCGAAATATGTACCGGTCCAAAAGGCGGCGTCAGTGCGATACGGACCGCTTTGTCCAGCTCGGCAAGCACATCAGCTTCATCCATCACCGTGTTACTGTATTTTGTAATCGGTCTGACGATGTGCTGGGCATCCATCTCCTGAATTGCGCCTTTGCCGATCTGCCAGCGGTTGACGTAACCCGTGACAATCAGCATCGGGGCTTTGGCCCGCATCGCGTCGGCGATGCCGTTCATCATGTTCCCTACGCCCACCGCACCCGCTCCGGCGCAGACGGCAAGCCTGCCTGTCGTACTGGCATATCTTGCAGCCATGTAGGCGGCGCCGGCTTCATTTTTCGTAATCACCGGTTTGATATCCACATCAATCAAAGCATCGTATATCGGTCCGATAATTCCCGCCGGAATTCCGAATACGTATTCAACTCCAGTCTCTTTCAAATACTTCAGCATGGCTTCGGCAATATTCATGATCTATTCCCAACCCCTTATCCAAGAATTTGAAAAGCGCTCCTGTATTGTTCTACCAAGCGTTCGGCATGTTGAATTTCCTCTTTGTCAAAATGATGCAGCTGTCCGATGGAGGCCACGACGACAATTCCTTCTACCTTTGCTTCCTTTACGACAGGTAAGATCATAATGCTGTCGATGCCAAACAGAAAAAATTCGTCCACCGATCGCGGATCGTTCTTCACATCTTGAACCACAGCGGTATGCGGCCGGGCAATAATGGATTGGAGAAGCCTGTCATTCTCGATATAAACCGGGTTTTCAGCATGTGTCTGCTTCCATTTCTCGATTCCGAGATGATCGGTTTTTGTCTTCAGCACCGGATTAAGATGACCATCTATAATCTCGTGGTATGCAATATCAGCCACACCGGTAAGCCGGCCAAGTTCTTCAAATAGCAAAGGCAACTGTTCCATTCCTGCCCCTCCTTCTCGTCCATTCATTATGAAGGCGCCCGTTTGTCTAGCTGGCTCCTTTAATCGTGCTGGCCCCCCTTTTCTTCGAAGTTCCCGCGGAATACAGCGAATCCTAAGGTTAGAGACACACAAAAAAGAGACTTTCAAAATCAGAAAGTCCCGGCGGCCAGAAGAAGAGACAAAGAAGTGAGAAAAGCCCATGATTGGCAGCCCGGCGGTCATAGTTGATAACCTTAGATCCGTGGTTTTGCGTCCCAGCCTTTCGGACTGGTTTGCTAATTTACTTCTTACTCATTCAGCTATGATGTTATAACTCCACGACCTATTGAACCCGCGGTTTCCCTCAATAGGCCGTACGAAGACTAGACTATATAATATATCGGAAATACAGTCAATTTTTTTCATAGTTTGCATGTAAAATTCAATTTCTTTCAACTATTTGGCACATTTTTTGCAATTCCGTACACACCTTGAAGGAAAGCTTCCTCTTCTTATAAAATAAGGAATAGGCCAATATTAGCAGATTGGGGACTAAACATTGAAAACATTCAAGAAAGTTTATATCGAAATCACGAGCGTATGTAATCTGGCATGCAGCTTCTGCCCCCAGACGGCACGGAAAGCCAATTTCATGAAACCGGAAATGTTCAATGACATTCTGGATCAGATTAAACCGCATACGAACCATATTTACCTTCATGTCAAGGGCGAGCCGCTGCTTCATCCGAAGATTGACCTGCTGCTCGACGCCGCTCATGAGAAAGGCTTCAAGGTCAATATTACAACCAATGGTACGCTGCTGCACAAAGCCGGGGCCAAAATTCTCGGCAAACCGGCGCTGCGTCAGATGAACTTCTCGCTGCACAGCTTTGATGGCCACGAAGGCTCGGAGGACCGCGAAGGGTACGTCGGCTCGGTGCTTCGGTTCGCCAGAGAAGCCTCAGAACAGGGCGTCTTGATCTCCTTCCGCTTGTGGAATCTGACCGAAGACAACCTGACCAACGCCCAGCGGCAGCGGAACCGCGAAACCCTCTCCATGCTGGAGAAGGAATTTGAGCTTAATTATAAAATTGAAGAGAAGGTCGAGCCGGGCAAAGGCGTCAAGATTGCCAACAACGTCTACCTGAATCAGGATTACGAATTTCAGTGGCCAAGCCTTAACGCGCCTGAGGATGATGGCAAAGGCTTCTGCCACGGCCTGCGCACACAAGCCGGTGTGCTTGTTGACGGAACCGTTGTCCCGTGCTGTCTGGATGGCGAAGGCGTCATCAATCTCGGCAACGTGCAGTCGAGCAGCTTCTCTGAAATTGTCGAAAGCGATCGCGCTAACAATTTGTATTACGGCTTCTCCAGAAGAGAAGCGGTTGAAGAGCTGTGCCGCAAATGCGGCTACCGTAAAAGATTCGGAGAAGGCGCTTAAGTCAGGAAGTCTCAAGTGGACGGCCTTTCCCTTTTGTTTTGGTTGTTCAGCAGAACGGGTAATTATTAGAAATGCCTGTTTCTGCACATCCTATCTCCTGATTGCATAACGGGCTGACAGGAACACGCCAAACACCGACATAAGGGGAAGTCGACCATGAAACTGACACGTGAAGAACGCATCCAGCTCCACGGCTTTAACAATCTCACGAAGTCCTTGAGCTTTAATATGTACGACATCTGTTACACCCGCACGAAAGAAGAACGTCTGGCCTATCTGGAATATATCGATGAACAGTACAACGCCGATCGGTTAACCGATATCTTAAAGCATGTTGCCGACATTATAGGTGCTCATGTATTAAATGTAGCGAAGCAGGATTACGAACCCCAAGGCGCCAGCGTAACTATGCTGGTCTCTGAGGGACCGGTTGATTCGGCCGAAGCGGAATCCTTCGAGGAAACGCCGGGTCCGCTTCCGGGCATTGTTCTGATGCATCTGGATAAAAGCCACATTACCGTGCATACGTACCCTGAATATCACCCGGACGAAGGCATCAGCACCTTCCGGGCTGACATTGACGTGTCAACGTGCGGGGAAATCTCCCCGCTCAAGGCGCTCAATTATTTGATCCACTCGTTCGATACGGATATTATGACGATGGATTATAGAGTCCGCGGCTTTACACGGGATATAAGCGGGCATAAGCTGTTTATCGATCACGAAATCAGCTCCATCCAGAACTTTATTCCAGATGACATCAGAGATCTGTACGATATGATTGATGTGAATGTGTATCAGGAGAATATTTTTCATACCAAATGCAAGCTAAGACGGTTTGATCTCGATAATTATTTGTTCGGTTATACGAAGGATAAGCTAAGCGAAGCCGATCAGCGGGCCATTACGGAGAGACTGAAACGCGAGATGGATGAAATCTATTACGGGAAAAATATGGCGTAGCCGGCGGCCGTTTGGCGCCAATCCGGGCGTGCTTATCACAACATGTTGTGTAGGCACGTCTTTTTGCTGACTTTAATCCCTCTGCTCAGTTTGCTGAGTTTGCTGATCACCGCAGCTTCTTTAAAATAGGGGTTTGGACTACTCCATGCTTCTTGGACGCCCCCAACTTTGTAACCCCGGCTCCATATTTCAGGTCTGCAACAACACTGTTTCTATAGACCCACACGAAATTTGTCCGGTATGATAAAATCATGTATTTATGAATGTATTCTCAAGCCGGCGGAGGTTTTGGTGTTGCAAAATTCCTACGACAATCTCAAACAAGGTGAAAAAGGAGCTCTGCTCAGCATTGCGGTTTATCTCCTTCTCTCCGCCTTTAAGCTGATCTTCGGGTATTACTCCCATTCGGAAGCGCTTCAGGCAGACGGCCTGAACAACGCCACTGACATTGTCGCTTCCATAGCGGTATTTGCCGGATTAAAAATATCACGCAAGCCGCCGGACAGCGATCACCGTTACGGCCATTACCGGGCTGAAACGATCGCGTCCCTGATCGCCTCTTTTATCATGTTTGTAGTCGGCCTGCAGGTGCTCTATCAGGCCTTCATGAAATTTCGTGAACCCGAGGCCGTATCCCCGGATATGACTGCGGCCTGGGTTGCTTTGCTGTGCGCCGTCATCATGTACGGCGTTTACCGCTATAACTCCAGGCTGGCCCGCCGCGTTCGCAGCAGCGCCTTAAACGCGGCCGCCCAGGACAACCGCTCCGATGCCCTTGTCAGCATCGGCGCATTCGCTGGCATCATGGGCTCCCAGTTCGGCATGGCCTGGCTGGACCCCCTGGCCGCCCTCGTTGTCGGCTTTATCATTTGCAGAACAGCCTGGTTGATCTTTCGGGATGCCACCCACAATCTGACTGACGGCTTCGACGCCGAGCAGCTGGAGGATATCCGCCACACGGTTCAGCGCACACCGGGCGTGGCTGCCATCATCGATTTGAAGGCCAGGGTCAACGGCAACAATACACTGGTGGATGCCACCATCGGAGTTGATGAACGGATGAGCGTAGCCGAAAGCCATGCCATTACGGAAGAAATTGAGCGCAGAATTCTCGATCGTTATGAAATCGAATATGTGCATATCCATATTGAACCCTATAAACTGGGCGAACGGGCCGCTGGACGGAAGTAAATTCACGGCGGCAGTCTGGCAGCGCGAAACAAAGTCCCCTTTCCCATTTTCCATTCTCCAATTCCTAATCTTCAATCGCCAGCTAAATAGGCAATTCTATGAAAATTCGGGCCAAGGCTTCATGCTGCGGCCCGCTTGTGTTATAATAACCGTTGCGCCGGTTGGCTGTGAGATTTGGATTACAGATACGGCGCCTACAACCGAAGACAAATCCATGTTTGAAGGACATGGGAGAGGTTCGAGAACTCCCTCTATAAAAAACTAATTAGTACCTGCGTTCCAGCGAACCAGGGCTTGTTTTTTTGCGTAGACATGAAGTTCATGAACCCTCTCTCTTCGATAATTGCAGACGGACCCGTTTTGTTTTGCCGCGGGCGTCTGACATGATGCTTGAAGGAGAGGTTTTATTATGCTTAAAGATGAAAAAGCAGTGGTCGTCTTCAGCGGCGGCCAAGACAGCACTACCTGCCTGTATTGGGCGGTTCAGCAGTTCCGCGAGGTAGAGACTGTTACTTTTATGTACGGACAGCGCCACAGTCTGGAGATCGAATGTGCCAAATCCATTTCCAAGGAGCTTGGCATTAAAAATACAGTGCTCGACATGAGCCTGCTCGGCCAATTGACCGAAAATGCACTGACCCGCAGCGATATCGACATCGCCCAGGAGGAAGGCAGCGTGCCCAACACGTTTGTGGACGGCCGCAACCACTTGTTCCTCAGCTTTGCGGCCGTGATGGCCAAGCAGGTCGGAGCCAGACATCTGGTAACCGGCGTCTGCGAAACGGACTTCAGCGGTTATCCGGACTGCCGGGATACCTTTGTCAAATCGCTGAACGTAACGCTGAATCTGGCCATGGATTATCAATTCGTCATCCATACACCTCTGATGTGGCTGGATAAAGCCCAAACCTGGCAGATGGCCGACGACTTAAACGCGTTTGAATTCGTGCGCGAACGGACGCTTACCTGTTACAACGGCGTCATCGGCGACGGCTGCGGCGAATGCCCGGCCTGCAAGCTGCGCAAAGCCGGTCTGGACCGCTATCTGTCCGCACGCGCGGAGGGTGTCCGTCTATGAGCCAGATGAATCAGTCCAGACGCTCAGCCGGAGAATTCCGGATCGTAGAATCCTTACAGCAGTTTGGCCGTGATATTACCAAAGACCAGCTGCGTTACCATAACCGGAGAGTGCTGGTGAGCAAGGAGTTTACCTTTGATGCCGCCCATCACCTCCATGCCTACGAGGGCAAATGCAAAAACCTGCACGGACATACGTATATCGTCGTGTTCGGCATCAGCGGGCTGCCGGACGAAACCGGCATTACCGTTGATTTTGGCGTCATCAAGGACATTTGGAAAAATGAAATCGAAGGGTACCTGGATCACCGCTACTTGAACGAAACCCTGCCTCCAATGAATACAACGGCCGAAAACATGGTCGTCTGGCTGTATGAGCAGATGGAGCAGGCTTTGGAGAAAGCCAATAACGAAGGCCGCATGATCGAAGCGCGGACGGAATTTGTCCGCTTGTTCGAGACGCCTACAAGTTATGCGGAAATCAGACGGGAGTGGATGCAGGCATGAGCACGCTGAATAAGCAGGAAACGCAAGTGGTTGACGGCTTAACGCCGCAAATTCCGGCATCTGCCGCCGCCACCATTCCCGTGCTGGAGATTTTCGGGCCGACCGTCCAAGGCGAGGGCATGGTTATCGGGCAAAAAACGATGTTCGTCCGCACGGCAGGCTGCGATTACCGCTGCAGCTGGTGCGATTCGGCCTTCACCTGGGATGGCAGCGCCAAAGACCAGATTCAGCGCCTCAGCGCGGAAGACATCTGGCAGCGCCTGACCGAGCTGGGCGGCGACCGCTTCAACCATGTCACCCTGTCGGGCGGCAACCCCGCCCTGCTGCCGCAGCTCGGCACCCTGGTCGCTCTGCTGCAGGAGAAAGGCATCTCCATGGCCGTTGAAACCCAAGGCTCCCGCTGGCAGGATTGGCTAGACGACATTGACGAGGTGACGTTGTCCCCCAAACCGCCAAGCTCCGGCATGGAGACCAACTTTGACATGCTGGACGAAATCGTGGCCAAGCTGGCTAGACGTCCCCGTCCTTATGATTACAGCCTGAAGGTTGTCGTATTCGATGACCGTGATTTGGAATACGCGACGCTTGTTCATCAGCGGTACCCGCAGGCCCAGTTTTATGTGCAGGTCGGCAATCCGGATACCGTCCGGATGGATGTTCAGGAGCATGCTTTGTTCCTACTTCAGCGTTATGAAGAGTTAGTGGATAAGATCATGGCCAAACCCGAGCTCAACCGGGTCCGGGTGCTTCCGCAGCTCCACGCCCTCATTTGGGGCAACAAACGCGGTGTATAAGCTGCGCAAGGGAGCGTCCTTGACGTTTATGAGGAACGTGCGCCTAAAGCATACAGCTATTTTTTTCTAATATATAAAGACAAAAAGGAAAGCAGGTAATCCTATGAGCGGAAGACAGCAAGACGAAATGCAGGACCTGACCCTGCTCGGCAATCAGGGCACTAAATATCCTTTCAACTACGCGCCTGATGTGCTTGAAAGCTTTGACAACAAACATCCTTACCGGGACTATTTCGTTAAATTCAACTGCCCGGAATTCACGAGCCTTTGTCCGATCACCGGACAGCCGGATTTTGCTACCATCTATATCAGCTATATTCCGGACATCAAAATGGTGGAAAGCAAATCGCTGAAGCTTTATCTGTTCAGCTTCCGCAACCATGGCGATTTCCACGAGGACTGCGTCAACATCATTATGAACGATCTGATCAAGCTGATGGATCCCCGCTACATTGAGGTATGGGGCAAATTTACGCCAAGAGGCGGCATCTCCATTGACCCTTACTGCAACTACGGCAAGCCGGGCACCAAATACGAGCAGATGGCGGAGCAGCGTCTCTTCAACCACGATATGTATCCGGAGAAAGTGGATAATCGTTAACTAATAAAACCTTTCATTAATCCTTTATTGAATTGAAAAATATACGCACAAGCGCAAACTGCGGCTGTCCTTGACCACTTCCCTGGTCTTGGACAGCCGCAGTTTTTTTATAAGGTTTACTCAAAAGGAATTAGGCATCTTCTCTTTTTCAATTTGCGGCCTTTTTAATACGGCGAAGTCTTTAGCGTTCTGTTTTGGACTCTACCCGCCCCAAATGAGGAGTCTTCTCCTTCAGCGCCGAGCAAGCCGCCGGCCAGCTCCAGTCGTCCAAACCAAGGGCGCCTCGCAGGTAAGCCAACGTCATTTGCTGAATCAACGCGACCCGCTCGGGGTTCTCATCAGTCGTTTCCGTAACGTTATATCCGGCAATGCCGCCAAGCGAATGTTCCGCTCCAAACAGCGTAAGCAGACTTTTGCTGCCGGGGCTCATGACATACGGATCCGTAAACCAGTCCGGTCCCCGTGTGGACAATAACGATTGATCCTGGTCACCCGCCACAATTAGAGCCGGCGTGGTCATGTCCGCAAAACTCGGGTTCATAAAGGGAAAATGTTCAGCAGCAAAAGGAGTTAAGTCAGCACCGCCCAGGCCGGTCGTGGCGAGCAGCACCCCCGCTTTGATCCGCGGATCAGACCAATCCTCCCCCGGTTTACCGCTCGCATCCAAAACCCTTGCACCGAGCAGCATACTTGCCGTCTGTCCGCCCCAGGAGTGTCCGGCCACCGCGATGCAGGTTCGATCAAGTCGCCCGCTTAGGCCAGGAAGCGAAGCTTCGACGAGTTCGAGCTGGTCTAGAATCTGCCGGATGTCTTCAACGCGAATACGCCAAATGTGTGGCGTACGATGATCCTCAGGCGGCAGATTCAGCGATCTGGAGTCCAGATGAGTGGGTTGAATAACAACAAAGCCGTGAGCAGCCCAGAAATCGGCTAACGGTGCATAACCATCCAGCGACCAGCCGTAACCATGCGAGAAAATGAGAACAGGAAGATCTTGTCCTGCTGCCGGCGCTGTGATCCGTACCTGCAGGTCTTCCCCTCGCCCAGGCGCCGACGGCAAGGTTACAGGTTTTACTGAAATGATTGGGGCTGGTGTTAATCCATTGTTTTTCCAGTTTTCGATATTGTCCATATTTTTCATTATTTCCACGTTCCTCTCTCCACTTTATTTATTTTCATTTGCATTCGACTCGGCCAAGCGGATCCGGGGTGTCCATTAAAGCTTTACAAGCTTCGGACCAGGCTGGGTCCTCCGAGTAAAGCGAAGATCGGAGATAGGCCCAGGTCAGACGCTGCACCGCCGCTACTCGATCGGGGTTCTCGTCTGTCGTTTCGGCCGTGTCATATCCGGCAACGCCGCCAAGTCCATGCTCCGCACCAAACAAGGTAAGCAGACACTTCGGACCCTCACTCAGAAAATACGGGTCGGCATGCCAGTCTGCTCCCCTGACTGTCAGATGGGAGGATACGTCCTTTTCCCCCGCCACCACAAGAGCAGGCGTCTGCATCGCGGCAAAACTCATGTATAGTAAAAAGGAATAATGTTCAGCCGCAAACGCGCTGAGATCCTCCCCGCCCCTTCCGGGAGCAGCAAGCAGCACGCCGGCCTTAATCCGTGTATCGGACAAATCGACTTCCGTTCCGTCTGCAGGGTCCGTAAGACGGGCACCAAGCAGCAGACTTACCGTGTGTCCCCCCATGGAATGACCGGCTGCAGCGATCCGGTTCTGGTCCATACGTCCCTTCAGCCCGGGAACGGAATCCTCAATCATGTCCAAATGGTCCATAATCCGCTTCATGTCCTCTGCGCGCGACCGCCAGAACAAAGGCCCCTCAGGGCCGTCCGTATCAAGACCCAATGTCTTGGAGTCCAGATGGGTGGGCTGGATGACGACAAAGCCGTGCGCGGCCCAGAAATTGGCGAGCGGACCGTAACCATTTAACGAAGAAAGGTGATTCGAATATCCATGCCCATGCGAGAGAAGGATGACGGGCAGATCGCGACCGGTTATGGGAGCGGAGACCCGGACTTGAAGCTCTACGGCCCGCCCCGGTGACGGCAGGGATACCGGACTGACGGAGATAACAGGAGCAGGCGCACTCACAGGGATATTTCGGGCTTTATTTATCAGTTTGTTCATGCGAATTTCCTCCTTGGGTGTGTGAATTTACTCTCTCTTCTATGTTTCTTAAATTTCTCTGAAACTCAGAATCTTACCTTAGGGGATCCTGGCCAGGTATCCGCTAATTCGTATTGGATACAGATCATTGCAAGTTGCATTATGGTTGACACGTCAACCTGTGATTACTTTAACATTATTGTGGTTGACGCGTCAACCATGCTATGATGTCCCTATGAATAAGAACCAGTTAACCGAAGAAGAAATGAATATATGGTATATGTGGAAAGGCTCCTTTAAGAACATCTTCGACCGCGTAATCAAAGACCTGTCCGAGCATACCGGCTTGTCTGAAGGCGACTTTGGGATCTTGGACCGTCTGGATCTTCTGGGCGGCGGTAAACTTCGACAGCAGGAATTGGCCGATTCCATGGAGTGGACAAAGAGCCGGTTGTCCCATCATCTGACTCGGATGGAGCAGCGCGGGCTTGTTCTAAGAAAACCTTTGGACTCAGACCGCGGCGTTCAGGTGATCATTTCCCACGCCGGGCAATCCGCACTGGAGGATGCTCGTCCTGTAGCCGCCAAGGCAATACGTGAACATTTCCTCAACCGACTGACCGATCAGGACATTCAATTGATTACCAAGCTGGCGCACCGAACAAATACAGCCCCTTCCGTATCCGGGAAAGTCTCCCCGCCTTGACTGTATTTTTTTATTTCGGCTTTCAAGCCCAGGACTGTTGAATTATGTTCATGACAAGACCTCTCCGGAACCGGAGAGGTCATTTATTTTTTGGATTCGCTTAGATAAGTTTCAGGGGCTGGTACTGCTAAAAGTCGTTGGATACTATAATGACCGCATAAAAGTCGCGAGCCCCAACTTTGTATAACTCGGCATGGGGTTTCTTCCTCCGGCCCGCAGGTGTAAAGTTAAGGAGAAGATGGAAGCCGGTAACCGGTTATCCTGCTGTTTTTCATTTAACACCTGTTATGGAAGGAGTTTTGATTGTGAAACCACACGTATACGTTGCCTGCAAGATTCCGGACGAAACGGAGAGCTACCTGGCTAAACATGTTCAATACCGGAAATGGGAAGGCCCCGGCGCCATTCCATATGAAGTTCTGCTCGAAGAGCTGGCGGAAGCGGATGGCCTGCTGACCTCCGGCAATAAGATCGGCCTTGAACTGCTCAGCCGCGCTCCCAAACTGAAAGCCGTCAGCACGATGAGTGTAGGCTATAACCATTTTGATCTGGACGCCATGAAAGAACGGGGGATTATCGGGACTCATACTCCGAACGTGCTGGATGATACGGTGGCTGATTTGATCCTGGCGCTCATGCTGGCTGTCTGCCGCCGTGTGCCGGAGCTTGATACCTACGTGAAGCAGGGACAATGGAAGAAAGGCGACAACGATGTGTTGTTCGGATTGGACATGCATCATAAGAAGCTAGGCATCATCGGCATGGGACGGATCGGCGAAGCGGTTGCGCAGAGAGCCCATTTCGGCTTCGGGATGGACATCGTGTATCACAACCGCCACCGTAAGCCGGATGCCGAGCATAAGTTTGGCGCCAAATATGCGGAAATGAACGATTTGCTGCATGAGGCCGATTTTGTAGTCCTGATGACGCCGCTCACCCCGCAAACCCGTCACCTCTTCGGCCGGAATGAATTTGCACAAATGAAGCCGACAGGCATCTTTATCAATGCCTCACGTGGCCCGGTCGTCGATGAAGAGGCTTTAACCGAAGCGCTTCAGCAGGGACAAATTTTCGGCGCCGGACTTGACGTCTTTGAAAGAGAGCCTGTTCAGCCGGATCATACCCTGCTTCAGCTCCAGAATGTAGTGACTCTGCCGCACATCGGGTCGGCTACTGCCCAAACCCGGAACGATATGGCTATGCTGGCTGCGGAGAATCTGGTCTCCGCTCTGCTGGGAGCAGATCCGCAAAATGTGGTTCCCGAGCTCCGGAAATAACGTTGCGCCAGACGGAAGCCGGAAACAAAACCAAACCAGGCCGCCCTCACTGCCGGACGGCCTGGTTCTCATGAATATCGGCTTATTCAAAGCCGGTTAAATATTTTTTTTCGCTCGAAGAATGATGCTTGGTCTCCTCTTTGTTCCGCTCCTCCTTAACCTCCTCGTTAAGGTCCTCTACAGGAATCGGATCGACATTTCGTTCACTTTCAAACCGGTCAAACAAACTTTCGGTATCCGTTTCGTATTGTTCAGGCTGATCCATCCCGGATGCTCCCGATCTGGAGTTCTTCTCATGGTTGTCCGCCAACTGGCTCACCTCCCTTATCCTTGGAGATTTCGCGGGTACACTGTTTTTTACCTCGAATCAAGACCTTTCAAACCTGTTATTGGTATGGCCCGATGCGCACAGATTATACGGCTTTTCAGGAAAATATATGTCTATTCTGATATAATAGTTGACGGCAATCGCCTATAACCGAAATCAAAAGGAGAGTTGGAGACGATGATTCAAAAGCTGAGTCAAGGGATTTTTGATTTGAATCTTGAACATAACGGCATGCACCCTGTATTGATATGGAGCGAACAAGACGGTGCAACACTGATAGATACCGGCATGCCCGGTTCGCTGGAGGTTATTCAGGAGTCTGTCCGCGAGGCCGGCGTGGCTTGGAACGACATCCGGCGCATTATTCTGACCCATCAGGATATCGACCATATCGGCAGTTTGCCTGCCATCGTCGCTTCCCTTCCTTCCAAACCTGAAATCTGGGCTCATTCAGGAGATGCGGATGTGATTGAAGGCAAAGCGCCTTTCCTGAAAATGGGAGCCGACCGTATCGCCACTATGCCCGAGCCTATGCGGCAAGCGCTTGAGCAGCTTTCGGTGGATTTGAAGGACATCCGGATTACCCGTTTGCTGGAGGATGGTGAGCAGCTGCCGGTTGGCGGAGGTCTTCGGGTCATTTATACGCCAGGTCACACACCGGGCCACATCTGCCTCTACGTGCCGGAGGAAGAGCTGCTTCTGGCCGCTGATCAGCTGATTGTCAAAGACGGTCTCCTCACGGGACCTAATGAAGCTTTCACACCGGATATGCCGCTGGCTATAAAGTCTATGTCCAAACTGACCTCTCTTGCTATTCGCCGGGTGCTTTGTTACCATGGAGGCGTTTATGATCAACAACCGGAAGAAGCGATCGAGAAACTGGCTCATGCTTCCAACTAAAAGGGGAATTGTATAATGAATGAAAAATGGTCCCGTTTGGATCAGCACATGTCCCAAGCGGGCATAGATACGCTGCTGATCACTGATCCCAAACATGTTTATTATTTAACCGGCTTCGCCAGCAATCCGCATGAACGGTTTCTGGGCGCCGTCTACAAGCGGGGCGAGCAGCCTTTTCTGGTCGTTCCAGCGCTTGACGAAGCGGCGGCCCGGGCGGCCAGCGATGTGGAGCAGATCGTCACCCATACAGATACGGATAACCCGTATGCCCTGCTCAAACAAGCGCTGAAAGGCAGTACCGGCGTGATTGGCCTGGAGAAAAACAACCTTTCTGTGACGCGGTACGAAGCTCTGCAGGCAGAACTGGCGTTCACGGAAGCCCGCAATATTGGGGACTGGCTCCAAAGCATGCGTGTGATCAAATCAGCCGAAGAAGTACATAAACTTCAGCATGCTGTCAATCTGATTGAAGAGGTGCTCAAGCAGGGGGTATCCCGCGTCCAGATCGGTATGACGGAGAATGAGATGGTTGCCGAAATCGAATACCTGATGCGTAAGGCAGGCGCCGAAGGCCCTTCCTTTGATACAATGGTGCTGTCCGGTGAGAAAACCGCCTTGCCGCACGGTGTACCAGGAACGCGCCAGATTCAGCCAGGCGACCTGCTGATGTTTGACATGGGCGTCTACGCTGCCGGTTATGCTTCTGACATTACCCGGACCTTTGCCGTAGGCGGATTGTCCGACGAGCTGACCCGCATGTACAATACCGTGCTGGCCGCCAATGAGGCTGCTATTGCAGCGATTAAACCGGGAATCAGCTTCGGCAGCATTGACAAAGCCGCACGGGATGTTATCTCCGAAGCCGGCTATGGCCCTTATTTCCTGCACCGGCTCGGTCATGGACTCGGCATCGATGTACACGAATATCCGTCCGTTCACGGGGAGAATCAGGACCTGCTTCAAGCAGGGAACGTGTTCACGGTAGAGCCTGGCGTTTATTTGCCTGGAAAAGGCGGCGTTCGGATTGAGGATGATGTGCTTGTAACCGAACAAGGTGTCAGCGTGTTAACCTCTTATCCAAAAGAACTGACCATTATCGGTTAAGCCCAGGTAACTGGCCACACAAACTACAGACACTTTGATTTCAGACCAACAGGCAGTTCCGTTGACGGGACTGCCTGTTTCATATAACGGAGGATTTGGTCAGGGAGGAATGGCCGTGACGAATGTCAGCTCCCAAACAAATAGGTTAACTCCTGCCAAAAACTAGGACTAAAAAATCACTATATAACATGGATTGTAAACGTTTCACTTGTTTTACGCTATTTATTCAGAAAAAGTAGAAAAAATGAGAATTTTTCATTCCCAATTGGATTTTTTTACTATAAAATAAACAAAAGCTGCTCCAAATCCTCATTTTCTGCGGAAAAATGACCTAGGACTTCCAGCACATTATTTTGAGAAGGAGAGAACCGAATGTTTTCAATGAAATCTATTTCCAGGAAACTCATGGTCACATTTACGCTCATTATTGTCCTATCATCACTTCTCTTCAGTCTAAGTTTTTACTATTTCTCCATGAAGATCATTGATGAAAATGTGCTGCCCCAGTTCGATAAAGTGCTTCGGACGAGCGCTCAGGATACCTACAAAAACCTCAATGACTCTCAGGCCCGCCAGGTCAAAGGAGGAAGCGAAAATTCCGTTTATACGGTCCAGACGTATTTTGACAAAAAGATTCAAGAGTTTAATCTGGAAACAGCCTATCTGGTGCAGGTTCAAGACAAACAGGCAACCGTACTGGCCGCAGACAGTAAGTCCGAAATGAAAGCCAAAGAAACCATCGAAGTACAGCCCGCAATGAAAAAGGCTCTTTCTAGTGGAAACGCACAGCTCAGCGATTTATACAGTGATAAATTCGGTACCCATAAAACGGCTTACGTCGCCTTATCCGGCTCAGATCTAGTCCTCGCCGTCGGCATCGACGCCAAATTCGTCACCGATAAACGGCACCAGATTGCTTTGATCTGTATCGGTTTATCCGTCTTGGTCATTGTGGTCTGCCTTGTAGCTGCTTATTTGATCAGCCGCAGTATTTCCAAGCCGCTTCGCCGGTTGTCCAATGTAACCCAAAAGATGGCCGAAGGCGATTTCCGCGAGGAGATCACAGTCAAAGGCAAAGACGAAATCGCTCAGCTCGCCTCCAGCTTCAAAACGATGACAAAAGCACTGAAAGAGATGATTTCAAGCGTGGTTTTGACCTCGGAGCAGGTAGCGGCAGACAGCTCGGAGATGGCCCGGCGCATTGACAATGTGAAATCGATGCTTCAGCAGTCAGGTGAATCCAGTAAAGAAATCCAAAAGGGCAGCGAAATGATTTCCCTGGCCGCCACTGAAAATGCCAGAGCCATGGAAGAGATTTCGCAAGGTGTCCAATACATAGCTTCTTCCTCAGCAGAAGTGTCTGAACGAATGAGCCAAGCTTCGAATGAAGCCGATGCCGGTAACAAGCTGGCCCAAGAAGCCGTAAATCAAATGAATTTGATTGAAGATGCAGCCGCCGAATCACTCGGTCATATGAAACAGATGAACGCACGTTCAGAATCCATTACTACAATAGCTAATACCATCAATGAAATTACGAAACAGATTCAGATTCTGGCGTTGAATGCTGCGATTGAGGCTTCACGCGCGGGTGAGCACGGCAGAGGATTTGCGGTCGTAGCCAGTGAAGTCCGCAGCCTTGCTGAGCAATCCAGCAGCGCGGTTAAAGAAATCGGAGAATCGCTGGAACAAATCCGTTTGGATACCGGCAACTCCGTATTGGCCATGAATCAGGTGAATATGCAAATTCAGTCAGGTTCCGGTAAAGTACGCGAAGCAGGCCAAGCCTTCCAGAAGCTTGATGAATGGATTCAAAGCATTAATATGACCATGCAAAATATTTCGTCTTCCACTCAGCAAATTTCAGCAGGTACCGAGGAAGTTACGGCATCGGTTGAAGAAAGTGCCTCCATCTCTTCAGCAAGTCTGGAGAATATCAAGCAAATCAGCGCTTCAGCAGAGTCGCAGCAGGATGAAATGGAATCCTTCTTCGGCAGAATCAGCCATCTGAACCAGCAGGCCGACAAGCTGAGAGAAGCCGTCAAGCAATTCAAAGTTTAAGTCTAATTCACTTTACTTGCCACTGTTCAATTATCCGATTAAAGTAAAAGCACATTTGGACAAAAGCAAAATAAACAAACCGCCGGGTATAATCGGCGGTTTGTTTATTTTCCAAGGGGATGAATTAGACAGCCCTCCCCGGCAGAATGAATGTTTGCTTTCCCTCTTTATATCATTTCTATCTCTCGATCTCTCTTTATCATTCTTTAAGGCTCTTCGTGTCCTGATCCTTTGGGGGTCTCCGCGCCAGCGCCGGGCCTAAGCAGAAATTGTGGAAGATCATGATCAGGATGCACTACAGCCGCCAAATCCACTTCAAACACGTCTTTCAGCAGCGAAGGAGTTAATACCTCTCCTGTCGGTCCTGCTGCAGTCAAACGGCCCTCCTTCATAACCAGCAGATGGTCGCAGTACAAGGCCGCCAGGTTAATGTCATGCAGCGCGGCCAAAATGGTCAGACCGGAATCTTTCCTCCATTCCGAAATCAGCTCCATAAACTGGATCTGATAATGGATGTCCAGGAAAGTGGTCGGTTCATCAAGCAGCACAAGATCGGGCTGCTGGGCCATCACTTTTCCTAAAGCTGCCCTCTGGCGCTGCCCGCCGCTGAGCTCGCTGACCGGGCGATCCGCCAGTTCAAGCAAATCCAGCCTGCTCATTATTTGATCCACCAGAGCTTCGGCATGCTCGGAGCGGTCGCGCCCCAGCCAATCCTGATAAGGGAATCTCCCCATTTCTATGACATCTCTAACGGGAAAAGAAACCGTCGGCATCCCCTCCTGCTGCAGCATAGCCATTTTCCTGGACAGCTCTTTACGGCTGTAACTGCCGACCAGCTTATCCTCCAGCCAGATCTTGCCGCTGTCCGGTTTCTCCGTACCGGAGATCAGCTGAAGCAGCGTCGATTTCCCGCTGCCGTTGGGTCCCAGGAGCCCCCAGAATTGCCCTGGTTCAATACAGACATTTACATTCCGCAGCACCGTGCGGCCGTCAAACGATTTGGTAACATGCTCCATACGAATCATAGCCTTCCCCCTTGCCGCCGCTTCTTGTTCTTATACAGCAGATAAGCAAAGAAAGGTGCACCTACAAATGCTGTCACCACGCCTAATGGAATTTCCGTCGGAGCCAGCAGCGTCCTGGCCGCAAGATCGCTCCACATCATAAAGATTCCCCCGCCCAGAACCGACATCGGCATCAGCATCCGGTGATCCGCCCCCAGGATCATCCGCAGCATATGCGGTACAACAAGGCCAACAAAACCGATAACACCAGACACGGAAACCGCGGCCGCCGACATCAAAGTGGCCACGATTAATACGCCCAATTTAGTCCGTTCAACGTCGAGCCCCGTATGAGCGGCCTCTCTTTCCCCAAGCGCCAGCAGGTTGAGCCGTCTGGACCAGCTCCAAAGCAGTATAGTGCCAAGCAATAAATAGGGAGATAAAACCGCATTATAAGACCAGCCGCGAAGAGTTAATCCGCCCATCGTCCAGTACAAAATTTCATTTACGGTGCTTTTGGACATCGTCGTAAGAAAGGAAACAATCGCCCCCAGAAAAGACTGCATGATTACGCCGGACAAAATCAGGCTTTCTGTAGGAATCTTCCCCCGCTCCCCCGCCAGTTTAAGGACGATGGCAAGCGTAGCAATCCCGCATATAAAAGCAGCCGCAGGCAGCGTAAAGATACCGGCCACCGAATACTGCCAGCCGAAGAAAATCAATACGGCGGCACCCACGGAAGCGCCAGAAGATACACCCAGTGTAAACGGGTCAGCCAGCGGATTGCGCAGCACCCCTTGAAAGGCCGCGCCGGCAGCCGCCAGGGACGAGCCGACTAACAAACCCAGTATGACGCGGGGCAGACGAACCTGCAGGACAATTTTTTCAGAAGAGAGATCCCAATCCGGAGTAATGAAAGATGTTATGCCGGGAAGCTTATGAAGAAGAATGCGTGTAATTTCGCCAATCGGTATATAAACAGAGCCGATCCCAACGCAGATAAGCAGCGTCAGGATCAGCAGGATAAAACCGACAGCGAGAGCGGCTGTCAGTTTCATTTTCATTGGAACAGATCCGGATAGATGGCCTTGGCCACATTAAGCAGACCTTCGGTAATCCGCGGTCCTGTCCGGCTCAGCAGATTATCATCCAGACCCATAATCCGCCCTTCCTTGACAGCTGTGATTTGGTCCCAGCCCGCCCGGGCTTTAATGACTTGATCCAAGGTACGGTTCTTGTCATCAATGGCACTATTGGCGAACAAAATAACATCCGGATTGGATTTGATAATATTCTCTTCGTTAATCTCGTTCCATCCGGTTGTATCCCCGGCCACGTTCACGCCTCCGGACAAGGTAATCAGCTCGTCCATAAACTCTCCTTTACCGACCGTCCAGCCCGGGGAGAACTCGATGTAAACCTTCTTCTTCTGATCTTCGCTCAGGGACTTGGCTTTATCCGTCACTTGAGCAAGTTCGGATTCCATTTTCGCTGTGACCTGTACGGCTTCAGCCTGGTGATCGGTAATCTGTCCATATTGCGTAATATCCTGAATGACCGCTTCCACCGTCTTGGGATTAAACTGGAACACCTTGATCCCCAAATCCCTCAATCCTTTAATCGTATCGGCGCTAGTAATTCCTGCGGCAAATACCACGTCCGGTTTAGCGGCAACGATAGCCTCCGTGTTCAGTTCATAACCGCCGACCTTCGGTTTTGCCTTGGCTTCTTCCGGATAGTCATCGATATCGGTTACGCCGACAATCTGGTCTCCTAAGCCGAGAGCAAACAGGCTTTCCGTTTCAGATGGCGCAATGGAAATGATGCGTTCAGGCGCAGCCTCAAAAGTAATCTCCGTACCTGATGCATCCTCAAGTGTTAGCGGATAAGCTGTTTTCTGCGAGCTATCTGCCGTAGATGCAGACGGCTCTTCAGATGGCTGCTGGCTTTGCACCTCGGCGCTTTCAGCCGGTGCTGCCCCCTTGTTGTTGTCGGCCGCATTGCCGCATCCTGCCAATACGATCAGCAGGAGGGCTGCTAGCCAGATCATCCCTCTTTTTATAAGCTTATTCATGTGTTGCTTTCCTCCCCTTCTCTGACCCAATTGAGTACGAACCGAAAAAAAAGCCCCTCCATGTTGGAAGGGCACGTCCGCATAAAAGAGCAAAGCTATACCGAAAGCGTATGGGCAAGACCCTACAGCGCCAAGCGGCCAGCTTTATTTTCAGGCAGAACGTTATCCTTTCCTCGAAGGATCGTTACAGCTTCTGCAGGCAGGTGTCTGGCTTCCGATGATGGCTCTCAGGAGAGCAACCATATGTCGGTTACAGTGGCGGGACCGCGCCGGAGTTTCACCGGGCTTCCCTTTTAATCCGAAGTGCGGCCATGCCGCCAAAACTCCGGAACCTGCAAAAGAATTGTATAGGTATGTTTCGTTCGAATCTCTTTATAGGATTATAGGTGAAAGAGAAGTTTCTTACAACCAAAAAGAGCCAAAATCAGCCCTTTTCCACCATAGGCGGACAGATCTTGTCGTTTGTTTGTTTTCTAGCCTTATTCCTTCTTCTCTTAAGAAGATGCCTTTTATCATTATTGCCCGGGTAATCAAGCCAATCTGCAACAATCTTCCTTTGGTTTCCGGCTTATTTGGTTTACAATAGAAGGACGAGCTTTATCTATTTTTGTCGCACAGGAGGACATGCAAAGATGTTATTCATTGATAATGAGGGGATTACGGACGCCTCGGTCAATTTGGCTATTGAAGAATACGCGCTGAGACATCTGCCGGCGGATGAAACCTATCTGCTCTTCTACATCAACGCTCCGTCGATCATCATCGGCAAGCATCAGAATACAATTGAAGAAATCAACGCAGAGTACGTCAAAGAGAACGGAATCCAGGTCGTTCGCCGTTTGTCGGGCGGCGGTGCTGTCTATCATGATCTGGGCAATCTCAACTTCAGCTTTATTACCAAAGACGACGGCGAGTCCTTCCATAACTTCCGCAAATTTACGCAGCCGGTTGTAGAAGCCCTGAGAAACTTCGGCGTCGATGCGGAATTAACCGGACGGAACGACCTGCAGGTCGGCGACCAGAAGATTTCCGGCAACGCCCAATTCTCTACCCGGGGACGGATGTTCAGCCACGGTACTCTGATGTTCAATCTCAACCTGGATCACGTAGCGGCATCCCTTCATGCCAATCCGGAGAAATTCAAGTCCAAGAGTACCAAGTCGGTGCGCAGCCGTGTAGCTAATATCATCGATTTTATGGACAAGAAAATTACAATCGAAGAGTTCCGCAGTGAACTTCTTCGTTATATCTTCGGCATGGACCCTGACGCCGTTCCGAAATATGCCTTGAAAGAAGAAGATTGGGCTAAAATCCGCCAGATCTCCGAAGAACGCTACAGAAATTGGGATTGGAACTACGGACTGTCTCCGGAATCCAACGTAAAACACAGCCGCAAGTTCCCTGTCGGGATCATTGACCTGCGTATGAACATTAAAGAGGGCCATATTCAGGAGATTAAAATTTACGGCGACTTCTTCGGCGTCGGGGACGTGGCTGATATCGAAAACCTGCTGCGCGGCGTAAAATACGAAGAAGCAGCCGTACGAAGCGCCTTGGAAGGAACCGATTTGAAGCATTACTTCGGAAATCTGGAGCTGGACGATTTTGTAGGGCTGGTTTTCCTGGAAGAATAGAGTCACCGGCTGCCGCACAAGCGGACCGCCGAACCTTATACGCACCAAACCCATTAAATCCATAGAAAGTCCGTAGGCGCAGGACAGGGAAACCGCTGCGCTTAACGGGCCAACCAAAGGAGAGAAACCCATGTATAAACTGATGGCCATCGATATTGATGACACTTTGATTAATGATGATAAAGAAGTAACCCCTGCTACGCAGGAAGCACTGGAGAAAGCTGTGGCTAAAGGCGTTGTCGTAACATTGGCCACCGGCCGTGCTTACGCTTCCGCTCAAGCCCTTGCCCGCCAGACCGGTTTGAACGTGCCGATCATTACGTATCAAGGTGCCCTGGTCAAAAATTTAATGGACGAAAAGGTACTCTACGAACGATATGTACCCTACGAAGCAGGGAAAAAGCTTTACGATTTCTGCATCAAAAACAACCTGCATCTGCAAACCTACATTGACGATAAGCTTTATGCCCGTGAGGAAAATCAAAAGCTGATCGATTACGCTACTTTGAACGGTACCAAATACCACATCGAACCTGATTTTGAGAAATTGCTGTCCAAACCGACGCCTAAATTTCTGATTATCGACGCGCCGGACTATCTGGACGAAATTTCACCGGTGCTGCGTGAGCTGCTCGGCGATGGCGTACACATCACCAAGTCCAAACCGCATTTCCTTGAGATCATGCATAAGGAAGGCACCAAAGGCGCGGCTTTGACCTTTCTGGCCGAGCACTTTGGCTGCGACTTGTCCGAAACGATCGCCTGCGGCGATTCCTGGAATGACCATGAAATGCTTGAAGCGGCCGGCCTTGGCGTTGCTATGGGCAATGCCATCGCTCCGCTGAAAGAAATCGCTGACTATGTGACAGCTTCGAACAATGAAGACGGAATTAAACAAGTCATCGAGAAGTTTATTTTGAATGCGGAATAAGAAGCTAGCTAGAATATAGCGAATACAGAACCCCCTCCTGTACGGACTGAAGTCCGATTTAGGAGGGGGTTCTTTTTTGGCATAGAAACCGTGCCTTAAGTTCTTGAGGTGTTATTTCATGGATATAGTTTAGTACATATTGTGTAGTAGATATTGTATAGAAAGTACGATTTAACAGGGTTGCTCGATTGTTTTGTTAGTGAGCTTTACCCAGCCGTTTGGCTTTATTCCTTTGTCAGACTGACCGTGTAGCCCATCACGGCAACGGAAACCTGCTCAGGCAGCCCATAATCCTTCCGGACGTCCACGTCATGCGACATATGGGTAAATATCGTCCGCCCCGGCTTAACCTCGGCAAGCAGCTCCAGCGCCTCCGTCATATCATAAACGGAACGCCCTGTGTATTCCGCTTCCTCCTTATAGAAGCTTGTACCCAGCACTAGCAAATCAAGGCCGTGTAGAGGCTGTTTCTGATCCTCGGGCAGCCCGATCGAATCTGAGCAGTAAACCCAGGTAATCCCCGGCTTGGAGAGCTTGTATGCGTAGGAATAGCCGTTTTTCCCGTGGTTGACCTTCCAGCCTTTGATTCCCCAGCCGGCCAGCGACAATCCCTGGTCGATCGGATGCATTTCCAAATGGCGGTCCAGCCAAGGATACTGCCGCACAATGATGTCGATGACTTCCTGCGGCGCATACAGCTGCCCTTTGATCTCCAGCCAGCGGCAGGCGTCCGCCCATTCCGGCAGCCCGCCGATATGGTCAAAATGGGCATGCGTAATGACGATATCGCGAATAAACCTTTTTCCGGCCAGCTCCATCTGAGTCCGCCAATCCGGACCACAATCGATCATAAACTCCCCGTCTGGACCTGCAACAGAAACGGATGAGCGAAACCGACGGTTCGCCCCCGTTGATCTGGCTTCTTCGCATACTTGGCAATCGCAGTACACCCGGGGTACTCCCATTGCGTCCCCTGTCCCGGTGAATACTAACCGGTCTATATTCTGATCCGTGTCCTGATCCGCATTCTGATCCATCATATGGAGATCCCCCCTTTCTGTCAGCCGGTTGGCTGAAGCAGCCTAGCCCAGCTAACCCCATGCTCCTACCAATTATTTGATGCCCGCGCTCGTGCCGCCGGACAACCTGCCGGGGATTACTTGATTCTTTAGTCCCTATGGTTGACTCGTTCCTGGCTGTTGTTACCGTTCGATAAAATCAACGGATATAGCCCCGGCAGCGCCTGAATCGGCATGAATACGCGCCGGTCCTCCCTCCGGCTCAATCGTCAATACGATATTGTCCGCGGGAGAAATCGTCTTGTCTCTTACATAAAGATGAGCTCGGTTGGCGTCATAGCGCAGCAAACCCAAATTGTCTTCACTGCTTTGATTCACCAGCCACACGCGGACGGTCTGGCCTTTGCCGGGAACCAGACCCCCCACCAGCATGAGCACCTCTTTGGAATCCGCATTATACCACATTTTACCGAGCTGCGGCTCCTTCCCTCCCCAATGCAGCGGGTAGGAGACTGTCTGCGGATCGGACAGGACTTGCAGCGCCTCCGGTTCATAGGTCTTCACATAACGGTTCCACTCGGTATCCGGATGAGCCAGCGGCAGCGCCGCCCAGAAAATGATCAGCAGCATAAGAGCTGCCGCAAAACCCAGGGTCCATTTCCAGCGCGATACAAACAACCCGCTGATTTTCCGGCGAAGGCCGATCATTCTGACCTTATGCCGCAGCTGCTTCCTGATCCGGTCCTGTGGAAATTCAGCTTCAGCATCATAAGCATGGATGGCAGCCGCTACAGCGGCTTGAGTCGCTCTAACGGTATCAACGGTTTCAACCGCTTCATACTCACCGTCTTGTCCTTGATCCTCATCCAGGTTTGTTCCTAAAATGCCCTCCCAGCGTCGTTTAAGAATTTTGCAGGAAGGACAAGCAGCAGCGTGCGCGGCCATTTCGACGGCCCTGCTTTCCGGTATGGAGCCGAGCAGCCAATCAATCCAATCCTGTTCGGAATAAAGGCGAAGGCAGGCGTCCTGCTTGCCTTGTTCATTCAGGCCCTTGATCCCCAGCATCGTTTTATTGAGACCGATCTGTTCGCTCATGCCGGCTTCCTCCTTCCAGTTGATCCCCCCAGCCCTGCTTCTCCATTTGCCTGCGCAAATTGCCAAGCCCGTACCGCACCCACGATTTGACGGTGCCAATTGGCACGTTCCACGCCTCCGACATTTCCCGCTGGGTTTGCAGCGAATAATAAGAACCCATGATCGCTTTCTTCTGCGGTTCCGGCAGTGCATAAATCGCCGTTTGCAAAGCCTCGCGCTCCAGACTGGACAGCGCTTCGTCTTCACCTGAGCCGGAAACGCCGCCCGCTTCTGCTTCCAGCGCCTCGTCTCCCGGATACTGCAGCCGCGATTGGCGGCGCAGCCGGTCAATGCTGCGGCTGCGCGTCAAAACCGCCAGCCAGGCTTTGATCGACCCGCGCCCTTTATCGTAAGCTACCCCTTTGCGGAGCACCTCCAAAAATACTTCGTGGCAGATATCCTCCGCTTCCATCCGGTCTCCTGCCAGGCGCAAGGCCACCTGCAGCACAAATGGAGCATAATGGGCATAAAACGCGTCAAACGCCTTCACCGAGCCACTGCACATTTCACGCAGCAGCCCGGTCATCTCTTCATTTTGCAGGTCCATTCCTCCGCCCTCCCGCAAAAGCCTTCTGTTTCATTCATCTCCCGTTTTACCAAAAACCAAAGAATTTGAAAACCACTTTTTTTGTAAAAGCATAAATCCAAACCGTTTGTTCGTTCGTATCCAAAATGAAGGGCAAGCGGAGAGAAGACAAAAAAGCCTTGCAGCCGCAGGCGAGGGGCCCATCCCTGCGGCCGCAAAACAGCAAAACGCAGCAAAAGGCAATAACAACGTATACAAGACTTAATCGCCATCCGCTTGCATCACCGCATTTCGACATTTCTATGAAACAGGAGGAACCAACATGCTTTTATCGTTACGAAAAGCGGCGCTGTCCATCATGGTCCTGTTCACCGCCCTTGGCGGCAGCGTGCTGGCTGAATCTCCCCGCGCTGCGGCAGCAGGGGCGCTGGAATTATATACTCCCTATTTGGAATGGTCGGCTGCGCCGGGAGAAACCGTGTCTTATTCGGTGGATCTCGTCAATCACGGGTCAGCTACCTCTTCCGCCGATATTTCCCTGGAAACACAAAACAGCGACTGGAAATATAATTTGTCCGCAGGCGGCCGGGAAATCTCCCGCATTGCCGTAAAACCGGTTGAAACGCAAACCTTTACTCTGGATTTAGACGTGCCGCTCAAGATCAACAAAGGCCGTTACTCTTTCACTCTGAAGGCAGACCAGGCATCGCTTCCGCTGGTGGTCAACGTTTCCGAGCAAGGAACCTTTAAAACAGAATTTACGCTGGATCAAGCCAATATGGAAGGTTATTCGGACTCCACATTTACTTACAGTGCGGTGCTCCGGAACCGGACGCTTCAGAAACAAACCTACGCCTTGAGCGCCGGAGCCGAAGACGGCTGGGACGTCCGCTTCCAGCTCGACAGCAACAGCGTGACTTCGGTTGAGGTCGATCCGAATTCCGAGAAGACGATTTCGATTCAGGTCAAACCGCCGGAACAGGTCAAAGCCGGCACCTACAAAATTCCGCTTTCGGCCACCAGCGGCGATACGACGGCCAATGCCAGCATTGAAGCAGTGGTAACCGGTACGTATGATATGAAATTTTCCACATCGGACGATGTCCTGAGCACGGACGTCAAAGCCGGTGCGGAACGCAAGCTGACGCTGGTCGTGCAAAACACCGGCTCCGCCGAGCTGCAGGACTTGTCTTTCTCATCCAACACGCCAACTGACTGGTCGGTTTCCTTTGAGCCTTCCTCCATCAACTCCATTGCTCCGGGGGAAAGCAAACAGGTACAGGCTACGATCAAATCCAGCAGTAAAGCTCTTTCCGGCGACTACGTTGTCAGCCTGACGGCATCTTCGGCCAGCAAAAGCGCAAACGCGGATATCCGGGTGACGGTTAAATCATCGGTATTATGGGGATGGGTGGGGATTCTCATCATACTGATCGTCATCGCCGGCATTTATTATCTGTTCCGGAAATTCGGGAGAAGATAAGCGATGACTGCCGGCATGACACCCACTCCGGCTGCAGCAGCCGCACCGCTCGCTGCGGGGCCAGTTATTGAACTCAAAGGACTAACCAAGAAATACGGCGATACGACCGCCGTGAATCATTTGAATTTAACGATCTCCCGGGGAGAAATCTTCGGGCTGCTTGGTCCCAACGGCGCCGGAAAAACCACAACCATTTTGATGATGCTTGGACTAACCGAACCCACTTCGGGCCAGGCCAAAATATGCGGGCTGAACCCGGCCAGGGAAGCGCTGAAGGTGAAACGCAAAGTCGGCTACCTGCCGGACGACATCGGCTTTTACGAGGACAGAACTGCTTTGGATAATTTGATCTATACCGCCCGACTAAACGGGATTTCCCGGGAGGATGCGGTAGTCAAAGCCGCCGCCCTGCTTGAGAAAACGGGCTTATCCGAACACGCGGGCAAAAAGGTAGGGGCGTTTTCGCGCGGGATGCGGCAGCGGCTTGGACTCGCGGACGTTCTGATCAAAAACCCCGAGGTTATTATCCTCGACGAACCGACGCTTGGGATTGACCCCGAAGGGGTGCGCGAGCTGCTTGCACTGATCTCGGCGCTCAGCCGCGATGAGCAGTTGACCGTGCTGCTGTCCTCCCACCATTTGCACCAGGTGCAGCAAATCTGCGACCGGGTCGGCCTGTTCGTTCAAGGCCAGTTGATCGCTGCGGGCGACATCCGCTCTTTGTCCGAGCAGCTTGACGAAGACGGCAATTATTATGTTGAGGTTGGGGTCAAAGAGTGGCTGGAGCCGCTGGACGAAGCCATTTCCGCTCTGGAAGGGGTAACCGAAATCCGCAAGCCGGCAGCCGAGGCCGGCAAAAGGCTAGGCGGAGAGCAGCCGTTCCGAGGAGAGCAGCCGGACGCGGCCGAGAATGAACACGGCCCGATCGTCACGATTGTCTGCGACCGCGACTTGACGGCGCAAATTGCCGAAGCCGTCATTCACAGCGGGGCGGAGCTCTATTACATCCGCCGCAAGGAATACGGTCTGGACGACATTTACCACCGCTATTTTGAAAGGAGAGAGGAGTCATGACTTCCTTGAACAAGACGCAATCGAACCGCCCGCTCACCGAAATGCTCCGGCTGAGTACGGTTCGGGAGACGGCAAGGAAGGTCTGGGCGCAGCTTCGTCCCCGCCGCGATCTGGAGCAGGCGGGAGAACGCTCCCGCACCGCCTCCTCATTTTGGGTGATGGTGGAGAAAGAATGCGGCGACCATTTCCGAAGCTGGCGTTTCGGCATCTTGATGGCCATTATTGTGCTGGCCTGCATCGGGTCCATTTATGCGGCGGTCACCGCCATCCGCTCCGGCGATGCTGCCGCCAACGACACTTCTGGCAGCGGCGATACGTTTCTATTTCTAAAAATGTATACCTTAACGAGCTCGTCGCTGGCCGTACCGTCCTTCTCCACGTTCCTGTCCTGGCTTGGTCCATTGATCGGGATTACGCTTGGTTTTGACGCCGTCAACTCCGAGCGGAACAAGGGCACCTTGGGACGGCTGTTGTCGCAGCCCATTTACAGGGACGACTTCATCAAGGCCAAATTCGTTTCCGCCTTGTTCGTCATCACCGTCGTTGTTTTTTCGCTTGGCTTTCTGGTGATGGGACTGGGGTTATTTACCATCGGTTATCCGCCTACGCCGGAAGAATTTCTGCGGATAATTGTTTTCCTGCTGATGGCCGTCATCTATATCGGCTTCTGGCTGAACCTGTCCATCCTGTTCTCAATCCGCTTCCGGCAGGCGGCAACTTCGGCCTTGTCGTCGATTGCCATCTGGCTGTTCTTTACTATTTTTTACAGCATGATCATCAACATGATCGACAGCGCGACGGCGGTAGCGCAAACGGCGGCGCCGGAAACCCAGCTGAACCATATCAACTTCATCTTGACGCTGAACCGGATTTCGCCGACGGAGCTGTTCTCGGAGACCCTAACGACCATGCTGTCCCCAGGCGTTCGTTCGCTGGGCCCGCTGACCATGGATCAGCTCGTTGGAGCGATTGCGAGCCCTCTGTCACTGGGGCAAAGCCTGCTGCTGATTTGGCCGCAGCTGACCGGCCTGCTCGCCGCAACGATCATCTGCTTTGGTCTGTCGTATGTTCTGTTCATACGTCAGGAAGTCCGCTCCAGAGTATAACCCGTTTGCGGGCATCGTGAACAACGAATCGTGAGGTTCTTTGCAAAAACCACAAACAACACAAACAACACAAACGCCAGGCTGGCTTCTCCAATCTTGGAACAAGCGGCATGGCGTTTTATGTGCATAAACGCGGATATTTTTAAATGATAACGCTGAACGAGTCCCGTTTCAGCGGATTTTCGGCAATCCAGCTGCGCTCTTCATTAAACAGGTAGGCGCGGTGAACCAGCACGCGGATTTCCTGTCCGATCTCCAGATTTTCTTTCTCCAGGGAACGGAAGGTCGTCAGCGTTTGTCCGCCAACCTCGACTTCCACCAGCCACTCGCTGCCGCGGAAATGCAGGTGCTTGACCACTCCGCCGGCCGTTGCGGAAAGCAGCGCAAACTCGGATTCCGGTCCAATTTCAATATATTCAGGTCGGATCAACGCCTGTGTGCTGCCGCCCCTGGATTCTTCTTCAAACCCTTTTAAAGCGGCGGCATGCTCGACCAGCGTAGATTGACCGATAAAAGAGGCCACAAACGGCGTATTCGGCTCCTTATATAGATCCCAAGGAGTGCCTTTCTGCTCAAGCTTTCCTTGATTGATAATCATAATTTCGTCCGCCACTTCGATGGCTTCCTCCTGATCGTGGGTTACAAAGATGGACGTAATTCCAACCTCATCGATCAGCTCGCGCAGCCAGGAGCGCAGCTCCTGCCTGATCTTGGCGTCGATCGCCGCAAAGGGTTCATCCAGCAGCAGCAGCTGAGGGCTCGGGGCAAGCGCGCGGGCAAAAGCGACCCGCTGACGTTGTCCGCCGGACAGCTGGTGCGGTAATCTTTTTTCAAAACCTTTAAGACCCGTCAGCTCAACCAGTTCCATAACCCGTTCCCGAATTTGGGCCTTCTGCAGTTTCTTGATCTTTAATCCAAACGCAATATTGTCAAAAACCGTCATGTGCTTAAACAGGGCATAGCTTTGAAATACAAACCCAATGCCGCGGTCCTGCGGGCTCAATCGGTTTACACGTTCACCGTGAAATAGAATATCTCCCTGATCAGGCTGCTCCAAGCCGGCCAGCATGCGGAGAATGGATGTTTTCCCCCCGCCGCTTGGACCCAGCAGACCAATCAATTTCCCTTTTTCAATTTCAAAGCTGACATCTTTGACGGCATGAAAATCTCCAAAATGTTTATCCAAATGCCGGACTTCGACATGCATCCCCATTCGACCTCCCTATGCCCCGCTACATTAATTATTCTCATCAACTTACTATGATTTAAAAATACTTTATCAGACCAGGGCGGGAACGTCAACGAGGAATAGGAGAATTTGGAAATCCGGGATTGTCCCTTATGCCGCCGCAAAAAGCCGATCTGCTGATTTATCGCGGGATTAGCTTTTTGCAGCCTGCAGGGAAGTGGAGCTTCCGTTTTTTATTCAACTAATAGGGTTGATTTAATTATTTAATGAGTTAACGTTATATTGATGCAATTGACTAAAGCGATAAGGTTAAATAAAAAGCCGTTTATCCGGCGTTAATGTTGTAGTTCAGAAATTGAACATGGGCAATGGCTGAAGGTTTGATCTCCTCAAAACTCACCCGGCCTTGAATATGGTTGGAAATAAATCCGTTCAAACTGAGGAACATATGATGTGGGAGCGTTAAGTTATTCCGAAGCGGGTGTCCTTCTTCCCTCAAATGCTTACGGACAATCGAGGCAAAATGCTCATAGCATTTGGTTTGTTCGGACCGGCAGTAGGCCAGGATTTCTTCATCCCGAAGCATAAACATAATTTCATATTGATGCGGATGATCCAAACCAAATTTAATAAATTCCAGCATGAGCTGCTCGATGCGCGTTAACCCTGGCTCCAGCGGCCCTTCCATGACTTGGTCAAACAGTAGCGTAACATGGTGAAAATCCTGGATGACAATCGCGTAAAACAACTCGGCTTTTTCCTTAAAATGATAATACAGCGAACCATGACTGTAACCCAAATGCTGACCGATGCTTCGCATGGAAATCGATCGGTATCCTTTGGTAATAAACAAATGCCTGGCTGCCTCCATGATCCTCTCTCTCGTCAATTCATGCTCTACTGCTCTTCTCGCCATAGACTACTCTCCTTCGATATAAAAGATGCTTTCACCTTCCGTAATCTGAGACTGTCCTTGTGTTAAATCGGTCATCCATGTTTTAAACTGCTCGGCCTCAGGCTCAAGCGGAAGGCAAGTGAGTCTAACTTTGTCGGTGAATTCGGTTTGTCCCATTCGGATTCCCCGATTTCTCAGCTCATTCTCAACTTTACCCAACCAGGTATAGTCCAATTCTACAACAATTTCGCGGTGCAGTACACGAATAATTGGATCTCCTGCCTCAATTGCTGCAACAGCTCCATCGGTATAAGCCCGGATCAATCCGCCTGCTCCCAGCATGATTCCGCCAAAATAACGAGTCACCACGATTGCGACATTTTTTAATCCTTGGTTGCGGATCACTTCCAAAATCGGTTTACCCGCCGTACCGCTCGGCTCTCCGTCATCCGACTGCTTCTGGATTTCGTCACGTTCGCCTATCATGTAAGCGGAACAATTATGGGTAGCATTCCAATGCTGCTTCTTGATCTCTTCGATGAAAGCCACCGCTTCTTCTTCCGTCTCGACAGGCCGAATATGGCCGATAAATCTAGATTTCCTGATGACAATTTCTTTGCTGCCTTCACGGCGGACCGTTTTGTATGTAGTAAGCATATGTGTGAACCTTCCTTTTATGCCGTAATGATGCATGATTCGATAAAAAGCGCAAACTTGATAGGAGTATGAGCATCTTGTTGTAAACAAAAAGCAGTTCCGCCTGAAGGCTGCGAACTGCTTCTTGAGGTCTGCTATTATTATAGCCTATTCGGACTAGTAAGGTAAGAACTAACCTTCAAAAACTACTCGGTAAGTCTTGCTTCCAGCTCGGCTTTTTCTTTCTCGTAGCCTGGTTTGCCAAGCAGGGCGAACATGTTTTTCTTGTATGCTTCAACGCCCGGTTGGTCAAATGGGTTAACGCCGGACAAGTAGCCACTCACGCCGCAAGCTTTCTCGAAGAAATAAACGAGGTAGCCGAAGGAGTATGGGCTCATGTCTTTCACGTTTACGATCAGGTTAGGCACTTGACCGTCCGTGTGCGCAAGCAACGTTCCCTGGAACGCTTTTTTGTTCACGAAGTCCATTGTTTTGCCAGTCAGGAAGTTCAATCCGTCCAGATCGGCTGGATCTTCTTCGATTGTGATATGGGCTTTGGCTTCCTCAACCTGGATCACAGTTTCAAAGATGTTGCGGTTACCTTCCTGGATAAATTGACCCATGGAGTGAAGGTCAGTCGAGAAGTCTACAGAAGCCGGATAGATACCTTTGTAGTCTTTGCCTTCGCTTTCGCCGTACAGCTGTTTCCACCATTCAGAAACATAGTGCAGGGATGGCTCATAGTTAACCAGAATTTCGGTTACTTTGCCTTTGCGGTACAAAGCGTTGCGGACAGCGGCGTATTGGTAAGCGCCGTTTTCAGCCACGTTAGGGTTGCTGTATTCTTTAGCGGCGTCGGCTGCACCTTTCATCATTTCCTCGATGTTGATGCCGGCAGCTGCGATTGGCAGCAAACCTACAGCCGTAAGAACGGAATAACGTCCGCCTACGTCATCAGGAATCACGAAGCTTTCGTAGCCTTCTTCGTTAGCCAATTTCTTCAGCGCGCCTCTTTCGCGGTCTGTTGTTGCGTAGATCCGTTTGCGGGCTTCTTCTTTACCGTATTTCTCTTCCAAAGCTTTGCGGAAGATACGGAAAGCGATTGCCGGCTCAGTTGTTGTACCGGATTTGGAAATCACGTTAACGGAGAAATCTTTGCCTTCGATCAGGTCCAGCAGATGTGTTACATAAGTGGAGCTGATGTTGTTGCCGGCAAAATAGATTTCAGGCGTTTTGCGCTTGTCTTTAGGCAGCAGGTTGTAGAAAGAATGCTGCAGCGCTTCGATTGCTGCGCGCGCGCCCAGGTAAGAACCGCCGATACCGATTACGATCAGCACTTCGGAATCGCTTTGGATCTTCTTGGCTGCCTGCTGAATGCGGGCAAATTCTTCTTTGTCGTATGCAGTGGGCAGATCGATCCAGCCCAGGTAGTCGGAACCTGCGCCAGTTCCTTTATGCAGCTGCTCATGAGCTACACGGATAGGTTCTGCCAAATTATCGATTTCATGTTGGTTTACGAACGAAAGGGCTTTGCTGTAATCAAAACTAACTTGTTTAGACATTAGGATAACGCCTCCGTTAACTTTGTTTTAGTATACTCTGTTGGAGTAACTTGCTTTGAGTGTGCACTTGCAAAACTTCGTCTCATCTTGTCCTATTCTGGCAACCAAATTTAGGATACTTTAATTCGCCAATGAACACAAGGACATTACCCACCTACCATTTGTCGTGGTAAAATAGACGAAGTATTTAAAAATAGATATAGAAGGTGACGAGAGATGAAAAAAATCGGATTTATCGGACTAGGCACGATGGGCGCACCCATGGCCTCCAATCTTCTGAAAAAAGGATATGCCGTTACGGTGTATAACCGATCTACCGCCAAAGCGGAAGAACTATCCAAAGAAGGCGCCGCTGTTGCCCTTACGCCTCGCGAAGCTGCAGCCAGCCAAGACGTTGTTATCACTATGGTTAGTGACGACCGCTCGATTGAAGCCGTCTACGACGGGCAGGACGGCCTGCTTGCCGGATTGACGGAAGGTACGGTCGTAATCGATTCCAGTACTATTTCTCCCGCTTTGTCCAAACAGCTTGCCGAGAAAGTAGCCGCCAAAGGCGGTAGCTTCCTGGATGCGCCTGTTACGGGCAGCAAACCTGCGGCTATTGACGGCACGCTCGTGTTTATGGTCGGCGGACCTGCCGAAACCGTAGAAGCGCAGCGGGATATTTTTGACACGATGGGCAAAAAAGTCCTTCACATGGGCGAAAACGGTACAGGCTCCATTGCCAAACTGGCCCACAACACGATAGTCGGCATCAATAACCTGGCTCTCGCCGAAGGTTTTGCTATGGCTTCCAAAGCCGGATTGCCGGTCGATACATTCCTGGAGCTGGTTCAGCTCGGTTCAGCGGGCAGCAAAGCCGCGGATCTGAAAGGCCTCAAGATTATTGAACATAATTTCGATAACCAGTTCTCCCTGGCTTTGATGCTGAAAGACTTGAAGCTGGCGTCATCCATGAATGACGGAGCCGGGATGCCTTCTCCGATGCTGAATCTGGCCAAATCCTTATTCCAGGCTGGACAAACGCAAGGGTTCGGCGACGAGGATCTTTCAGCTGTCGTAAAAGTATACGAACAGTGGATCGGCCACCGGATTGCGGACAATCAGAAGTAACCCGGGGGAACTGATTCCCTCTCTCCTCTAGAGAACAAAACGGCTTTATCGTCAATTGGCGGTAAGCCGTTTTTTTATTTCTCTTGAGACATAGAAAGGCAAGCGCTGCGGATGATCCGCAGCGCTTTGCTATCCTATTACAGCTGTTCTTTAACCAGCTTCACTACATTTTCAACGGTAAATCCGTATTCTGCGATGACTTTGTCACCAGGGGCAGAAGCACCGAAAGTGTCGATACCGAGGATTTTGCCGCTATCGCCTACATAACGCTCCCATCCGAACGGAGAAGCCATTTCGATACCTACGCGGGCTTTAACGTCTGGAAGAATAACGGAATCTTTGTAAGCTTTATCTTGTTTCTCGAAGAGGTCGAAGCTTGGCAGGCTGACAACCCGTACTTGGATGCCTTCCTCTGCCAATTTGGCTTGTGCTTTCACAGCCAGTTGAACTTCGGAACCTGTTGCGATCAATTGAGCAACTGATTTGCCGTCTTTTGCGTCGGATACAACATAACCACCGCGTTTGATACCTTCGCGAGCCAGTTCAGCCGTATTATCCAGGATAGGCAGGTTTTGACGAGTCAGAACCAGAGCAACCGGGCTCGATGTGTTCTCAACTGCATAAGCCCAAGCTGCGGAAGTTTCGTTGCCGTCAGCAGGACGAATAACAGTCAGACCTGGAATGATACGCAGGGAAGCCAATTGTTCGATTGGTTCATGTGTAGGACCGTCTTCACCGACAGCAATACTGTCATGCGTAAGCACGTAAGTTACAGGCAGCTTCATCAAGCTTGCCAGACGAACAGCCGGACGCAGGTAGTCGGTAAATACAAAGAATGTACCGCCGAATACTTTAATACCGCTGTGCAAAGCGATACCGTTCATAGCTGTAGCCATACCGAACTCACGAACGCCGAAGTAAATATTGCGGCCTTCGTAGCTGCCTGGAGCGAAGTTCGTAAGACCTTTCAGGTGAGTCATAGTGGAGCTTTCCAAGTCAGCGGAGCCGCCGGCCAGGTTAGGCACGTTAGGAGCCAGACCGTTCAAAGCGTTACCGGAAGCTACGCGAGTGGAAACCGCTTTGTCGTCTTTCGTGTATTTAGGCAGATCTTTATCCCAGCCTTCAGGAAGTCCGCCGGAAATAGCCAATTCGAATTGAGCAGCCAGCTCTGGGAATTCAGCTTTGTATTTCGCGAATTGCTCATCCCATGTTTTGTTGGCTTCAATGCCGTTAGCTTTCACTTGGGCAAAATGATCACGAACTTCTTGTGGAACATAGAAGTCTTCTTCGTAAACCCATTTATAGAAATCTTTAGTCAGTTTAGCTTCGTCTTTACCCAGTGGAGAACCGTGAGTACCGCCGTGGCCGCCGATACCTTGTTTGTTCGGGCTGCCGTAGCCGATAACAGTTTTAACTTCGATCAAAGTTGGACGAGCTGTATCTTTCTTAGCTTCTTCGATGGCTGCTGCGATAGCGTCCAGATCGTTGCCGTCTTCTACGAACAGCGTTTGCCAGCCGTAAGCGTCAAAACGTTGTCTTACGTTTTCGGAGAAGCTCAGGTTTGCTTTACCGTCCAAAGTAATATCGTTGGAGTCATAGAGGAAAATCAATTTGCCGAGTTTCAGGTGACCAGCCAGGGAAGCTGCTTCAGCAGAAACGCCTTCCATCAAGTCGCCGTCGCCGCAAATACCGAATGTATAGTGATCAACTACCTTATGGTTGCCTTTGTTGTAAGTAGCAGCCAAATGCTGTTCAGCCATTGCCATACCCACAGCCATTGCGATACCTTGACCAAGCGGGCCTGTAGTAGCGTCTACACCAGCAGTGTGGCCAAACTCAGGGTGACCTGGAGTTTTACTTCCCCATTGACGGAATTGCTTCAAATCGTCCAAGGAAAGATCATAGCCGCTCAGGTGAAGCAAGCTGTAAAGAAGCATGGAGCCATGTCCTGCGGACAGTACGAAACGGTCACGGTTAATCCATGTTGGGTTAGCCGGATTGTGGTTCATTGTTTTTGCAAACAATTGGTAGCCCATTGGCGCGGAGCCCATTGGCATACCCGGATGTCCTGAATTTGCTTTCTCGATAGCGTCGATAGCCAACGTACGGATCGTAGTGATCGACAAGGCTTCGATTTCTTTGTTCTGTTCAATTGAACTCATGAAATTGTTTCCTCCTCTATTCCTTCCAGGGAATATGATTGGGTATTGATATCGTCATTTTGAAAAAGTCAAAATGACTTTTTATATCTGTTGTTATTGTAACACACTATCTAACCTTTTTTCTACAACTTTCGATAATTCGGCTCCGAAGCCTTGATGCGCCCGAGGCCCATACTGCCCCTTTCCCCATACATTACCCTTAAAATCAGGGGGGTTATACACTATTTGCGTAAAAAATAAAGCACTTCCTCAAGAAGCGGACGGCTTCCAGTGGAAAGTGCTTTGTTTAAAGCAGGTAAATATAAAGAGTTACCTAAAAAGCAATTAATAAGAAAAGCAATTAATAAGGAGCAGTTAATAAAGATTAATTAATAAAGACTCTTAATAAGAACCTAATTGAAAACAACCGTTTTGTTCTGGTGAACCAGAATCCGGTCCTCGATATGCCATTTAACGGCTCTCGCTAACACCACCCGCTCAATTGTACGGCCGATCCGCTTCAGTTCGGCTACATTATCCCGATGACTAACGCGCTGAACGTCCTGTTCGATAATTGGACCTCCGTCCAATTCCTCGGTTACATAGTGAGCGGTAGCTCCGATAATCTTCACCCCGCGGTCATAAGCCTGGGCATAAGGTTTGCCGCCTACAAAAGCCGGAAGGAAAGAATGATGAATATTAATCAGACGGTTCCGGTAGGGCTGAATAAGAGCCGGACTTAGAATTTGCATATATCTGGCCAGCACAATCACATCCACTTTACCGTTCACCAGCTCAAGCTGCCGCTGTTCGGCCTCGTTTTTGGTTTCCGGGGTTACAGGAATGTGATGATAAGGAATGCCGAAAGAACGGACATAGTCGCCCATATCCGGATGGTTGCTGACTACCATCGAGATATCCGCATCCAGGTCTCCAGCCTGCCACTGCCAAAGCAATTCAACCAGACAGTGGTCTTCCTTGGAAACAAAGATAGCGAGCTTCTTACGCTGGCTTAAGGGATGGATAGACCAGTTCATCTGGAACTTCCGGGCTACATCCTCAAAATCCTCCTCCATAGATGAAACCCGCTCGGGGAGCTGATCCAGATCAAATTCGATCCTCATGAAAAACATCCCGCCCTCGGGATCCATCGTATATTGGTCAGACTGAACGATGTTTGCCCCATGCTCATACAGAAAACGGGATACGGCCGCAACGATTCCCGGTCCGTCCGGACATGAAATCAGCATCCTCGCCCGATTCTCACGGGCTTGTCCCGAATAACCCGGATGAGGTTTGATGTGCTGCCCCTGTTTCTGTTCCTTTTGCTCACCAATACGCTGTTCCGTCTGTTTATCCGTCATTCCTTCTCCTGCCCCTTCCTCAGTTTAAATCAGTTCAAATCTAACTGGCCCCTCAACCAGGCAGGCCGATTCAAAGATACTCTGCCTGAAGTAAAGCCCTAACAGTCAGCCTAGACCTGTTCCTCTGCAAGCCAAGCTATCAAACGCTGATTCACTTCTTCTTCACTCAAAGCTGCGAAGAGATCCGCTTCCATGACCTTATCATAAAGACGCTCCACCGGTTCACGGGGATCTGCTTTCTTAGCTTTAGCGTCGTTCTTCAACAGATTCCAGGTATCCAGCACGAAGCTGCGGGACTTAATATCCTGTTTGGCAAAAAACGCTCTGAGCTTGTCCAAATCTTCAACAAACGCGCTGCCGAAACGTTCTGCTACATTGCCGCGCAGAAGCGCAATCTCGACCTCGTACATAGGACGCTGCGTTTTGGCGTCTTTCCCGATCCAAGGCGTCTCCAAAATGAACGGCAAATGCTTCAGCGCCTCATGCTGGGTGAAACGTCTGATCGCTTCAAAACCGATATAACCCGTTCCCAGCGGCGTATGTCTGTCTTTTCGGGAGCCGGCGGGGTTTTTGCTATCATTAATATGCATAACCTGGATTCTGTTTAAGCCTACGAGACGGTCAAACTCGCTCAGCACACCGTCCAGATCATTGACGATATCGTAACCCGCATCGTGAATGTGACAGGTATCCATGGTTACCGTTAGACGTTCATTGTGAGTAACTTTGTCGATAATGCGGGCAATCTCTTCAAAGCTGCGTCCCATTTCAGTCCCTTTGCCTGCCATTGTCTCCAAGGCAATATGGACGTCCGTTTCGTTAGTTCCGTTCAGCACTTCATTCAGGCCTTCGGCAATGCGATCAATGCCGTACTCAGCATCCTTATCTGTAAAAGCGCCCGGATGAAGCACAATTTGAGTCACGCCAAGCGCATGGGTACGATGAATTTCCTGCTGTAAGAAATCCACGGCAAGCTGGTAGGTATTGGACTTGTACGAACCCAGGTTGATAATATAAGGAGCATGCACCACAATCTCGCCGATGCCTGCCTCATTCATCAGCACTTTGCCTTCTTCGATGTTCATGCTTTCAATCGGTTTGCGGCGCGTATTCTGCGGGGCTCCCGTATATATCATAAAAGTGTTTGACCCGTAAGAGGCCGCTTCTTTGGTTGCTGTGATTAATCCTTTATCTGAAAAGGATACGTGTGAACCTATCTTTAACATTGGAATGCTCCTTTCAGGAATCACTGACTCTTATTTATTCAGGATATCCCCCTATTTTAGCGTGAATGCTAAAATAAAGCTAGAAGCTTCCATCTGGTGTAATCCCAAGGACAAATGGGAGGCTTGGCTGTACTGAAATATCTACTCAAAGGAGGCATTAGTAATGAGGATCGCTATCGCCGGCGGAACCGGCTTTATAGGAAGAGCGCTTATACCTCTGCTGCTCAGTCAGGGAAATCGAATTGTCTTAATCACCAGATCTCCCGGCAGGAAGATCGAAGGAATCGATCCTTCAGTCATAGAGCAATGGAGCTGGGAACAAATACTGGACAGCCCGAATGCAATGGGCCGGATTGATGCTATCGTCAATCTTGCCGGGGCTTCATTGAATCAGAATTGGACCAGAGAAACCAAACAGCAGATCATCGACAGCCGATTAACCACCGTACAGCAAACAGCTGAGTGGATCCGCCGTATGTCCTATAAACCTGAGGTTGTCGTGCAGAGCTCCGCCGTGGGCATATACGGAACCTCAACCGAGCAGACCTTTGATGAACATTCAAAGACTTCTCCCGTGGATTTTCTGTCAGAAGTAACAACCCGATGGGAGAACGCGGCAGATGAAATAGCCAATGAAGGCGTGCGGCTTGTAAAATTAAGAACTGGCGTTGTGCTGGGCAATTCGGGCGGCGCGTTCCCGCTAATGAAGCTGCCGTTCCTCTTAGGGGCAGGCGGACCAGTCGGCAGCGGCAAGCAGTGGCTGTCCTGGATTCACCTTGAGGATATGGTGAGATTGATTGATTTTTCTATTACAAATCCCAACCTCTCCGGACCTGTAAACGCCGTCTCTCCTTCCCCTGTTACCAACGACAGCTTCGGACGGACCGTCGCCAAACATTATCATCGGCCTTACTGGCTGCCTTTGCCGGCTTTTCTGCTAAAAGCGGCTTTGAGAGAACGCTCCACCCTGCTGCTGGACGGGCAAAAGGTGCTGCCGGTAAAAGCGCTTGAAGCCGGGTTCACCTTCCATTATCCTGAACTGGCTGAAGCTTTGGCTGATATGAAACAGCGCGGCTGAAGTATCTTAATAGTATTAACCCTGGATAATTTAAAAATTCGGAAGTCCTTACATATTGCAAAGCTTGTAACTTACACCGGCAATCCGGAATTCATCCCCCGGAGAGAGCGGATAATCCTTATATGGAACCATGTTCTCTCCGTTCAGCAGGGTTCCATTTCTGGAGCCGAGATCTTTAATTCTCCAGTTTCGTTCATTCACCAGAATCTCGATATGCGCTCTTGAGGTCCCTGGACTAGTTTCGATAAACCGTGCGACCTCAGGAGTTCTGCCAATCACGAAGCTTCCTGCCTTAAGCTCAATTCGCTGCAAACTCTCTTTCCCTTTCTCTCTCCTTTCCAGAACTCCCATTCGTCCGGCCGCTTCATCCTCCATCATCTGTTCACGGCTTAATAATACAGTAGCCTGACGCTGGTTAGCTGCCGCTTCCTCCACGAGTCGTTCAGCGGCGTCCGGAAGATATTCGATCACTTTGGAACCAGACTGTTCCTGACGTTTGCCAAACAAACTGTCCAGGGTTCCAGCCCAATCCTTTGGTTTGTCGTCTCCGAGGCTGATTCCGGGCAGCGCTGGCGCTAGCCCGCTAAACGGGACAACGTTGGGCGCTGCTAGCTCCCCCATTCCGGCTGGTTCACGACCCAAATCCGTATTCGTTTCTTTGAATGGCATCTTGCCCTTGCACTTGCCCTTTTCCTTTCCCGTTCCCTGTTTACCGGCCAGCTTACCAATCACCCGACCAATAAATGAAGTCTTGTATATTAACCCTATCGAAATCCCACCTGCTGCAAGGGTAATAATGAAGGAAAGGTAAAGACCACTCCGCCCGGGTGTATCCAGATAAAGAAATTTCCAGCTCAGAGCCGAAACCAATACAGCTGCTAACAAGACATACGTACGTTTGCTCGACGATGAGGCCCTTCCAGCCCCATCCTCTTCCTCCGTTTCTGAAGCTGTCCCCATCTCATCCACCGTTCCTAAAGCTCCAAATTCGGCGCCTGGAAAAAAAGCTCCCCGCGAAGGATAAGCCGTGCTGCTCATGCTGCCCGTCTCCATGGCCGGACTCCATGGCTCATGGACAAAGGTCTCGTCCTGTTTATCCAGTTTCCATTCGGCTGGCTGTTCGGCATCCGCCTGAACCTTAGGTTCGTATCCTTTTTGCCAATTACTTAGTTGCCCTTCTGTTTCCGCCCCTCCTTCAAGCAGTTGGAGCAGCAGAGCTCGAAAAGAGGAATAAGTAAACGTTAACGGGCTCCCGCAAAATTTAATAATTTGCTGGATAGCGGCTCCATCCAGTCCCTCAACATTCGGAATGAGTCTCATGACCAGATCCAGCAGTAACTTAGCCTGATTTGACCCTGTCTCTTTATAACCTTCTTCCCGAAGAACTTCATTATCGTTTAATTTCATTTCCCTGACCGGCACATAAGTTAAATAGACGGCACCTGAAGACAAACTCCCTTCGATGAACATATAAGATTCCTTAAGCACAAATCTGGAAGCCTCGAGCATATATTTTTTACACTCAGATAGAACGGTAGTGATCTGAAGAAGCAGTCCATAAAATTCGGCCTGGTCCATTTTTTCACTTTTGAGCACATGAGAAAGCATACGTTTCCCCGTAATTTCATAATGAAGTTTTACGTGAAAATCAATTTCCTCAATACTCAGCTTTAACAGATGTGGAATCCGGTTGTTCTCCAGCATACCGCATTGATTGCGGTTCAAGCTTCCGGAATGCCACCCCTCATCCGTGAGCACCATATAAGTCCCATTATTTTCGATAAAGTCTGTTTTGAAGGCGTTCAAGTTCTCCCCTCCTACATATACAGATAAGCCGCAATAGTTCCGGGCAGGACAGCAACCATAAACGGGAATTTAACCATATTCTGCCGCGAAGCTTTTAACGGTCCCAAACTTTGTAATATTGCCGCCCCGTAAATACTTCGCCACAACTGGGAGAGCCTGCTGCCAATCTCTCCGCGAATAAGCAAAATTGCAAATCCGATGATACCGCCTGCCAAAATCGAATAAACCAGACTTGTTAAAGTAAACAAGCTGCCCGTCCACGCCCCAATGCCTCCAAACAGCTTAACGTCTCCTCCGCCTACTGCTCCGCAAACGTACAGCAGCAGCATAATGCCAAATCCGACGCCCAGCCCTTTAAGCCCAAACCAGAGACCTGTAATTCCATGAACAGCAAACTGAAAGGCTAAACCACTAATCATAGCGAACACGGTAATTTTATTGGGTATTTTCATCGTTCGAATATCCGTATAAAACGCTGCCGCTAGAAAGATAAAACATCCGATATAAGGCAAAACCAAACTATTCCCCTCCAAAATCAAAATTTGTTAATTGTTTCTTTTGCCCGGGCTTTCAACGGTAAAAAGAGACTCCGATACGCCTCCCTCCGGCGTTTCGATGACAAATTCCCAGGTTCCCGGAGTCGTATTTCCGCCAACCAGCCAGGTCCAGGTCAGGATTCCATGTTCATCAGCAGTTGCGGTTCCCAAATATTTGGCCGTACTTTTGCCGCTTTTATAGTAGATCGTTAAATTCGCTGTACCTCCCGGGGAGATTCGGGCTTTAATCGTTGCCTTACTCCCAGCGAAGGCCGGATTGGGTTTATCCAAAACAACCGGCTTATCCGCAGCCTCCCCCTGCCCGCCGTCCCCGTCCTGCACAAGTTCGTTGGTGTCCCCGATCCACAGGCGTTCGTAAGCCTTCGATTGCAGGAACAGCTTCTTCCCCGTAAAAGGGACTCGGATAGGCAGCTCATAACTGATCTCGATCCCGAAATAAGGCGTTTTGCCGGTTCTTAAATCCGGCACATCAACTCTGGAGACGTGTGCTCGATCCGGATTCAAACCGGCCTCTTCCAGGAAAGACTTTAATATCGGCTTCATTATCGGATCCAGCAGGCTTTCCGCTGCCTGTGTCTTTAATTCTTCGATAGGCTCCTTTCCTTGTTCAACGGCATCTGTAAGCCACCCCGATAAAGGAGCAGGAAGTTTGGCTGCAAAAGTCTCCGCAAAATCAGTTATCGAAAGCTTGGGAAGCCCTCCTGCCGTTTCTCCTCCCCCTATCTGGCTTGTCTTACCTGCCTGATATGCCTGATCTGTCTGACCCGTATGGCCCGTTTCATTCCCCGCCCCATTCGCCTTCTGCTTCGCTTGAACAGCCAAATAGACAGGATAGACACTGGAGGATACTTGCTTTACCGAATTGACGACGGCCGTATGCATCCGGGTTGAAGTCAAGGTCATCTGCACCATATAGCTGAAGAAGAAAACAAAAAGGATAAACAAAGGGAGCACAAGAGCTGCTTCAAGCACCATACTTCCGCTGCTGTCACGTCCGGCATTAAGCTTTCGATGCAGCCTGCTAATAAGAATCAGCCGCATTTTTAACCACAAAATAACTGCTCCCCTCGATTTTGTCTTGCCCGGAATAGGCCTTGTTCATGGCAGCCGATATTCCCGGAAGAAACAGCAGCGGCATACGGGTGGTTGCTTCCCCTTCGGCATAGGTAGCTCTTTCCTGCGGATTAATGCCTGTATTCATCCGGATCAACGCCAGCATTCTCGAAAGCCGTTTATTGCTGCTGCCATGAACGAGCATAAATATTCGTAAATGGTCTTGATAGCTCAGCGAAACATTAACGTAACGACTGAGCGGAACGCTTCCCGTCCTGATCAAGGTCAGCATATCCGCAAGCGCCTGCTTGGCCCCATACAGCAGAGCAGAAGCTAAAATCAACAGAGGATGACCTTTATTGGCGTTAACGACGAATCCCTCCATCGTCCGGATAGCCAAACGCATCGTAAAGATCTCCCCGAATGCGGCCGCCAAATTGCCTCCGGGGTTATGAAACCCGTACAGTATGTATTCCATCTCCTGCCGCTCGGGACTAAACAGATCACCCGAAGCAGCCTGATCCGGACGGTTTGAACTTTTTGGTAGATCTGCATTATTGGATTGCTTTGCACTTGTCTTGCCTTCTCCGCTTCCGCCACTGTCCAGGAAAGAGGTCAGCTCCGTGACATCAAAAGCCTTAAAATAATCGGCCGCATATTCAGTCTCCAATCCGTTATCCGCAATGCCGCTCAAGATAGACGATAAAACACCGTAGAACTGATCCATTTCCTTCATGGATCCGCTTCCCGAATCATAAATATCGTCATCAATAACGGTACTTTCGTCGCCTGATGTCTTTCCCGACTCGGAATTGAACGCCAAATTATCCCGATAATAGTCTTCAAGAGTATCAAATTGAGCTTGCTGCTGCTTATAACTATTTTTCAAGTCCGATAGTTTGCCGATCAGATTCTTCGCTTCCTTCAGTTTTCCTTTAGCCGCCGCTTCAGTAGACTTGATTTCTCCCTCGTGGGCTCGCTGCTGCATGATCTCCTGTTCTTCCTGTTCTAAATCGCTTGTTGTCTGGCCGATATAAGCATCTAGGGATTGCTCGGCTGCGGCGGCAGATGAGCGAAACGCCCCCGCGTCGCTGCTTCCCGCCAGGACAGCTCCCTGCTGTCCACTTAAAGCACTATTCTTGCTGCGGACCAGATCAAACAGCTTAATTTGTTGATGAACTGTTTGGGTTAGTCCCTCGAAGAAGCCATCCTCTCTCAGCAGCGAACGGGTCTGCTCCCGGATTTTATTGATTTCCGCTCCCCCTGCAGTTTGATCCCTGCTTGCTCCTGCCGTACTTAACGAATTGCTTACAGAATCGTAATTTGCACCTGTCGCACGCTCCTCGCTTTCTTGAATAACCTGCTCCATCTGCGCGTTCAAGTCAGCCGCTTCTCTAATCCAACCAGGGCTGTTCTGCACGAGCTCCTGATGGGAATCCGCTGATTTCCTCAGTGCATCGGATAAACTGTTGAAGATCCGTGAAGCCCCGCTCCGGTAACGATAAATTTCGGAAGTATACAGTTGATCCTCCGGCTCGCGGTTCCGATCCGTTTCGACCATGCTCTGATACTCTCCGTATTGGGAGACGGCATCCTGCATGCTGGATAACGCTTCGTCCAACTTCGCCATTCCGGCATTTTGCGCCTGATCATCAGCAGTGTATTCTCTTATAGCTTTTACATTCTGCTGAGCCGCTTTCTGCCCGGCAGAAACCTTATCGATGAGTTCCTCCCTCTGGTCGTACAGCTTCTGCAGTTTGCTCAAAACATCCGTCGTGTTGGAAGCTTCCTTTAAAACCTCCGAAACCGGCTTAAACTTGTTTAGCAGCTCAAGGACCAAATTGACCGGGGCTTTGTATTTCATCTGCTCCCGGATTTGCTGTTTAAATACCGGATAAGTTCCTAAAGGACGTGAAAGCAGAAGTTCAGACGAATCAAGTTTGGCTCCCATTAACGTAAACCTGTCCTGACGGGCGGAATAGTCGAAGCCTTCTTGGAGCACCTTTGACATAATATAACTGCTGTCCGTTGAGCCGACGGCAAACAATCCATATTCCTCCATCAACTCCTGGTCATAGGATGACAGAACGGAGCGAACCGCGGCATGGAGTGCCGTCTCGCTCTCCGCTTGTAGAGCGGCCATTCTGCCGTAGTCGATGAATAACGCTACAAACGCAAATACCGCTGCAAAAATCATAATCAGAAAAGCGCTAACCGCCCCCTGCTCCCGTTCCTCTTCCCTGAACATGTCTCCTCCCTCCTGCTGTTTGCTTGATTAAATTTTTCTTATTGCTTATTGATTATTGCTTATTTGGCAAACCGGCGCAGCGCTTCCCCGGCCTCCTGCCGGTTGGCTGCCTTCTCTCCTGTACTGCGGAACCTCGCCGTATAATATCTGGCTAACTCTATGGTCCGAATCCACTCTGCAGGCTCCACGATATAGGAAACTGACCGGACACCAATCCCCCAGTCACCGCCTGACACTTTATTTAGGGGAGAGACAGGCAGCTTCCTGATCAACTCGGCTTCAACTCTGCGCTTCAGCAAATCATATGAGTAAACCAACCTGCCGCTGAAAACAGCAGGAAGTTCGCTTCCGGTCCCCTCCAGCTTTCTGGTTGTCAGGGAATCAGCAGATCCCGACTTCCCTGTCGGCAGGTCGGTTTGATCCTCCTTTGAAGAAGAGTTCCCTCCAAAAACGGACTGCAGCAGGGCATCATCCGTTAACCTCCAATACAAAGGATCGTATTCCCCCTCCTTGTATTGGCCGGTTCGCGGATCCTTGCTGCTATTGTTCCATGAATAGGCAATACGCTCAGCGGCTACAGCGGCCGCCTGTCCCGATAAAGCATTTTGATAGAAATAAAGGCAGAGAAACATAAGAACCAGCACCGTTAAGAATACGGCAGGAAGAAGCAAAGAAGCCTCCAATGTAAAAGAGCCCTCTTCCTTGCTGCAAAAGCTCCTCATCATTTATCATCCATAAAATCTTCCGTTTTACCTTTGGCTTTGCCGAGCAGACTTTCGAGTATTTCTTTCAGCTTATCCCTGAAAATAATGGCCAATATAACGATGACCGCTATAATCAAAATCATCTCCAGCATACCCAAGCCCTCTTCATCCTTACTAAGTAGATCCAGCCTTTCTTTCAATACGCTTAACATAAAAATTCCTCCTATTTAATAGTGAATATCCTAGTGATTGTGAGCATCCTAAAAACTCATCATCATAAATGCTGGAGTTCCTACTAGCATAAGAACAACCATAAAGAGCAGAAGCATGGGCAGGAGCAGCTTTGAAGTGGCCTGTTCTCCACGGGTCCGACTAACAGACTTTCGTTTCTCCCAGAGGCTGTTGGAAAGCTCCCGCAGCGCCATAGTGAAATCACTTCCGCCTCTGCGGTAATTCAGCATTACGGCCGTCGAGAAGGAAGCCACCTCCTGCAGAGCGCATCTTCTGCTGAAATTCTCCAAAGCCTGGCCAAAAGAATACCCGTTATCCCATTCCGAGATCATCTTGTCCAATTCCTGATAAATCGGCTGGTCCAGGCCTTTCTTAGAATTAAGGCAATGCCGGAAGGCCTGCTGTACCGTTTCCCCTGCCCCTACAAGCAGGATGATTTTATTTAACAGCTCCGGCAGCTCAATCAGCATATCCTGCTCCCTTCTCTTGACCTTGCTTCGCAAATCGCTGATCAAGGCGACAGGCACCATAAATGCCAATATAACGCCTATGATAAATCCGGAGCTGTCGCCGCCGAGCAAACAGACAAGCAGACATCCGCCCAGAAGCAGAAAATAGAAATAAGACATAAGCTCTGCGACAAACAGGAACGTTATTTCACCTCCTGCGGATTCCCCATACAGACGTCTTAGCAGTCCGCTCAGTTTGTACAGCACCCCCGGAAAACGTTCACCGATTTTGAACTTGTGCAGAATATAAAGCATGGGCGGAGCTGCCTGTTGCAGCTTTAGCCCTTCCGCTTTGATGAAGATCATTTTTCCATAAGCGGTTTTGGACCGAATGTAGAGCACGATCCAAACCAGCATCAGCACCGCACCGCTCATTCCCCAGACAATTATCACCTTCTCCCCCTTAAACCCGGATATTCATTATTTTCCGAATCAGCCAGAAGCAGACCCCAAATAATACCAAGGCGGCTGCTGATACTACTAATCCTGCTCCGCTGTAGAGCGGACTCATATAATCAGGTGAAGAGAGATTCATAAAGGCTAGGAAGAAGATCGGAGCGGCCAAAAGCAGCTTGGATTCGAGCCTTTTCTGTGCCAGCACTACGCCTATCTCCATGCTTATCTCCATCTTCTCACCGATCAGCATCGAGGTCCGGCGGATTACCTCCACCAGGTCCCCGCCCGTCCGTTTGCAGGCTGAAAACACATCCGCGAAATTAGCGATATCTTCATGTTTCGCGCGCCTGCTGAAATCCTGAAGCGCCTCTTCTATCGGCTGACCATACTCCAATCGGGCACAAATAATATGCAGTTCCCTGATCATATCGGTATTGCTGTCCGGATAAAGAAACTGCAGATCCTTGACGGCTTCCCGGAATCCATTCTCTACTGAACGTCCTGCCGCCAAGGAGCTCGATAACGAATAAAGCATTTGCTTAAACTGTATGCCCAGCATCCTTCGCCTCCGTTCCAGCAGGAAACCGCTGACGATGCGAGGTGTAACTCCCGCAGCCAAAACCAGTACCAACGCGAGATACCAGGAATGAAAGAATAAAAACCCGATCCCCCACAGCAGCATTCCGCCAGCCAACAAACTAGCCGCCTTTTGACTTCCAGTAAGGACATATTCGCTGTAATCGGGCAGCGTGCTGCCGGAAGGAGAACCTGTTCTTCCTGTTTTTCTGTCTGCCATGTTAACCTTCTTCTTCATTAATGCTGCCGCCGGTCTCCCCACGTTCTCACTCCTTCCGGAAAGAAGCGGTTCCGGCTTTAACCGCGTCACTGTGCTCCTCATCTCCCTTGCTTTGGTCTTCACCCTCCTCCATGCCATCCGCCCCCAAAATACCGGCCATCCGCAGCTTCTCCTTATGAAGCATTCGGTTCGGCGTCCGAATCAGGCTGCCGATGATTTTGCCGTCCCGCTCCCCTTCTTCCTGAAAAACAAATAGAGGCCGGAGGACAACCTCTCCTTGTTCAAAACCGGCAACCTCCGCGATTTCAGTTACTCTCCTTGAACGATCCCTTAATCTGGAGAGATGGACAAAAATATCAATCGCCGAACTGATCTGCTTCCGTACAACCGATACCGGAAGATCCGCTCCGCTTAGCACCATCGTTTCCAAACGGCTGAGCATATCGACCGTACTGTTGGCATGGCCGGTTGAAAGGCTCCCGTCATGGCCCGTATTCATCGCCTGCAGCATATCGAGCGCTTCCGTACCGCGGACCTCACCGACTACAATCCGGTTTGGGCGCATGCGCAAGGAAGAACGGATCAAATCACGGATCGTGATTTCGCCGCGCCCTTCCGTATTGGCATTCCGGGTTTCCAGAGAAACCAGATTGGGAACGTTCACGATCTGCAGCTCCGCCGAATCCTCTATTGTAATAATCCGTTCATCCGCCGGGATATATTGGGACAAAGCGTTTAAGAAGGTCGTCTTGCCCGAACCGGTCCCTCCGCTGATGAACAAATTGTATTTGCTTCTTACCAGCCGCTGGAGGAATAACGCCGCTTCGCGGCTTAAACTGCCGATTTGGACTAAGTCATCCATGGTCAACGGATTCTCCGGGAACTTGCGGATCGTAAGCGTCGGGCCTTTCAAAGCAACCGGTGGCAGGACGATATTGACCCGTGAGCCATCTTTCAGCCTTGCATCTACAATAGGGCTGGATTCATTAACAACCCGGTTGACCGCTGATACGATACTTTGGATAATGTCTTCAAGCCGCTCCCGGGATTCGAAATGGACCGGTACCTTCCTCACTCTTCCTTCCTGTTCCACAAAAATTTCATCATGGCCGTTAATCATAATTTCCGTTATGCTCCGGTCTTCTACCAGCGGCTGCAGTACATCCAGTCCCCGGAAGGAATCATACATTCGCCGAATCAAACGCCGTTTCTCGGCAGCCGTATAGTCGGCCATTTCCGGTTCCTGCAGCAGTCTCCGTTCGATATACTGGAGCAGTTCGCCATCACTGAGCATAGAGTTCATATTCAGGCCGCCGCGAAGTTCCTTGCGCAGCTGCGCCAAACGTTCTTCTGTCATAAGCCTGCACTCCTTGCAGGAAATGCCCCGTTCCCCTCCCGTGAAAAAAGACTGCGGCGCAGTTTCAAAATATCCCGCTGAAAGGCAGGAGCATCGGCCAAAATCCTTGCTTTATCCGCCTGTTTCCAATCCGGAACCTCACATAACGTTACCGCCGGAATCAGTTCAGGACGAGGAGCAGCACACAACGCGGCGCCGGAGTGACGGTTGAGCGTAAATACCGTTTTGGAAAGCAGCTTCGCGGCGGCCTGCCGATCCTGGCCCTGCCCTTTCCCCCAGAATTCCCAAGCGGCAGCCGACCTAGAAAGGACCTCTTCGTCATCCAGCAGCAGCCACACTAAACGGTCGCAGCGATCAATCATACCTGTGCTCCGTCCATCCGGATAAGCATCGCAGACTGCAATTACGACGTCATAGCTACCGCTTCCCGCCACATAGTCGATCATTCGGACTGTGTCGGCAGGTTCCATTTCAAGCAGCTCACGCAGGTTCGCCACCTGCCCAAACGTGTCGCCCTGAATCAGCGGATGGCGGACGACAAAGCGGGAAGGCGGCAGATCCGGCAGTTTGTTATCTTCAGCCGCGGCCTCCAATTCGTAGAGCAGCTCGGCCATGCCGGAAGCAAGCCCGTTTCTCCGCTGCCCGGTTAAACCTAACGGTAGACCAAACGTTTTCAAATTCAGATAAAATACCCGCGCCCCTTCCAAAGTCAGCTGTTTAGCCAAATGGAGCGCGACGGTTGTTTTCCCTGTACCTCCAGCCGAGGCATACACCCCGATAACCGGCACCTCCGGAAGCGCATCGGCCGGAGTTCTCCGCACCCCTCCTTCACGTTCCCGACCGAATTTGAGCAGGTCTTCCAGCAACTCCGGGAGCGGGCGGTATTTAGTCATCACTGGAATGTCCGGCAGAATCCCCCCTTGGACACTGTCAGATTCGCTGAGGCAGATCCATGGAAGACAGACTTCTCCTTCTCGCTGTCCCTGAAACAGTTCCTCTTGTTCCTCCCCGCCGCCCTCCTCTATGGCTAGTCCTTCCTCTCCCTCCTTCGGCTTCCCATTTCCCGACCCTACGTGGGTCATAAACGACAGTTCAACAGCGGCGAAATCAACCTTCTGCTCTGTCCCATTAGATAACCGGCTCCAAAACGCCTTAAATGCTTCCGGCCTGCTGAACGACGTAATCCGAATCCGCCGGCCATATTCACTGCTGCGCACATAGTCCAGCAAAGCTTCCACATACTGCTGGTCTTCCACCCCCAGCACCATATGCACGGTCAATTCCGGCTCCCCCTTCTTGATGAACGCAAAAAAAGCACCGTCAAAAACCGAATTTCTCGGTCCTTGACGGTGCTTCCGTCCGTTCATGATTTATTTACAGCCAGAATACCATAGAGCTTCATATTTGACAAGTCCTGGATTCTCCCGCATGACTTTAGCCCTGATCCAGAAAACGATCCGACAACTCCGGAGAAGGCACCAGACACGTCTCATCCTTGCCGAACCATCTGTAACGATGATCGGCTATATAGCGGTAAAGGCCATCCCTGATCCCTTTGGGAATAATTCGAAGGAAACGGATTAAATTCCACGGAAAATTTAATTTCGCTGCAATTCTCAGCGCTGCATCCGAACGGAGATAATAACGCCCTTTATCAATCAGCACAACCGACTCATACTGCGGTTTAGATAAGTCTTTTTCATAAGAACCGGACTGATCCCCATTATATCCAGGTGTTTGTCGCCCTGTCATCGGAATGCCGTATTTCTTCAGCAGCTTCATCCCCGTTTCAGACTGCAAGGAAGCAAACAGGAACCATCCTTCCAGGTCATGCCGGATCACAAACCGGGTCACTCCTTGACAAAGGCTGCATACGCCGTCGACAAGGACAATCGAATGTTCTCCAAAATCAGGCTCAACAAGATGCCCTTGGTGTCCTTGACGCACCTGACGTCCATGGCGCCCCTCAGTCCATTTTGTCTCCGATTGCTCATTTTCGTTCCGTTGGTCCCCTGTTAGCATATCCAGCAGCTCCTATTCTTCCTTTGGCCTGTGCAAATACCGGTACAGCCAGTTTGCCCCCTCGGCCAGCAGCCCAATCACGAAACCGCCTGCAGAAAGAATCATAAAGGATAAGAAGGACGCCAGATCCTCCCATCCGGACATATCGCGGCTTGCGTACCTGAACATCGTGTATATGCCGATAACAAGCCCTGCCGTTGAAACCAGCCAGATCAATCGGCCTCCAAGCCATCCACAGACATGAACAATACCCGAGAAGGCCAGTGCCAGCAGTGCAAATCGCCCTAACAAACCGGCATCAAACTCGTCACCTAGCCTCACAAACCGGTAAAATGCAAGTGCAATCGTAACAATTCCCGCATAAATCAAGTACCAGACAAACCAACTATTGCTCCTGGCGGGCGGTAAGAATCGGATCACCCTGGTTCACCCTCTCTTCTCTGCTCTCTATGTATCTCCCTATAGAAAAATCCCCTTGCAGCATACAGATTCGCTAGCTTTGATCTGTCGGCTATAAGGGGATCTATCACTGGCTCCTGCAAACATAAGTTATTCTATGCTGAAATTATTTGGTCGCAGCTTTCTCAAACCATTGGCCTTCATTCATCTGCTGGTCGATTTCTCCAGTAAAGCTGTCCATGCATTTGCAAATGAAGTCCTTGCGGCATACCGGACAAGGGGTTTTCTGCAAGCGGCTGATGTTGGTCAGCTTCCACTCCGGAGTACGGTTATAGAACACGCGGCATTCTGTTCCGTCAACCATATGGACTATAAATTCGTACAAGCCGTCCTTTTCATTGCTGCTGGCCAAAATGACGTTATCAACGCTAGGTTTGTAAGAGGACATCTTTTCATCACCCGTTATCTTTTATTTAATTTAATCGAACCTTCAAGCACTTAGACATATTAAAGAATTTTGAACGCTATGTCAACTTGTACACGAGCCGCAAGCCGCTTGCTGCCGCCGGAAATCATAACTTTGCGACCTGAATCTTCCATAATAAATAAAAAAAATGAAAGCCTCCCGCCCCGAAGCGGAAGGCTTTAGCATTCTACGCCGTTTTCCTTACTATAATTATTCACGTTGTTTCTTTAGTTTTTATTTCCTATTCTACCGCGTTCAGCTTCACGACGATATTCCCGCGCGTTGCCTTAGAATACGGGCAGAATTGATGAGCTTTGTGCAGTAGCTCCTGAGCCTGGCTTTTGTCCACGTTTGGAATCTTAACATCCAGCTGTACCGATAGCTGGAAACCGCCGTCCGCTTCGTCTTTGCCAATGGTGACCTGGCTGTCCACTTCCACGCCCTCAAGCTTAATCTTCTCCTTGCGGGCCACGTTGGCCAGCGCACTTTCAAAGCAGGCTCCATAACCCGCAGCAAACAGCTGCTCCGGATTGGTTCCTTCGCCGCCGGAGCCTCCAAGCTCCTTAGGCATCGTAAGATTATGTTTCAGCACCCCGTCCGATGACTCGATAGCCCCCGTCCGGCCGCCGTGAACTTTCACTTTTGCTGTATACAAGGCTTCCATGCTGATCACTCCTTATCATTTTCCTACTGTAGTAAATTAAACCGTCCGTATAATTTCAAACGTCGTCCGAACGTCAATTCTACAGCTTAGGATGTCAAAACCGATTAAATTGCATACATTAAGCTTACAGTATTTATGTCGGTTGAACGCCTAATTTAACAGGATAAGCCCATTTTTACCCAATAACAACAAAAAAGCGCTTGCACTAAAATGTTTCCCTAGACAAAAACTATTGTGGGATTACAATAATGATAACGAAAATTTTTATCAGGCAAAGGGTGATATTCCATGAGTGATGCTTACGAAAACGAAACTCCCCCTCTGAAAGGCTGGAGAGCGGCTCCCTCCAATCCTTCTTTGGCGGAATCGCACCGTTCGATGCATATACCTAAATCCGGTTCTTATTTCAAAAAATTTCTGGCCTTCGCCGGACCCGGCTACTTGGTTGCAGTCGGTTACATGGATCCGGGCAACTGGGCAACCGATATCGAAGGCGGATCAAGATTCGGCTACACGCTGCTCGCTGTCATCCTCTTGTCCAACCTGATGGCCATCCTGCTGCAGCACTTATCCGGCAAACTTGGAATTGCTACCGGACGGGATTTAGCCCAAGCCTGCCGGGATCACTATTCCAAACCGGTCTCGATAGCGCTTTGGCTGCTCTGCGAGCTGGCGATAGCGGCCTGTGACCTTGCCGAGGTTATCGGCTCGGCAATTGCGCTAAATTTATTATTTGGCATCCCGCTTCTATACGGCGTTCTTATTACCGCAGCTGATGTACTGATTATTTTACTGCTGCAGAATAAGGGCTTCCGGTCACTCGAAATCTTCGTTATCCTGCTGATTCTAACCATCGGGATCTGTTTTGGGGTTGATCTGTTCCTGGCCAAACCGGACATGGGCGGTGTTCTGCGGGGGTATGTCCCGCAAGCGGAAATTGTTACGAATCCTGCGATGCTTTACATTGCGGTCGGTATTTTAGGAGCAACGGTTATGCCTCATAACCTTTATTTACATTCCTCGATCGTTCAGACGAGAAAATTTGAGCGGACCGAACTTGGCAAACGGCAAGCGATCAAATATATGACCTGGGATTCCACAATTGCCTTGACTTTCGCACTTCTGATCAATTCTGCTATTCTAATCGTTTCGGCCGCTACGTTCCATGTGAATGGCATGACCAGTGTCGCAGAAATCGGCGATGCTTATCATCTGCTTACTCCAATCGTGGGAACAACGCTTGGCAGCATCATGTTTGCGGTTGCCCTGCTGGCATCGGGACAGAACTCCACGTTAACAGGAACGCTGGCAGGACAGATTGTAATGGAGGGTTTCGTCAACATTAGGCTGAAACCTTGGCTGCGCCGCCTGATCACCCGTTTGATCGCCATTATTCCCGCTGTTATTGTTACAGCGATGTATGGGGAAAGCGGCATTCAGGATCTGCTTGTCTTCAGTCAGGTCGTTCTTTCTCTGCAGCTGCCTTTTGCAGTTGTTCCGCTCGTGAAATTCACCTGCGACAAAACAAAGATGGGCAAGTTCGTAAACAAACGCTGGATTGCGATTCTGGCCTGGTTTATTACGGCCGTCATCATCGGCCTTAATGTCTTCCTTCTCATTCAAACTTTCAGTGGATAATGCTTATAGCAGCAGTAAGAAGACAATAAAAAAAGGTTTCTTCCGTTGCAGATCACTGCAGGGAAGAAACCTTTTTAAATGCCAACTTCAATTCAATTATGCGGTAGAGAGGACTCGAACCTCCACGGGCGTACGCCCACTACCCCCTCAAGATAGCGTGTCTGCCATTCCACCACTACCGCACGTTATTTTTGAAGCGAACATTAATATTATATATCTAGCGATTTAATAAGTAAAGCTTTTTCTACAAAAAAATCAGGATTCCCCGTCCTCATTGCGTCTGTTCCGCTGTTTCCGATATCGGGTGAACGCTATGTATTCACGGATGAACGCCTCTTCCTCAGGTGTAAGCTTAGCCGTTCGATCCTCTTCATCCAGGTGGGAATAATAATGGCTGTAGGACTCCGCTTGTTCCTTCACCGCAGAATTGAAAGCCCCTTTGCCAAGCATCAGCCAATCCAGACTTACATCAAAAAAAGCAGCGATTTCAATAAGTTTATTTGTACTCGGCGTGGATTTCCCCCGTTTCCAATCCCCGAGGTTTCCAGTACTGATTCCAAGCTTCTCGCAAAAGCTCTTTTTGGTCATTTTCTTCATCCGGATCAACAGATCGATCCGTTCATAAATGGAATGCATTCTGACTTCCTCCAATGTTTCAAACATAAATTGCGTAAATAAGTTATATTTTATTGTTAAATGACGTAATTACGTATATAATAGAACTACAGACAAGCTCCTGCTTGGGCTTCTTATTCCTATTTCACGGTTATAGATCTCGAGATTACAGTACTTATAGTTATGGTACTTTTAGTCATGGTACTTAAAGTTATAGTTCTAAATGTTGCAGCTTAAAGGACATAGTGAGGAGCGTTGGCGTGAACAATTATTTGCAATGGACAAATGCCGTCCATTCCCTGCGTTATGGTTTGGCGATCACGAACAGGGAAGGCTGCATCGTGGATTATAATGAATTCTGGACCCAGATCGCGCTGCAAAACAACGTTCCTTCCGATTTTAACTGGCACGGAGTGAACCTGCTTCAAATGGATGCGTTCAGGAGCGCTTACGGCGATCAACTAACCCGATATTGCCTCTCCAAGCTTGATGATTTACTTCAAGGCCTTGACTCATTTGAACCCGTTCAGTTTAATCATCACACTTCAGCAGGCGTTCAATGGCTAATGCTTGAAATCGCACCGCTTGCGGACCAAACCGGATATGTACAAGGACTGGTTATCAGTCTACACGATATATCGGCTCTCCATACCGAAACCGTCTCTTCTGACAGAGCGGAAGAAAAGCCGAATTTCCTTATGAGCCGTCTTCTGCCCATGTGTGCAGTCTGCAAAAGAATCCGAGACAGCCAGGACGACTGGCACTCGCTCGAAAGCTATTTAAAAAATCACCTGCATATTGAACTTACGCATGATATATGTACGGAATGCATGGGGCATCTATACCCTCAATATGCCGCCATTCTTGAGAAGAAGCAGCGGGAACAGGATATTTGAATTTTATCCGGCAAATGTTCTTCACACGATTTCCCAACATCTAAATAATTATAACATAATTTAACTTTCCGTATGAATCTCCTTCATGTACTGCAAGAGAACATGAATTATACTAGTATAGCTAGCTAGAAATGTAAAGTTTATGAAGCCTTGTTTTTACTGAAAATTTTCATAAAAGAAAAATAAAAAACGGCCTAAGGGAAGAGTTCCCCTGGGCCGTCTTTGCTTTGCTTATAATGCGGTAGAGAGGACTCGAACCTCCACGAGCGTACGCCCACTACCCCCTCAAGATAGCGTGTCTGCCATTCCACCACTACCGCATATGGTGACCCGTAGGGGATTCGAACCCCTGTTACCTCCGTGAAAGGGAGGTGTCTTAACCCCTTGACCAACGGGCCTTAATTTCTTTTAGTCGGAGCTTATCTTTCGCAGCGACAAGATTGAGTATATCAAAATTATGAGGTCGAAGCAATAACTTTTTTCAAATTTTTTATCATCCTTAGAAGATAAGCGATTTAGAACAACCAACGTTACCTTTGACTTAATATCACTTAAATATACGTATAATATTGCAACATTCATTACAAGAGCTTATAATACCTTATATAACAAGCGGAGGTAGAAGTGATGTACCAAGAAGAACGTATGCGCGCAATTATTGATTATCTGGAGGCCCATAAAAGAATTTCCGTTGAAGACATCTGCTCCCTCTTTGAAGTATCCCGGGATACCGCCCGCCGCGATCTGGTAAAGCTCGAGGAACAGCAGGCCATCATCCGGACACGCGGAGGCGCCCTGCTGCCAGCCGCTCCTTTTGAACGAATTCAGAACTACAATGAAAGACTGCTGTCCGTTTCGGAAGAAAAACAGCAGATCGGCCGGATAGCCGCAGGCCTCGTACGTCCGGGAGAACGAGTTATCCTCGATTCTTCCACGACGGTTCAAGCTTGTGCAGAAAGGTGGACGGCCGGCGATACCTATGTAATTACTAACTCCATTAACCAGGCTGACGTGCTGTCGTCCAAACCCAATGTTTCAGTTCATCTGTTGGGCGGACAGCTGCACAAAGAACACCGGTTTGTTTACGGGATATCCGTCGCCGAGACGCTTTCTCGCTATCGGGCAGATAAAGCCTTTATTGGAACTGGGGGCATTGCTGACGGAGGTTTGTTCGCCGTTTATGAAGAAGAAGGCCGAATTAAAGAACGCATGATGCAGCAAGCGTCCCAGGTTATTGTCCTGGCCGATCATTTCAAGTTTGGCAAAAGCAACTATTACCGCTTCGGCAGCTGGTCTGACGTCGATTTACTGATTACGGATCTGCTTCCTGAACCGGAGCTCCTAGAACAACTGCGGCAGCATGGCGTCGAGGTGCTGACTACCCAAGATTACGAGAAAAAGGAGTCTGAGGAACAATGATCAAGATGATTGCCGTCGATTTGGATGGAACCCTATTGAACTCGAACAGTCAGGTCAGTATGGAGAATGCGGAAGCCATTCAAGAGGCTCAAAGCCAAGGGGTATTGGTTACCATCGCTACGGGCCGAGCTTTCTATGATGCCAAGCAAATTTGCAGCCAGGCCGGCATTTCGACTCCGGTGATCGGGGCAAATGGAGCTACCTTGCATGACGCCGATGGTCAGCCGATTCACAGCATCCCGATAAACCGGGATAAAGCGATGGAGGTTTTGGCCTGGCTTGAAGCTAATCAATATTACTATGAAGCCATGACAGACCGAGGCATTTATACCCCGCAGAACGGCCATGAGCTGATGAGCATCGAAATGGACCGTGTGCTGAGCAGCAATCCTAATATGACTTTACAGTCTCTGCTTCACGCTTTGGAGAAACAGTATGAACAGCACGGACTTGCCCGTATCCCCTCTTACCGGCATGTTCCGGAGGAAGCTGAGATTTATAATATCCTCGGTTTTTCCTTTGAAGCAGAGAAATTAGAAGCCGGACGGAAACGGTATTTAGAGGACTCCGAGCTGACCATGGTTATTTCAGCCGATCATAACTTTGAAGTGGAGCATCCGCTGGCCTCGAAAGGCAGCGCCTTAATGCGTATGGCAGACATGCATCAAATTCCTTTGTCCGAAGTCATGGCGGTCGGCGACAGCTATAACGATATTTCGATGTTAAAAATCGCCGGAAGAAGCGTGGCCATGGGCAATGCTCATCAGCAGATCAAAGATCTGTGCAGCACGGTAACGTTAAGCAATCAGGATAACGGTGTCGCTCACGCTATACGTCAGGTCCTGGGGCACTCACTGAGCCTGTAACTTATAAATGTGTATGCAAAAAGAAGAGCCGCAGCTTATGCTGCAGCTCTTCTTCATCTACGGAGAGAGAGGGATTCGAACCCTCGCACCGCTTACGCAGTCTAACCCCTTAGCAGAGGGTCCCCTTATAGCCACTTGGGTATCTCTCCAAATAAAAATGGCTCCCCGAACAGGACTCGAACCTGTGACAACTCGATTAACAGTCGAGTGCTCTACCAACTGAGCTATCAGGGAACATTAATCAGTGAACGTAATTGAATATATCACAAAGCAACAAACCAAGTCAAGCGGTTTCAAGCATAAAAAAAGAATCCTCTCTTGAGCTTTCCAAGAGCCGATTCTTGTGTTTGCGGCTGCCCTGCTGCAGCATCTCTTGTTTGGTTTTGGTCATTCGAGTTCTTAAATCTGCCGAAGTAAACGGGCTTCGTCCCGTTACCGGATTCAGCTTGCCTTCTCGGATCCGTTTCTCACGAAATTTCTTCGCTGCGGATTTAGACATGTTGTTATTTCCCCCTCATAAAATTCTTAGACAGTTCTTATGCAGTTCTTATAAAGCAGTCAGGTCATTCGTCCTTCCTTCCCGTTCCTTCCCGATAAATGATCCTAAATCCATTATACCCTTTCTGCTCCCGTTTGGACCCACCAATGGACCAGGAAGCCCGCGTCAAGATGGCAGGGAAAATAACTTCAGCTTGCCTGCACATTTGCCGCAGCGGTACCGCTTAGCATCCACCTTGCGTTTGCGCGGATACTTCAGGCCGCAGCTCTGGCAGATCAGCTCATAGCGGTAAGGAAGCGTACGGCGCCCCTCTGCTCCCGGCAGGCTTTGGCAAAAGCGGCTGCCGCCTACCTTTTTCAAAAGGGTTTTAAAATCAGGGTCTTTATGCTGGTACCCCCGTCCAAGCAAATGAAGATGGTAATGGCACAGCTCGTGTTTGATGATCTTCTCCGTTTCCTCCAGGCCGTAATGCTTGAGCTGTTTGGGGTTGATTTCTATGTTATGGCTCTTCATAAAATATCGGCCTCCGGTAGAACGGAGCCTGGAATTAAACGTGGCCTGATGACGGAACTTCATGCCGAACCAGCGCAGCGAAATTTCTTCCACCCACGCCTGCAGCTCCGGGTCGTTCATGATCCCTTTTCCCTCCTCTAAATCGCCCGCTCCCCCTGCTCTTATCTATGCAAGATGGACAGACAAGGGCGGACAGGTTGTACTTGAATTTTAACTTCTCCTTACGATACACTGTCAAGTAGGAATGAATTACCGGAGGGAGAATTACCGCCATGCCGACCATGCGTTATTGTATTTTACAGCAAGAAACTGAACTTATCTTTGTCGAAATGCCTGCGGATTACGCTTACCAGCTCAGCGCTTTGATCCTGCGCCTGAACAAGGAAGTAGACAAGCTGACTGCGGACAATGTGCCTGCCCTTCCCCAAGCGGTAGCGGAATGCGACAGCCTTGACCTGCTTAGAGAGTCCGATCAAATTGCCGGCGGCCTGGATTATATCAACCGTCTTGAGCAATCCTTCTCGTCCATTCAGGAAACAAGCTATCCGCTGATTTCCCTGCTGACCGAAATCCGCGCCCTTCAGGCTCAGCTTGAGCAATGGTACGAAGAAGCGGCAGAAGAAAGCGAATCGCTGCTGTAAGTGGCCCCCACTTTGTGGGGCTTTTTTATTTGAAAGCTTATTTTGACGCGCACACTTTTGGGCCCTTCTCCATATAGATACCCTAACAGCGATTTACGGGGGAGGCGAACATCTTGCCGAAGTGGCTTTGCAATCAAATGATGAATGCTTTTTACAAAAAAGATCGGCGTCAGGTCAAACTGCTGAACGACTGCTGGTTCTTTTACCATAGCCGCAAGTCGGGACCGGGGTCATCCGAAGCGCTCAATGCCGAATAGCGGGTAAAGGACAATAACCACCATAACAAAAAGCCGCAAGTTCCTCTGCTGAGCAGACAGGAAATGCGGCTTTTTCAATGTGAAAGCTTGATTGTAGGCTTATTGTAGATCCGAATCGTAAAGCCCTATGTCAGCACTTGGCCGAGAAATCAGGATTCAGTCATTCAGAAAAGCCATATTCACTGAGCGTTTGCAGCGCTGCTGCCGCCCGGAGAGCGCATTGTAAGGCCCACGCGGCCTTTCTTCTCATCCACGTTCAGCACCCAGACAGTCACGTTATCGCCAACGGATACAACGTCCATCGGATGTTTGACGTATCCGCTGCTGAGCTGGGAGATATGCACGAGGCCGTCGTTTTTGACGCCGATGTCGACAAAGGCGCCAAAGTCGATGACGTTGCGAACGGTCCCTTGAAGCTCCATGCCCGGCACCAGATCCTCCAGCTTGAGCACATCTTTGCGGAAAATCGGAGCCGGCAGCTCTTCACGCGGGTCGCGGCCCGGACGGACCAGGCTGTCCACAATGTCGCGCAGCGTCGGCGCGCCGACTTCCAGCTTGACAGCCAGCTCTTCCACATTGACCGCCGCGAGACGATCGGCCAGCTCTTTGGTGCCCAGCTGATCGATACCGAGTCCCAGCTCGGTAAACAGTCGGTTCACCACGTCATAGGATTCCGGGTGAATCGGCGTGTAGTCGAGCGGATTCTCCCCGCCGCCAATCCGCATGAAACCTACGCACTGCTCGAACGTTTTGGCGCCGAGACGCGGCACCTTCTGTAGCATTTTACGGCTGGTGAATTTGCCGTTCTCCTCGCGGAATTTCACGATGTTCTTCGCAATCGTTGCATTCACGCCGGATACATAGGACAGCAGCGCCGAAGAAGCGGTATTCACATCAACGCCGACATGGTTAACGGCCGATTCCACGACCACCTTCAGGCTTTCGTCCAGATGCTTCTGGGACACGTCATGCTGGTATTGGCCAACTCCGATCGCCTTCGGCTCGATCTTGACCAGCTCCGCCAGCGGATCCTGCAGGCGGCGCGCAATCGACGCTGCGCTGCGCTCGGCGACGTCCAGCTCCGGGAACTCCTCCTGCGCCAGCTTGGAGGCGGAATACACGCTCGCGCCAGCCTCGTTGACGATCAGGTAAGCCAGCTCGTCCTGCTTGCGCTCGGCGATCACTTCCGCGACGAACTGCTCCGTTTCGCGTGAAGCGGTGCCGTTGCCGATGGCGATCAGATTGATGCCGTACCGGTCAATCAATTCGTGGAATTTGGCAGCGGCTTCTTTCTTTTTGTTGTTCGGAGGAGTCGGATACGTCACGGCCACCTCCAGCAGCTTGCCGGTGTCGTCAACTACGGCCAGCTTGCAGCCCGTCCGATAGGCCGGATCGACGCCTAACACAGTTTTGCCCTTCACCGGCGGCTGCAGCAGCAGGCTGCGCAGGTTGGCGGAGAAGATCGAAATCGCCTGCGCTTCGGCTTTCTCGGTCAGCTCGCCCCGCAGCTCGCGTTCAATCGAAGACGCGATCAGCCGTTTATAAGCGTCCTCAATGGCCGTCTGCAGCAAAGCAGCGGTCGCCGAGCTGCCCTTCATGATTTGCTTCGTCATGAAGGCATGAACCGGCTCTGCCTGCACCTCAAGACCGATCTTCAAGACGTTCTCCCGTTCGCCGCGGTTGATCGCCAGAATACGGTGCGGCGGCATCTTTTTGGCCAGCTCACGGTAGTTATAGTACATTTCATAAACGGATTCCTGCTCCGCATCCTTCGCTTCCGATACAATCAGAGCATGATCCATCGTATAGCGGCGGATCCACGCCCGGATCTTCGCCTCATCGGCAAACTGCTCGGCCAGAATATCCATCGCGCCCTGCAGCGCTTCTTCTGCGGTGGCTACACCTTTATCAGCATCGATGTAAGCAGCCGCCTGTGCTGCAGGATCTCCTTTGGCCGGCTGGGACAGCAGCCATTCAGCCAGAGGCTCAAGCCCTTTCTCCTTCGCGACGCTCGCCCGCGTCTTCCGCTTCTGGCGGAACGGACGGTATAAATCTTCGACCTCCTGCAGCTTCACTGCCTGGCGGATCGATTCGGCCAGCTCTTTGGTCAGCTTGCCCTGCTCGTCGATGATACGGATGACTTCACGTTTACGCTCTGCGAGGCCGCGCAAGTATTGGTTTCTTTCTTCAATGCTGTGCAGCTGGTTCTCGTCCAGCTCACCCGTCATTTCCTTGCGGTAGCGGGCAATAAACGGAATCGTGTTGCCTTCGTCCAGCAATGAAATCGTGGTACGGACCTGCTTAAGCGTCAGGTTAAGTTCCTTGGAGACCTGGCGGATAATCTGCTCCTGCTCCTCTGCTTTCGCCTGTTCCGAAGGCGCCGCAGCTTGTACATTTATATCCTGTTCTGACAATGGATAATTCCCTCTCTTCTTTACAATTCCTGTCTTCTAATGCGGCGGGCTGCTAAGAACCGCTTTTCCTGCAGCAGTCTACAACACAAACAGCCTATCTTAAAACCGCGTACCCTTCCATTATTGCAAAATTCCCGAAAAAACAAAAGGCACTCCGCCAACCGGCGGAGCGCCCCCTTACATATTCTCCATAATCCATAATACATCTCACTCAAACCATACATCTCACTCAAAGCAAGCAGTCTAACTCAAAATCAATCCGTCTCAACTAAAAATCAATTAAACCCAGACTGATCAGAAGGGAGTCATCTACCTTCTTCATCGTTTCCTCGTCCAGGTGCGTGATTTTGTCCGTCAGCCGCTGCTTGTCGATCGTCCGGATCTGCTCCAGCAAAATGACGGAATCACGGTCAAAGCCGTGAGCTTCAGCGTCAATTTCCACATGGGTCGGCAGCTTCGCCTTCTGGATTTGGGCCGTGATGGCCGCCACAATGGCAGTCGGACTAAAACGGTTCCCGATATCGTTCTGGATGATCAGCACCGGTCTGACCCCACCCTGCTCGGAACCGACCACAGGAGAGAGATCTGCGAAAAAAACGTCGCCGCGCTTTACAATCAATGTCTACACCCCGCTTACCAGGCGGTCAAGGGTGCTGTCTGCATCTTCCTCTGCGTGAAACGCCTCAGCAGCCATGGTCAAATTAATTTTGGCCATTTCCATATACCCCCGCTGCATAGAATCCCGAATGAACCGCTTCTTGCGTTCGTTCAAATACAGCTTCATGGCCTGTCTGATAAGCTCACTGCGATTGGAATTCTCCAGCCGGGCAATTCCGTCCACTTCCTGAAGAAGATGATCCGGCAAACTGATCATGATCCTTTTGGTACTGTGCATATTTGCCAACTGATTTCCACCCCCACAAAACCTTTCGAACCATTCCTTAAAAATAGTATATCGCTATTCAAGGAAATATATACAAAGGAATATATGCTTCCCGTATATCAAGTATGCTGCATCCATTATAAACTAGAACCTATTTGGCGTATATACCTGAAGGCTTATTTCAATATATTAGTTATATACTTAGTATACGCCTCCGTCTTATACGCAGAACAAATCCGTTTATTCCGCTCTTCAACAAGCAGGATGCTGCCCTTTTTATAATCATTCGGGATGTCTTCAGCAGATTCCTTCAAAGTTCGATAAAAGTTTTGCTTGACGAATGAATCCTCCGTCCTGTCCCGTCTCCAGCTTGCCAGGATTAGAACAGCGGGTTAACGATTTCGTCCTGGCGCCCGGTCTTCTTGTAAAACCGGGGCACCCGGTGGGCAATCATGCAGATCACCTCATAGTGGATCGTTCCCAGCCAGGAAGCCAGCTCATCCGCGGAGATTTCTCCGCCCTGCTGCCGGCCGATCAGAACAGCCTCCTCACCGACTTGAATTTGTTCTCCGTTGTCCTTGAAGTCTTGCAGAGATACCATACACTGATCCATACAGATGGTTCCAACCACTGGAACGCGGCGCCCGCGTATCAGGACATGCGCTTTGCCGCCAAGCATCCGGGAGTATCCGTCGGCATAACCTACAGGCAGAGTGCCGATGATTTCCCAATCTTGCGTTTCGTATCTTTTCCCATAGCTGACTCCCCAGCCCGGCGGCAGTTCTTTAACATATGACAATCTGGTTTTGAGCGAAAGTACCGGTATCAGCTTCACGTTCTGGTGATGAACCTCATCCGACGGGTACAGTCCGTAAATCGCAATCCCGACCCGTACCATATCAAAGGAAAGTTCCGGCAGATCGATCGCTGTGGCGCTGTTGCCCGTATGTATGATAGGCACCTTGATCTGAAGTTCCTTCAGCGCGTCCGTAACGTCCTGAAACCTTCTGTATTGTTCAAGTGTATAAGATTTGTCTTCTTCATCTGCTGTTGAGAAATGGGTAAACAGTCCTTCGACCTCCAAGCCCGGAACAGAAACCGCCTTTTGCACAAACGCCGGCGCCTCATCCGGCAGCAAACCGATGCGCCCCATCCCTGTGTCCACTTTAATGTGGACTTTCAGCTTGGCTGCTGAAGCTGCAGGCTCAAGTCTGCTTGCGGCTTCCAGCACCTCATCATCAAAGAGGCAGATCGTGATGTCATGCTCCAAAGCTGTACGCACGCCTTCAGGGGGCGTATAACCCAGAACCAGGATAGGCATCGTAATGCCTGCTGCGCGCAATTCGAGCGCCTCATCCAGAAAAGCCACACTTATGTAGTCCGCCTTCAGGCGCTGCATTTCTATCGCAACATGTACGGCGCCGTGCCCATAAGCGTTAGCTTTTACGCAGATCAGCAGTTTCATCCCTTCCGGCAGGGATTGTCTGAGTGCCAGATAATTGGATTCCAAAGCATCCAGATCAATTTCTGCAGCAGTCGGTCGATAATTCACTTGCACAAAGGTCACCTTCTTTAACAATGTAAGCCCATGAAGCCTTAGATCCATCCTAATGTTCCGTCTGCCCACTGTCAAATCGATAGGTTTCCTTTGAGAAAAAGAGCACCGTTACCGTGTACAGCCCTAACGTTCCGTAAAACAGACAAGGCGGATGGCCGGGCTGGTGGGTATTATGCCCAAAACCAGCCTTTGATCCGCCTTGCTTTATTATTTACCCGTTTGATCCTGCATAGAAGCGGCGATTTTGATCATCTCGTTCACCGGGAGATCCGCGCTTGTAATTTGGAAATCCAGTCCGTCCTGGGTCCAGGTCAACGTCTGCAGATCATCTCCGGAGAGCTGCCCGAACGTGAAACCCATGTCGATCAAATCTCCTTTCTGCAGGGAGACGGCTCGGTCAAGGGAACGGGATTCCAGAATCGTATATTGATATTCCCCGTCGTATTGCACCATTACCGAGCTGCGGTCGGCATTATCCAGCACCTGAGTCGATTTCTCTTCGGCACCGTCCGGAATATAAGTAGGAAGAATAACGCCAAACGATTCATTGAGAGCCGGCAGGCTCGCCGCGCCGCCGCCCTCCGCTGCCGTGTCAGCGCTTGCCGGTTTCTCGATCAGCTGGCCGTTCTCATCCACTTCCAGCATGGTCCCTTGGGAATCCTGGCTGGCCGTGTTGAGATTCTGCTGCATATCAAAGTCCTTCTTATCAAATTTCTTGCCGAACTCGAACTGATCAAACTTCACTTCCACCACGACCTGGGCGGAGGAATCGGATACCTGCACCTGCTGCGGTTTGTAGCCGTCTTTGCTCAGCCAAATCTTCTGACGAACCAACGATTGGGTATTGTAGTTGGCAGCCACTTCAAAGACATAACTGTCCTTGTCGTTTACAAACTGGCGGGTATTGTCGGACAAAATACTGCGAACAAGCGTCTGGTACAAATAAACCTGTCCCTGATTATCCGGCCAATCGCTTTGGAAACGGAAGCTTTTGTTGAGGCTCGGCGTCAGCACATAAACGCCCTGGTCATTGCGCAGCACGATTTGAGTGATGTCTTTCTGAGCATTGGTTAAAGCGATCCGGTAATAAGACGGGTTCATATACCACACCTGTACTTTGTACATCTGAGGCGTTTCGCCGGTATGTAACGTCATAACCCCCGAACCTTCATAACTTTCCAGCTTGCCTAAAGACTGGTTTAAATCCTTGACGACGCCTGCCGCATCTTTCTTCCCGCATCCGGCCAGCAAGGCAGAGAAGCACACCACGATGGCTAAGATCAACGTGATACGACGCATGTTATTATCATCCCCTTCGGCACATTGTTTTCCCAATCTGATAACATGTCTATGAGGGAACTTGGCCAATTATGCAGACTAGCATGACAAGCAATCGATAACGCAAAAAACCGCAGCTGAAAGCTGCGGCCAAACTCTCATTATAAAGCCCTACTACTTACCTACATCCGATGCGACAGATCTTCCCTTGCTTCCCCAGACAAATGGCCTTCCCCGGAATGAACTTTAGCTCCGCCGGCAGGAGCCAAAAAGCGGACTGCGTTGCGGAGGACGCGGCGGATCTCCGACTGATGATAAATAGGAAACTCTTCATGACCGGGCGTAAAGCCAAAAATTTTCCCGCGTCCACGCTCGAACAGCGTCCCGCTCCGGCACACCTCCCCTCCTTCCCACCACGCGATAAACAGCAGCTTATCCGGTTCAGGAATCAGCATGGGCTCTCCGTACATCTCGTCCTGTGGAATTTCGATAAAGTCCCCTAGCCCTTCGCAGATAGGATGACCGGGAGCGACGACCCATAACCGCTCCTTTTCCCCTTTGGGCATCGTCCGGAAACGCCCCCATTCCCCCGCCTCGTATTCGATGCCCAGCATCCGCTGCCATGGCTTAGAGAAGCTTGCGGAATGAAGGGCGATAAATCCCATACCGTCCCTGACGACCCGCCTGCAAACCTCATTCGCGACCGTATCGTCCAGAAGATGATTGTCAATATGGCTCCACCATATGAGTACGTCCGTACACTCCAATACTTCGTTTGTAAGCCCATGACTGGGCATATCCTGCGTAGCAATGGTAATCTGAAAACCCGGTTCCTCAGCAAAAGCTGCGGCAATCGCGGCATGTATGCCATCCGGATAAACACTTTTGACCGGCTCGTACCGGTCTTGATGATGTTCACAAAACACGGTAATCCGAATATCGTTCATCGGTATTCTCCTCCTAACCGATCTGGCTAATCTCCGATAAAATGTGCTTCACCCCGCTGTTTTCAATAAGCCCGCCAGTCAAACATGACGCAATTCGCCTTATGCTGAAGCTCACCATCGCCGATTTCCCGATAAACCTCGGGACAGTCGGAAGGATCCACGACGGCAGCGATATCGTCCATGCGCAGCTTGCCTTCGGCAATCCACTGCAGCGATTTTTCCAGGCAGCGGTAGTGGCTTTCCGGTAAAAAATCCCCCGATCTGCGAGGCAAGGTCCATTCCCAGCCGGAATGAACGTGAAGGAAACCGTAAAAGATTTTTAGCAACAGTCTATGGCCATCCTCGTCTGTCGTTTTCCGCCAAGGGACTCCAACCAGAAACAAATGCCCTCCATGGCGAATTTTGTCTGCACAGCCGTAAATAGCCGATTCGTCTCCGCTGCAGTCGAAAGCCGCCCCAAATTTACCGGTCAGTTCGGCCGGAATCTCGTCCACACCAGATACAGCGTGCAAAATGCCATTTAACCGTGCATTGTCTCTGCGCCGCCGGACCGGATCCACGGACCAAACGTCATAGCCAAAGTTTTGAAGCACCTGGGCACACATCAGCCCTACAAGTCCCAGCCCCATAACCAATACGGGCTCCGTTGGACTCACAGGCATTTGCACAATGGAACTCAGGGAAACGGCAGGAAACCGGCAGTAGACAGCTTTCTCAGGGGGAAGTCCAGCTGGGACCGGCAAAATATCCTCCTCGTGAACCCTGTTGTATAGATGATGGGGCGTACCTGCAAAAAACAAATCCCCTTTCTGTACCTTCGTCACACCCGGTCCGATCTCAAGGACTTCCAGAATGGCAGCATATCCAGTCACCTGCGGATAGGCCATGTTGTCGTTATAATCCATGTATCCGCCACGTTCTGATCCAGTTGAAATCAAAGAAACCACCGTTTTACCTAATATCTCTCCCGGAAGCAGAGGCCGATCCTCGAATGCCTCGGAAATAAACTGCGCATCCTGCTTCCGAACAAACCTCACGCATCGGTTCATGGTTTCGACCATTAAGGCGCCTCCTCTACTTCCTGGATAAATTCGATTTCCTCGCCGTCAAATCCGATGACATAGGCAAAATACATATAAACGGGTTTCGGCTTGGCCTCCAGAATATCAGCAAAGGTTGGGGCAAGCTTGGGTTTCCCCCCAGCTGCAATAGCTCGCCGGTAGCTCGCCTCGATATCGTCCGTGCGCAATGCGACATGCAGCCAGCGGCCAAGGGCCGGCGTATCTTCCTCCCCGCCTTCGAACACCTCGATACAGGAGCCATCTCCCATGTCCATCATATAAACCCTTTTATCTCTTCCCCAAATATGCTTAATTGTAAATCCAAGGCCCTCCTCATAAAACTTCACCGTTTCCTCAAAATGATAAGAAGTCATTCCAATATGATGAAGACTCGGCAGACTGCGGTTTTGCTGCTGCACAGACGATCACCCTTTCACGGCTCCGGCTACGGAGTTGATATAATTTTTCTGGAAGAACACAAACACAATGATGATCGGCACAATCGAAATAATCGTCGCCGCTGCAATGTAACCGAATTGGAAGTTAAACGTTCCTCCGAGATAGTTCAAAGCAGCGGCAATCGGATATTTGTCCGGGTTCAGCACAATAATTGGCCATAGGAAGTTGTTCCATTTATTAATGAAATCAAAAATGACAACTGTTGAAATAGCGGGCAGGATTTGCGGCGCCATAATTTTGTACCAGATTTTAAATTCCGAAGCCCCGTCGATTCGCGATGCTTCCATGACTTCGGTCGACACGGAGAAATAAGCCTGGCGAAACAAAATGATGCTGAACACAGCTATCGAACCCGGCAGGATCACCGCCCAGTAGCTGCCCATCAGCCCAAGAGCTCCCACTGTAATATAGTTAACAATGAGTCCGGCTGCAGCCGGAAGGATTTGTGTTGCCAGCAATGCGCCGGTGATGATCTTTTTGCCGTAAAAATCGAATTTAGCCAGCGGGTACGCACAAAGTGACGCCAGCACGACATCCAGCAAGATCCCCAAGACCGTCATGACGAACGTGTTCCATATATAGATCGGCAGGTCCAAAAACTCCACGACACCCACGTAGTTGCTAAAGGTCGGATGCTTGGGAAACAGAGACATCTCATAGATGTTTTCATTTCCTTTAAAAGAGGTGCTGAGCATCCACAGAAACGGGCCTGCGCAAAGCACAGCCACCAAGATCAGAATGAGATACAGCAGCGTTTTCTTGAGCGTACCGTTCCCATTGCGGCTTCTGCCGGAGGAATAGACGTCCGGAGAACTGCTCCCGCTATTCGCCATAACTCATGCCCCCTTTTCTGCCATAAAAGAAAATGACCAAGCTGAATGCCGTAGTTACCAAGCTCATTATCAGTCCAGCAGCAGCGGAATAGCCGAATTCGAAAGTCCCGAATGCTTTGTTGTAAGTATATAAGTTCATGACCATCGTGGCTTTGTCCGGTCCTCCTTTGGTCATAGCAAACACGATATCAAAGACACCCAAAGCCGAGAGCACGCTGAAAAGGCTGCAGAACCAGATATAAGGCTTCAGCATCGGCAGGGTAACGCGAAAAAATACGGTAACTTTGCCCGCCCCGTCGATCATGGCCGCCTCCTGCATTTCTTCAGGCACCGATTGCAGTCCGGCCAGATAAAGCATCATATAATAACCAAGCCCCTGCCAGATCGTAACAAACATAAGCGAAACAAGTGCGTAACGGGTGTCTGCCAGGAAATAAATCGGCTGGCTGATGATACCGCTGTCCAGCAGCAAACTGTTAATGATGCCGTCCTGATTAAAAATAAAACTCCACATGATGGAGATCGCAATCATGGAGGTCACCACCGGAATATAAAACAGCACCCGGAAAAACGTAATCCCTCTCAGTTTTGTATTAACAACGACGGCCAGAAAAATAGATAGAATTTGTAATACGGGCACACAGGCTACAAATAAAGCCGAATTTTTCATCGCCGTCCAGAATTCCGGATCTCCAAAAGCCCGTTTGAAATTATCCACTCCGACAAAGCTGGTGTCTCCGATGGCCGAATAGTCGGTAAAGGCCAGCGGTATGCTGTAAATGATCGGGTAAAACACAAAAAGCACCAATAGGGTCAAAGCAGGAGCCATAAAGGCGTAGGCCATCAGGCTGGTTTTCATTTTTTTACTCAATTTCCTGCGTTTTTCCGGAACAACACCTGCGCCCGGCTCCTTAACAACGGCACCTATGCCCGCCATGTCATTCATCTCCTCCGTAAAAAGAATCCCGGCAGGCTGACTCTTAAAAGCTTCCCGCCGGGTCTTCATAATGGCTAATGACGCTTACTTGAGAAGCTCGTTCACCTTCGCTTCCGTCTCGTTCAGGACAGTTTTCGGATCTTTGTTCGCCTGCATGATGGATTCGAACATGCCATTTACCGTGGACACGACTTCACTTTCCTTCTCTACGCCAAGGCCAAGGTCAAAGCTGACTGCGGCAGCTTTAGCGGCTTCGGCGCGTGCCTTGCCTTCAAGGCTTTCCGTATCAGAGGTGAAGAAAGGATCTTTGGCGGTATCTTTAGTTGTAGGCATGATGGCTGCCAGCTTATCAAAAGCGAGCTGGTTTTTATCGTTAGACAGGAAGTTCGCGAACAAGATAGCTTCTTCATGATGTTTGGATGCCGTTGGAATAGCCAGGCTTTGCAGCGCCCCCTGGGCAATACCAGCTGTGCCGAGTAAAGGAGGGGCCACGTTTGTTTTGCTAACAGAATCAGGAGCTTCGTTTTGGATCCGCGTCACAGTTTGCGCACCAAGGCTGATTTCAGCCAGTTTATCCTGCGCATACAATTTGATCATGTTATCCCAGTTGTTCCAGTCCGTTCTCGGTATCCAACCTTCCTTGACTCCTTGCTGCAGCCGTGTTAAAAGATCGACGGCTTCCGGAGTATTAAAAGCGGCAGCGGTTTTATCGGCATTTAGAATCTGAATGCCGTTGCTGAAGAGCACTTGACACATTTCATTAGGGAAATACAGATATGCCCCCGTTGTTTCCTTCATCGTTTTCGCCATCTCAAACATTTCATTGTAATCTACAGGAGGATGATCCAGTCCAGCCTTTTTGAACAACTCCATGTTATAGGTGGTGATTGGAGGAGTTACATACCACGGGAAGCCGTACAACGCCCCTCCGACTTCATTGGATTTGCTCAAGCTTTCCTGGTAGATGGAAAGCTGTTCAGGCGTCGCTTCCTGTTTGAGATCAACGAGCGCCCCTTTGCCGGCCATGCCCAGCAGCAAGGTGGTCCAGATATTCACAACGTCCGGAGCCTTGCTGCCCGCTATTTGCGCTACAAGCTTTTGCTGCATCGCATCGTAAGGCAAATCCGTCCATTTGACGGTAATCCAGTCATATTGGGATTCAAAATCTTTAATGACACCGTTTATATAATCCGTAAAGGTCGGCTGCAAAGACAAAGTCCAGAACTCGAGCGTAACGGGTTCTTTTTTCTCTGGAGCCGAAGAATCACCTGAATTGGAAGCGTTTGCTGAATTGGATGCAGTCCCTCCTCCGGAATTCGAACCGCCGCAAGCTGTCAAAGCTAAACAAAGAGCAAAAATCAGAATGCATGCCACCGTTTTCTTGACCATTTAAAATCCCCCCTGTTAATAGTAAACATCAGACCCGTCCGGATGCTTCAAAACTAAGGTGTGTCAAACAGATGCAGCTCAAGACTTTGCAAATCCTGCCGGGCGACGGTAAATTTGTTTCCCCGGCTGACCGCTTCGTTTTCAATAGCCAAATAACGGCAGCCCCCGGCGCGGCATACCCGCACAATGGACGGCCAATCGTTCAAGTCACCAACGGCCGAGATTCCCGCTTCAGTACCCGAAATAGAACTAAAGGGCTTGCAGTGAACGGTTTCCAGCCTTCCCGCCGCCTGCTTTATGGCCAGAACTGGGTCAGCACCTCCTTCCAGGCAGTTCCCGGTATCCAGTTCCAGAAAGATGGACGGCTTTGTCGATTCCAACAAAATGTCCCAAGGCGTCACATCTTCAAAACGATCTTCAAATTCGTGGGCATGAGTATGATAGCCAAGCCTCATGCCTTCTCCCTCAAGCAAACCGGCAATCCGATTCATATCCCCTGCATGCTTCTCCCAAACGGCGGCACTATTCTCCTCAGCCGTATGTCCAATATTCCAGGGGCCGCCAAGACAGGGAATGACGATATTGGGATTCCCCAGCTCCTGATGATAGCGGATGGTCTCCCGAATCAATTCCGGCTGAAGCAGCTTCCACTCCACATGCCAGCCGCAAAGCTCCAGATCATTCCTCGCCAGCAGTTCCTTTAACTTAACTGCCGGCCACTTGGTCTCCCCATAAAATTCAACGGCTTGATACCCTATCTCCCGGACCGTTCGAAGCGTATGCTCCAGGTCGTTTTGCAGTTCGTCATAAACCGTGTATAACGCAAGAGCCAGGTTCACCGTTCTCCCTCCCTGATCTTACCGGTTAACCAGCGGATCGCATTGCCGGTCAGCTTCAGCATCTCTGGATCGTTTTGCATTTCCAGCGTGTGCCCCTGACTGATGCCAGCCACACGTCCCTCACCATAGTCATGGCACCAGACGCTGACTGACGTCAGATGGACGGAGGTGGCACAGGCGAGAAGCCGGGTACGGGTCACGTCCACCTGACAGAAATAATGCTCATCGTTCTGCCGGAACTCACCGACGCCTTCTGTAATCGGATGGGAAACTCCCAGCAGAGGGGAAACAGTAACATCACTTTGTTCCGGATGATGCACAAACCGTCCGGAGTTCAGCTCCCGATAAAACGGACTGCCCTCGTCAATGAGCACAAGTCCCGCATGGTAGAACAAAATGCCCATACCGCCGCGCACTTTGTCCACGATTAGCGATTGCTCCGCGAAACTTAAATCCGTTTCTCCCTCCGGACGGCCGTTTGTAAACAAGACAGTCAAATCCGGCGGCGTGACAAACTCCAGAAGATCGCGTGCCCGCTCGGTCTTGCGGATGTCCCACTCGCTCGGATCAAACAGTTTTTCCACGGCGGTGATCAGCACTTCTTTGGGGTGGTAAACATCGTTCCAAATGATCAACGCGTTTTTCTTCATCTTTGTCGCCTCCTAGGCCTTAAGCCGATCGATGATCTTGGACGCAGCTGCAGCGTCCAGCAGCACTTCACAGTTCGGGTGAAGCTGTACTACCGAAGCAGGCATATCCGTATTAACAGGACCGAACAAGGCCTGTTCAATGATGTCCGCCTTATGCGCTCCCTTGGCCACCAGTACCAGATGACGGGCATGCATGATGTTTTTGATGCCCAGCGTCAGTCCGCCAAGCGGGTAATCTGGTCCTACCCCTGTTTCCCGACGCACCCTGGCTTCAAAAATCGGGTCCATCGGCGAAACCCAGGTCGTGCTTTCAAACGGCGTACCCGGCTGGTTAATCCCGATGTGGCCATTGAAGCCAATGCCGAGCATCTGTAAATCCACGCCCCCCCTCTCGGCCAGCCTTTGATCAAAAATGCGGCATTCCCGCTCAAAATCATCGGACATCGTCGGCGGCATGATGAAATGATCCTCAGGAATGTTCAGTGGTTTGACGAGCTGTTCGTAAATCATCGTATAGCAGCTGCCCGGATAACTCCGATCAAGATTGGTCAGCTCATCCACGTTAAATATTGTTACTTTCGATACATCAAACGGATACTGCCTGTAAATGTCTGAGACGACCCTGTGCATGCCTCCGGTCGTTTGCCCGGTAGACAAACCGATTACGGCGTCCGGCTTTTTCAGCATTTGACTGATAATCCGCCACGCGGCAGCTGTGTCAAAGGCCTGTTCGTCCTGTTCAATGGTAATTCGCATAAAAAATCCTCCGTTTGCTTAAGATTGTGCGCCTAGGCCTACCGCCGCCGCTCCTATAAGTCCTGCCGCCGCCGGGTCCAGATCCGAGAGCACCACGCCATGGCGTACGGAGTCCATTACCGGCAGTTTAAGACGCTTCGGCAGCTCTCTTCTCATCCATGCGCTGCCGGCCACACCGCCGCCAAGCACAACCCGTTCGGGATTGCTGACACGAACCAGGTTGAGAATCAGTTCGGCCGCAGCGTCTGCTGCATCGATGGCAATTTTAACGGCCAGCGGATCATCGGCTTCAGCATAAGTGAATATTTCCTCTGCGCTGACAAAACCATGGGCAGCCAAGTTGAGCAGCGGGGAATCTGGATGTCTCTGCCCCAGCAGCCGCAGCCGCCGGTCCATGCCGCCGCCGGATGCAAGGGCTTCAGCGCAGCCGAAACGGCCGCATGGGCAAGGCGTCCCTCCTGAATAATCCACTGTCATGTGCCCCACTTCGCCGGAATCGTTCTGCCAGCCGCGGAGCAGCCGCCCTTCAGCTATGATTCCGGCTCCAATCCCCGTGCCTATATTTAAATAGATAAAATCTGATATTCCCTGACCAGCGCCAAACCTCTGCTCTGCCAAAGCAGCAGCCTTAACGTCATTTTCAACCCGGCAGGGGTAACCGTAGCGCCGCTCAAGCAGCTCAGCCAGCCGGATCTCCTCTTTCCGTCCAGGATCTATCATCAGCCAACGCCCTTGATTCGCCTCCACCAATCCGATAAGGCCAACCCCCATCGCCGCAGGTTTTCCGCCTACTAAACCGGATGTTTTCAGATAATCATCCAGGGAAGCCATCATAAGTTCGGTTGCCTGCCGCTGCGTCAGCATCCCGGACGGATAACGTTTGGAATGAAGAATCCTACCCTTGCTGTCCACCTCACCGATCAACAGCTTAGTACCACCGAGGTCCAGTGCCAATAAAGTTTCCCCTTCTGAAGCAGGAGGCATCATCCAAGCACGACCTCCTTATCCGTCAGAAGCTCGAGCGCCTCTCGAAGATCCCCTCCCGGCACCGCCAATGCAAGCCACGGGCGGTCTCCGTTCAGAACATTCGCCTTCAGCTCCACCGTTTCGCCGGGGGCTACTGTAACCGGGCCAAGGGGCTCCAGATTTGCCGTCCGGAACGTAAATTCTACGTCTTCCTTACCGCTAACGGATAGTTGAATGCTCGCGAGACCATTCTCTTCCCGGATCGTCGCTTCATAATCCGTGAATCCGTTCTTCAGTTCATACTCCCGTCCGCCGATCAATGTCATCCGCTTGGTCATCCCCTGCCAGCGGAAGCGGTAGTCACCGCTTGGCAGGCTTAACCGGAATTCTCCCGTTCGAGGTTTTGTTCTGACCGAAGTCACCTCGCCGGTAGCCAGGCACTCTACTTCAAGCAGCGTCTCCGGTGCGTCCGAGAGCCAACCGTACAGGATAGCCGGGCGGTTGATCCGGCTCGCCAGCAGCAGATAACGGATGCTGGGGTGCACCCACATCTCCCGGTACACGGCATTGTTCGTTTGAGGCCAGTACGGGTAATCCTCATCACGATAGCTTTGAATGCCGACGCAGATCGATCCGCTGATCGGTCCCGGCAAACATACATACTGCTGGGCGTAGTTGTAACCTTCGCCTAGCATCAGTGACTGGCCAAAGGGATTTTTGCCCACCGTCCACTCCAATTGATGCAAGGCCAATTGCATTAACGCTGCATCGCCCCGGATATCCGCCCCAAACACCGCTGCGTTTCCGCCGGCCAGCACCAGGCCATTGTTGCCCCTGTAGCTGAACCAGGTAGGAAAACGGCGAAGATAATAGCCTTGGCCCAGCTTCACACCATTTCGGACCTGCTGACGGTACTCGGCCAGCATGCCCGGATGGGCGAATGCCTGCTGGTTTAAGAACAGCTCAGCGTCTAGATCCGCCTCGTCCTCATGATAAATGGAGGCCGGGCTCATGAAATACGGAGCCGTGCTGCGCGTTGCCGTTTTGTAATATTCAGTGTAAAGAACAATTGAATGGTACCAATCCATCCATTCAGGATGTTCCGGAAACAAGCGGCAGAGCCGGCCAAGCGCCATGATGGGCTCATGCTCGTGGGAGCGGTGATTATAGTGCTGAATTTGCTTTTTCTCCTCATCCCGGTAAAAGAAACCCGTCAACGGCACTTCCCAATCGGGATATTCCGTCTGCTGGCAGCCCATGACCCGCCGCGCGATTTCAACCGCTTTCTCTCTGTAATAATCGGCGCCGGTTATTTCGTAGATATGGCACGCAGCCAGAACCCCTGCGCTGTAAAGGAGGATCGGCGAGGAAACACGGGCTGGGTCCATAGATTCCGTATATTCTTCAAAATCCAGCTTATCGTACGCGAAATCAAAATCTTCCTGGGCAACCTGTCTCAAATGCATGCTTTGAGCCGGATCAATGCTTTCGAGCACTTGTGCAGCCAGTGCCTCAGCGGCTGCAGCCATGAAATTCTCGATGGCCAGGTTTTGCGCTTCGCTGTCGAGTTGATCACAAGCGCCGATAATATGTCCGGTCCAGACCGACCCGCCGCTGCCCATCGCCCGGTATCCGTCACCAAAGCGTGTGCGAAGCATATAATCCAGTCCCCATTTTCCTTCTTCGACCAGACGTTCGAACAGAGGGACGTTGTTTCGCTGCTCCAGCGCCGCATGAAAAAAGGAGTAGACCGCTTCCGCGGTGTTCGTCAAATTCTGGGACATATCAGCCGCGTCATGCCAGCCTCCGTTTGCTACAACACTTTTGCCCTCGTGATGGTTCAGTACGTTGCCGTGGCAGTATTTATGTACTCCAGGCACCTCGTACCCACATCTTTCACAGAAAAACAAGTTGATGGTCTTCCAGATCGAATCCTCCCAAACGTCCTGGGCGATCGGGAAGGTCCGCGTAGTTTGCTCGCCGCAAACGATCAGGTAACGGCCCTCCCTGCTGACTTCGGAAAAATCAAGAATAGAAAAGGCTCCCTGTCCGTTTTCCTCCTTCACCACCTGCTTCTCCAATACAACCCGGCCGGTATCCACATCGATCAGCTTGAAGTGATCCGCTAGACCTGCGCCGCCTATTGCCGTTTTTAAAGCACCTGGCTGATAACCAGATCCGCAAATCACAAGACTTCCCTCAGCCGGTTCCCAGCCGCTCCATTTGGCTGTTCGTTCCACCTTCTCCAGCCTTAAATCACCGATATAAAAGCAGGAGCGGCTGACCGCTTCACTTTCGTTACCGATAATGTCATAGCCTATTTTCAGAGCAGTTACCTTATCTCTTGCGATATGCGGAATCTCGACGCTGACTTTGTTCCATTCGTGATTTTTAAGATTGATGTTATGGCAGCCCTCCCTGTTGTATCGATCCGGTACAGGCTCCTCTCCTTCGTTAATCAGCTGCAAATGCAGACTGACGAATTTAAACCCCGGCATCTCCGGACGGACACAAAGGGAAATCCGGTTGTATGCCGTCCAGTCTTCGTGATCGAAATGCCTGGTGATGTAGGGAGTGGCGTAAATCCGGGCATAGCTTTCTGTCCAATGATCCAGGCGGGTCGGCGTGGAGAACTGCAAGGTCTTTTTCTCGTCCAACAGATGTTTATCGTTTAACGATAATGATGCAAGCTCATCGGCCGTCCAGGCCTCCAGATTCTCCAATCCATCGAGCTCTTTGCTTTGGAGGACGGGTGTGTTCTCCAGAATCCTTTCAAAATACTCCGTTTCATCCAAAAACAGCGGACGATGAATCATTTTGCTGTCTTCAAGCTGTTTGCCGAACAAAAGATTTGTCATAGCTGTTTTCTCCATTTCGGTTGTATTCCTTGTTAAATCATTAGCTCTATGTTAAATGTGTATCGATACACACATAATATAACAACGCAATTATTAGACGTCAACAAGAAAATTTAAAGAGAAAAAAATAAAATAATCCAAATAAATCCATGTATAACAAAGAATTTATTACATTTTTGCAGAAAACAAAAAAAGTCTGAAAGGGGACGTAAGGCTCAATCCCTTTCAGACTTCTGCTGAAAATATATGTGTAACGTTACATGTTAGTTTTTCATTTTAACTAAAGGCAATAGCATCAAGAATTAAGATTGGTTTCGTTTTCGATCCCCTCTTTATTCCTGCAGCTATCCCTAACGATCAGTTTAGCATTCAAAACGACCTTCTCTTTAGGTAAATCAGGATCGTTGATGCTGGCCAGCAGACGTTTGATGCCGATATATCCCAAATCGTACAGCGGCTGCCTCATGGTGCTGATCGGTTTACATGAGCAGCCGTAATCTGCCGGATTCTCGTCGTCAAAGCCGATGATCGATATATCCTCGGGAACCCGGATTCCCGCCTCCTCCATCGCCTGAATAGCGCCGAAAGCAGAGATATCGCTGGCGAAAAATATCGCGTCGGGCAGACTGCCGCCTGCGATCATCTTTTTCATTTCCAAATATCCTGCGTCATAATATGAGCGGTCCCCTCGTAAGTCAGAATCCTGAGAAGGGTGATGTTCACCCGGCGTAAAGGTTGGATACAGAATTAAATCGCTTTGCACCGGGATCTGGTAATCCTGTAAAGCCCGGATATACCCGTTCATCCGCTCCAGCGTAATTTTCAGGTTCATGTTGCCCGCCATATGGGCAATTCGCTTGTGTCCGAGCTTGATTAAATGCTCTGTTGCGCGGTACGCCCCTTCCAAATTGTCGATCGTGACCTTGTCGACATTGACATCGTCCACCGTGTTTTCAATGAGCAGGAACGGAAAGGTAGAATCAGCCAGCTCCCGGATAATCGTATCGTCCGAGGTCAAGCTGCCATAAATGATAATGCCGTCAACGCGTCCCTGCGTCAAATAGCTGATATGGCGTTTTTTCTTCTGCAGATCACCGTTCGAAGAGCAGAACAGCACATTATATTTGTTTTCCTTATCAAAATCCTCTGCCCCTTGCTCAAGCCCTGAAATCAGCCTAGCGGCAAACGGGGCGCATAAATTGTCCAGCACGATGCCGATGCTTTGCGTTTTCTGCAGGACCAGCGAACGAGCAATGCCGTTAGGGCGGTAGTTCAGTTCCTTAATGGCCGACTGAATTTTCTCCCTGGAATCGGGGCTTACGCCCTTCCGGCCGTTTAGATAACGCGAGACAAGTGTCGTGGAAAGCCCCGCACGCTCCGCTACATCCTTAATGGTTGCCATTCTAACAACTCCCGCTGTAAAAATAATAATTCAATTTCAATTTCACTTTACAAAACAGATAAGGTTCTCCAGTCAAAAATCGCACAGGTTTTGGGCGCCGTCTTGTTGACAATCGCCTGATAAACCCTGTCGCACTCTTCGGGGGAAGCCAGCTCGTAAATCCCATCAACTTTGATATCCCCATTGCGGATCCATTCCATGCCGATCGCAAAATTGCCGTAGTTGCTTCCCGGCATAAATTCTGTGGAGTGGCGGGGAATACTCCATTCCCAGCCGGAAGTGAGTGTAATGAAGCCATAAAAGACCTTATGAAAAACATCGTGGGCCCATGTATCCGTTCCCCGATACCAGGGAACACCGACCAAAGAAAGTTCTCCGCCCTTTCGCAGAGCGTCCAAAGCGTTCAGAGCAGCCTGCTCGGCGCCGGAGCATTCGATGGCCAGACCAAATCTTCCGGCAGCAGGGCAATCCTCCACCGACGGGTAAACACGGGTTAACCCGCATTCCCGTGCAGTTTCACGCCGTTTCTTGTTATGGTCTACCGCATAGACCTCATACCCGCAGTGTTTCATCATTTGTGCGCACATCAGACCGACAATACCAAGACCGGTCACAAGTACCGGCTCGACGGGACGGATTTGCGTCTTCAGCATGGTAGTCATGGAAACGGCCGGGAAGCGGCATAAAACGGCCTCTTCAGGAGCCATCCCTTCCAGCACGGGGACGACGGCGTCATCTCCAACGATATTGTACAAACAGTGCGGAGCACTCGCAAATACCAGGTCTCCCGGCTTAATGCCCTCTACCCTTTCGCCCGTTCCCAGCACTTCCATCACCACGGCATACCCAGTTTCCACCGGATACTGGTTACCGCCGAAATAATCCATATAACCGCCGCGCTCAGAGCCGGAGGAAATCAAAGAAACGATGGTTTTACCGAATATCTCGTGATCCCCCAATACACGTCCGTGCAGCGTTTCCTTCACTAAAGCTGCTTTGGCTTTAGCTACAAATTTGACACTCAAGTTCTCGTAGCTATTCAATATTCTTCTCCCCTATACAGCTGAATTACCGAACGGTCGATTTGACACTGGACTAAAGAAAGTAAAATAACATACATGAAAATTAACGAGTGTAAAACGTTACACATACAAAATACCATATTATTTTTAACCCTGTCAATCGACAAGGTTTGTTTTGAACCCTGATGCCTGTAACAAATTCGGCATACTAAAAAACTCTTAACCCTTATTACAAGGGACAAGAGTTTCATAGATAATCCTTTATACAAAAGTTTATCAAACAATATGGCTATCCAATTCCTCATGTAAATCGTTTAGCGTTTCTTACAGCAATCCCTCAATCTGCCCGTCTTCCCCCATCACGATCCGCTCTGCGGCCGGCACCTTCGGCAGACCCGGCATACGCATCGTATTTCCTGTCTCAACGACGACAAACCCGGCTCCTGCCGACAGGCTGACGCCGGACACGTTCACCGTAAATCCTTCCGGTGCTCCCAGCAAACCAGGCTGATCCGTGAAGGAATACGGCGTCTTCGCCATACAGACCGGCAGCTCACCATAACCCCGCTTCTCCATTTGGGCGAGCGCACGGCTGGCTGAAGGCGAATAAGTAACCGTTTCGCCACCGTAGATTTCTTTGACGATCGTTTCAATCTTGCTTCTCAGATCCAGCGACGTATCGTACAGAGGGTGGAAATCATCCTTTCCTTCTTCCAGCAGACCGGCCAGCGCATTGGCCAGCTGCTCCCCGCCTTCACTGCCGAGCGCAAACACCTTGGAGACCTCCGCCGGAACACCTAACGCTGCGCATTCTTCGCGAATGGCTTCAATTTCTGCATCCGTATCCGTTATAAAATGGTTGATCGCAACCAGCACCGGCACGCCGTATTTCTGTAAGTTCCGCACATGCCTTCTCAGGTTCCCCATCCCCTGCTTCAGACTGTCCAGATTCTCCATGCCCAGTTGATCCTTAGGCATTCCGCCATTATATTTCAGTGCCTTAGCTGTAACCACGAGTACAGCTGCAGAAGGTTTTAACCCGGATTGACGGCATTTGATATCAAAAAATTTCTCCGCCCCCAGCTCCGCGCCAAAGCCGGCTTCGGTTACGACGATTTCCCCCAGCTTCAGCGCCGTCCGGGTTGCGATCAGACTGCTGCAGCCATGGGCGATGTTGGCAAACGGACCGCCATGCACCAGCACCGGTGTGCCTTCAAGCGTCTGCACCAGGTTCGGTTTGATTGCTTCCTTGAGCAGCACAGCCATCGCTTCCACCGCCTTCAGCTTGTCCGCTGTGACCGGCTGTCCGCTTATATCGTATCCGATCAGGATTTGGCCGAGACGGCGCTTCAAATCCTGAAGATCTTCGCTAAGGCATAACACGGCCATGACTTCGGAAGCAGACGTGATCAGAAATCCGCTTTCTCTGACCGGCCCATTGCCTTGGCCAAGACCTGACACGATACTACGCAGGCCGCGGTCATTCATATCCAGCGCCCTCTTCCATACGATCCGGGCCGGATCCAGCTGGAGGGCGTTTCCTTGATAAATATGGTTGTCAATCATCGCAGACAACAAATTATTGGCCGACGTGATCGCATGCAAATCCCCGGTAAAATGCAGGTTGATCTCTTCCGCCGGAACGATCTGGGATTTGCCGCCTCCAGTAGCTCCTCCCTTCATGCCAAACACCGGTCCAAGCGATGGCTCGCGCAGCGCGGCTACTGTCTTATGCCCAATAGCATTCAGCGACTGGGCCAGTCCGATGGTCGTCAGCGTCTTGCCTTCTCCCGCCGGGGTCGGATTGACCGCCGTCACCAGCACCAGCTTGCCATCCGGCCGGTCTTGAAGTTCTTTCATCAGCGAAGGATTCAGCTTTGCTTTGTATTTGCCATAAGGCTCCAAATGTTCTTCCCGAATGCCCGCGTTGGCGGCGATTTCATAAATAGATTTCATAGCTACCCAAGATCCTCCTGAATTCAGCTTCATTCTCCCGTTTATTATCGGCCATAGAGAGCAGCTTTTGCAATGTGGAAGCCCGACCTTGCCCAATCAGGCGCATCAAGGACAGGTAACATTACGCGGTGAAGAGGTCTCTACTAGCCCTAAAACGGCTCAAGGATCAGCAAATTCTGGTATATCCATTTTGTCGAACGATATTTGAACGTCAAGGTGATGCCGGAGCTTTCGATTTCCACCGATCGTAAAGCTTTAGTGCCGATCAGGCTTCTAACCATATAAGCGGCCGCCCTGCGGTCTTTCCTGCGAATCGCTTTGGCCAGCGTCTGTGCATAGGGCCGGTTGCAGATAAGCTCTCTATAGAAAGGGATGACCGCTTTGGCGATCTGGCGGTGAGTACCGGTTTGAAAGGTAAAACGGACGTTTCCTGGAGGAATGGTTGTACCGTTTGTATAATAAACGTCTTCCTTTGGAAATCCAAAGGTCATAAAATATCCGATTCCGTTGGTTCCTAAACCCTGTTTGCCCGCAGAAGGGGCTGCCGTGTCCAGCAGTTTACGCATCGCGGATAAATCCGCCCGGACGATCGAGCGGCTCCACTCCCGGGCGAAGGACTCGCTTGCCGCCACGGCCTGATAGAAAGGAAGCATCTCCTCAGCAATCGTGCGGAGAATGCTTGCCGTTATGCCTGGAACCGGTTTGAATTTGCAGGTGTTGACCGACATAATAAAGGCCCTCCTTCACCTTGCTTTGAGCATGCTACATGTTTGCTCAGCTCATTAACAAGGTATGACGAAGAGCCTTGAGCCGGGTGGACGTTAGTCCGGAACCGGCTTTCTTTTTTTGCTGTATTGCTGCAGATTCCCTATTTCAACAGCCTGCGAATGATCGACAATCCCCGTTTGGAGAAAGCATAACGGAAAGAGAAATCAAACAGGGTTGTCTGTTTGACGATGCTTTTCTCGTGCGTAAACGTGCGGAAGCTCTCATGGCCGTGATAACTGCCCATGCCGCTCTCTCCAACACCGCCAAACGGGAGATAAGGGGTCGCAATATGCATCAGCGTATCGTTAATGGTCCCTCCGCCAAAGGAAAGCTCATGGGTTACAGTCCTCTGAACCTTACGGTTTCCGGTGAACAGGTATAGGGCAAGCGGCTTCGGACGCTTCCGCACCCATTCGATCACTTCCTGCAGTTCATCGTAAACTAGCACAGGCAGCAGCGGTCCAAATATCTCCTCCTGCATGACCGGCATTCCCCAATGAACGTCTGTCAGGATGGTGGGCGAGATTTTCAGCTTGTCCCGGTCAGCTTCGCCCCCAACTACGATTTTCCCGTCCTGCAGAAAGGACATCAGCCGGTCAAACTGCCGCTGCCCGACAATCCGTCCATAGGCCGGGTTATTAAGCGGATCTCCACCATAGAATCGTGCAAGCTCGGCCTTCAGCTCTGTAAGCAGACGATCCCGTATATTCCTGTGGACCAGCACGTAATCCGGGGCGATACAGGTTTGGCCGGCATTCGTGAACTTGCCGAACACGATTCTCCGTGCAGCCAGACGCAGATTGGCATCATCATGCACGATGCAGGGGCTTTTGCCCCCTAGCTCCAGCGTAACTGGCGTTAAATGTTTGGCCGCCGCCTCCATGACGATTTTCCCGACGCCTACGCTTCCCGTAAAGAAGATATAATCGAACTTCCTGGCCAGCAAAGCATTGCTGACCTCCGGTCCTCCTTCCACAACCGTGACGTAATCTGCAGGAAACACTTCGCCCAAAATCTGCTTGAGCAGCGCCGATACGTTCGGCGTTAATTCAGACGGCTTGAGGACAACCGTATTTCCGGCGGCAATGGCCCCGACCAATGGTGATAAGGCAAGCTGCAGCGGATAATTCCACGGGGCGATGATCAACACGGTTCCATATGGCTCCTTGGTGATCAAACTTTTTGACCCGACATGTGTCAGCGCCGTCCGGACTTTGCGCGGCTTCGCCCACCCTGTCAGCCTGCTTGAGATAAATCCGATCTCTGACAGGACGATGCCAAGCTCCGTTGTGTAGCTCTCGAAGTCGGATTTGTTCAAATCCTTTCTAAGGGCAGCAAACCATTCCGCTTCATATTTCTTCAATGCCTGCTTTAATCGCTGGAGATATAAAATACGAAGCGCTATGCTCCGGGTGCCCCCCTGCTCGAAAAACGATTTGTGACTGTCCAAAATAGCATCCGGATCCAGTCCGAATTCGAGTTCCTTCTCGTTCATATAACTTGCCCTACTCTCTTGCATCAAATTTTATAAAAGGGCCCGGAAAACAGGCCCCAAATGTTTATCATCTCATTCTCCCAGCAAGCTTCGTTTCTCGGCATCAGGATCATAAACCACTTTCGAATCCGTATTAAAAATATAAGTCGCCCGCTCCGGCAGCTGATAAGCAGGCCAGACCGTCCCCTCTACAGCAGGTTGGCCACCTTTGGCAAAAGAAATCCATGCCTGCTGCATACGCCGCGCGAGCGCCTGAGCCGGCGCATCGGCTTCCACCCCAATATTGCCGAGCATCTCCAGATGATCAAAAACAAACATGATTTCTCCGGCGTGAATCGCCTGCATTAAGTATGGATGAGCCTCACTTGTCCAATCGAAACGATACATCCAGACGGAAGCATGCCGGCTTTGCGCTGCTGCAAACTGCAGGGCAGATCTCCAGAAATACAGGTCAGTCAAAATCTGCGCTTGACCGGCCGCTGTCCGCGGATACCGGGCGGCTATAGCAGCCGCAGCCTCACCGCGGATGCCGGTCATCAGCTCCATCGCCTGCAGCCAGTCCTTCTCCTCCATAATCGGAGAATCCGGTCTGATGAATAATCCTCCTTCATCCCGGTTGGTTCCGATGATCAGCGCGATATCTTTGGCGAAACCTTCCCGGATGGCCGCCAGCGGCTCATGCGGCAACGTCACTCCGTCGATGACCGGCTGCTGCAGCATGGCGATATCGTTGCCATACCGTTTTCTCAGCTCTCCCGCAGCTTTCATGAGCTGCTCCGGAGGAACGGTCTTCAGCTTGCCCGCTTCCTGCGGGCTGATGCCGAGCAAACCGAGCAGCCCCGTAGTGATCGACCGGGCAGCCGGCTCCGGCATAATCTGGGAAGCCCCGCTTTGCATGATCGCATGTTGAAAAAGCCCTTTTGCCTCAGGCATCGCCAATAATGCCGCAATACTCATGCTTCCGGCAGACTCGCCAAACACCGTGACCTGCTGCGGGTCACCGCCAAACGCCGCAATGTTATTTTGCACCCATTTCAGAGCAGCGATCTGATCCAGCAGCCCGGCATTGGAGGTGAAGCCTTCCCCTAGAAAACCAGTATGCATAAAACCCAATACGCCCAAACGATAGTTCAGACTGACCATAATTACCTTACCCTGACGGGCAAACTTGGTTCCGTCATACATCGGGACGCTGCCCGAGCCGGTCACAAAAGCCCCGCCGTGAATCCAGACCATCACTGGAAGCGGTTTGCCCACTGTTTCCTCTGGTGCCCACACATTCAGGTACAGGCAGTCTTCGGATGGAGCAGCTCCGGCATCTTGGCCAAACAGTCCGGCCGTTTCGTTGACAGGCTGAATGCTGATGGGACCATATGTATCGGCTTTTCTTATTCCTTCCCAGGACTCCGGAGCGGCCGGCGCCTGGAAGCGAAGCTCGCCGATTGGCGGCTTGGCATAAGGAAGCCCTTTCCAAATCCGGACGCCATCCTTGCTGACGCCCTCAACCGTTCCGTATTGTGTATCCACCTTAAGCTGTGTCATGCTTCTTCCTCCTTAGAGTCGCCTTAGTTCGCCTTAGAGTTCGGTAAGCTTTCTGTGAATCAATAATGCCGTAAAGCGCTATGCTGTAGATCGTAATTCTGCGAGTCGTTAATGTTACTTTCTTCCTCTCTACCTTACCAAAGAGATTGGGCAGATTCAAAACCTCTTTTGTGATAGAATAGTTGGAGTTTCTGTTTTCGGTTTTGCGATTTAACCATAGAAAGGAACAGTTGATCTTGGCACAGTTATTTTTCAAATACGGAGCAATGAACAGCGGCAAATCTATTGAAATTCTGAAGGTGGCCCACAATTATGAGGAGCAAAACAAACCTGTATTGATCTTTACGTCGGCGGTGGATAACCGTGATGAGGTCGGATTCGTGTCCTCGCGGATCGGCTTTCGCAGACAGGCCATTCCGATCTTTGAAGACAGCGACATTTATGCGGCTGTACAAGAACATAACCCAAAGCCCTACTGCGTGCTGGTGGACGAATGCCAGTTTCTGAATGAGGAAAATATCCGCCAGCTCGTTCGGATCGTCGATGAACTGAATGTGCCGGTAATGGCATTTGGCCTCAAAAATGATTTCCAAAACCAGCTGTTCGAAGGCAGCCGGCTGATGCTCATTTATGCCGATAAAATCGAAGAAATGAAAACGATCTGCTGGTTCTGCGAACGTAAGGCGACCATGAATCTGCGCGTCGAAAACGGCAAACCCGTCTACACGGGCGATCAGATCCAGATCGGCGGCAGCGAATCGTATTACCCGGTATGCCGCAAATGCCATGCGAACCCGCCGCTATAAGAGATAAAAGATAAGATTCACTGATCAGGGTCCAATATAAGTATTCATTAATAGGTATCAGACGATTAAAGTACTCCGATAAAAGTAGCGGCCCGGTTCTCCTGCGTACAGGGAACCGGGCCTTGTTTATTTTTTGCGCAGGATACGCAGGAGTTACACCTGATTTGTACAGCATTCTCCTGGACTCGCACAGGAATTGCACCGCATTGATACATAATTATGCAGCCTTCGCACGTGATTGGCACATGATATTCGTCGCACGCGTTAGTCCATGTCGTAAATCGTACCGACCTTCAGGCCGTAAAGCTCATTGTAAATCTTCTCTGCATATGCATCGGTCATGCCCGCAATGTAATCGATAACCATATGTTCCCAAGTCCAGATTGGGTTCGGCTTCTGCTGGTCGCGGTCGAAACGGCGCAGCCAGTCACCGGGAACGATCGATTTTGAGGTTTCGGGATCCACGAAGGCATCCCATAACCTTTTGATCACCCAGGCGCTGCGTTTCTGCAGCCGCTGCACCCGCAGGTCGCGGATCATCGTGACCCAGGCGAAGCTTTTTAACACGCTGACCGTCCGGAGCATATCCTCGTCTTCGTAACCTTCTTTGACGAACGTTACCTTCTGCCAGTTGCCGTCGCTGACGACACCGAGACTGCCGACGAACAGGCTGACCCAATAGGATTTGACTTCCCGCCGCGTACGGGAATAATCATGATCGCAGGTCGGCATTTTGGCATTCCACACCTGAAGGAAAGAGGTCAGTACCTCGTCCACCTTCCCTCCTATTTGTTCCCGGGTCCAGCCTTTCCAGAAGTCGTCCTCCAGCGTCGTAATTTTCTCAACGATTAATCTTTGAATATGGGAGTCCTTTAGGAAATGCTCATGAACTTCGATTTTGCCCGCTTTAATGCCGTCCTCAAGATCATGGGCGGAATAAGCGATGTCGTCGCACAGATCCATAAGCTGCGCTTCCAGCGTTTTTTTGCCGGCCGGGATGCCCCATTGGTCCCGAATGAAGGAGATATACTCCCATTCATGGTGGTAGAGACCCTTCTTATTTTCCGTGCCCGGATAAGGGTATTTGTTGGTGCCCAGCAGCACGGCGTCGGACAAATTCAGGCCGTCATGGCTTTCCCGTTTCTCCAGGAACATCATCAGCCTGAAGTTATGGGCGTTGCCTTCGAAATGCTCGTATTTCCGGCGGATGGCTTCCCGCGTATGTTTGGCTTCCGCAGGGGAAACCTTGCGCCCTTTCAGCGACTGTTTGATTTTTTCTTCTATTAAATTCTCCAGAATGCCTTCCAGCACTTCTTCGCCTTTATGTCCAAAAGGGGGATGTCCAAAATCATGCGAAATGGCCGCGCATTCCACCACCTCGGGATCGATAATCAGCCCGGGATGCCCGGCCCGCTCCGTCTCCACGGCAGGATATGCCCGCAGCAGGCTTCTTGCCGCCTCACGGGCAATCTGCGCCACTTCCAGGGAGTGGGTTAACCGCGTGCGGTAGTAGTCGCCTGTACCCGCGCCGAACACCTGGGATTTCCCTTGGAGCCGGCGGAAGGTCGGCGAGTGGATCAGACGGGAATAATCCCGCTCGAAAGTTGCCCGGCTGTGCTCCTGACCGATATTGTCCGGATACTGCCGGTGTTGTCTTAGTTCCTGAATATTCATAAGCTGCACTCCTCTTGTACTGAATAAAGCAATGAAATCAAAGCGGCGCTCCGCTTGTTTCCCTGTTGTTTTATGCTATTGTATCCGCATGGCGGAAGAACATAAAGGTTTATTTTTTCTATCGGTATTCATGAAGCCGGACAAATGTTTTACAATGAAGAACAAGCAAAGGAACAAGCTTGGCTGCAAGGGACGGAGGGTTATGAGGGACAAGCTGCGTGCTCACCTCACCCCTACCGACAACTAACCCTGGCAAACCGCCTTTGAATAGTATTGACCATTTTTTGACAAAGGAGTTATCCCTTTATGCCTGTTACCAGAGAATTATTCACCGATGCCGACTTTCAGGAGGCCGTGGACCAAAAACAGCGTATCCGCGTATTCCGCGGTGACCATCTGATCGACTCTTCCACGTCTATTGTCCGGTTCACTTCGGAGACGATCATTACCCAATCCAGCGTCAGCGATCTTACGTACCATCCGCGGCGGGAATGCCAGTTTTTCGAGATAAGGAAATAAAAGCCGCACCGCCTCGCCCGCCTTAACGGCGGGTTCCTTCTACCATCCAGAGTGGCAAGCATTGAAATAAAGTCCGGGCGGTCACGCCGGGCAAGGGGGTTGTCCCGACTTGTGGAAGCGTTTTCTATTGAATTGGAGAAGCATTATTTTATCCTGGCTGTTCTCTTACCTGGTCATTTTAATGATTCCGGTCCTCATCAGTTTTTTGGTTTATACCCGCTCCCAAGGCATTTTGAAAAGTGAAATCCACCGCGCCAACGATGTGCTGTTGAAAGAGGTCCGGGGCACCATCGACAATCAGATCCAGACCGCGGACCGCCTGACGACCGAGCTGATCTGGAACGTGCGGATCCGGGGATTTATGTATTCGAATCTGTACAAAACACCGGGCAGCCTCGATTCGGACCTGTACAGTCTGCACCAAACCGCTCAGGAAATAGCCATTTACCAGTCCCTCTACCCTTCGATTAAAACCTATTACATCTACTGGAGGGATCAGGATCTGGTATTGGAACCGGGCGTTTATCGAAGCAGCAGGCTGGCCTTTGAATCCATCCATCAGAATGAACAAATCTCGTATGAGGTATGGCTGGAGATCCTGCAGAAGAACGATAACGGCAGGTTTGTCAAACTGCAAGGCAAGGATTCCGGCAGCAATGCGCTTGCTTACATCCACTCTTTCCCCAAGGATAAATGGAGCCGTCCTCCGGGAGCGGCGGTTGTGCTGCTGGATACGGGAAAACTTATGGAAAGCATCGTCAATGCCAAAGACTTCAGCAACGGCCAGGTGATGGTCCTGAACCGGGACAAGCAGGTGCTTCTTTCCACCGATCAACACGGCAGCCCGCTGGATCTGCTGGACATGAATTTTACAGGCGAAACCGGTTCTTATTACGGAAATTATGAGGGTCAGCCTTCCGAATTTATGTATATCAAATCCAACAACTCGGAACTGATCTATGTAACGGCGGTCCCGCGGACGCAATTTTGGCAGAAAACGATCTCCCTGCGGAATATTACTTACGCCGGCCTTTGGGTCAGCGTAGCAGGCGGGATTTTGCTGAGCCTGTTTTTCCTCCTAAGGCATTATAGTCCCGTCAGCAAGTTACTTCGACTGCTCAAAGGCTCGGAGTATAAATTCAGCCTGGTCGAAGGCAACGAAAATGAATTCCTTCACATTCAAAGGGCCATATCGGATACGCTGAGCGAACAAGGACAGATCCGGCTGAGGATGCGGCAGCAGTCCTACATGCTGCGCTCCAATATGCTGGCGCGTATGCTGAAGGGGAAGCTGGACGGGCCGCTGGCTCTCGATGAGTCGCTCGCCGCGTTTGACGTCCATTTTCATTCCGGCGATTTCGCCGTGCTTCTCTTCTATGTAGATTACGAGCCGTTTGCGGACCAGCCGGACGGAATATCCGGCCTTGCGGACAACCCCAAGCTGATGCAGTTCATCGTGACCAACATCGTGGAGGACCTTGCCAATGAACGCCATCTGGGTTTCGTCAGCGAGATGGACGACCATCTTGCCTGCCTGCTGAACTTCGCGCCGGGTGACCGGGAACGGCTTCCGGAAGAAGCAGAGGGACTGGCGGAGCGGGCGCGGCAATTTTTGAAAGATAAGTTTCGCATTCATACCCTGGTGTCCATCAGCGGCATTCAACATTCGTTGGACGATCTCTCGGTTGCTTACCGGGAAGCGGTTGACGCCATGGAATACCTGGTCGTGATCGGCGGCAGCCGGGAAGTGATCGCTTATGACGACATCCGGCCGGGATCCGATGAAGCCGCCGATACCGACAGCGGTTATCCTTATTCGCTGCAAGCCGAGCGGCAGCTGATGAACCACGTCAAAGCAGGAGATGCCGATAAAGCCGAGTCCATGATTCGAAGCCTTATAGCCGGATGTATGGAGACAAACAAAATCTCCGTGAACCTCGTCAAATGCCTGATGTTCGATCTGGTCAGCACGCTGATCAAAACGGCCGGCGAACTCGGGGATACGGAGGAGAATCCGGCAGTCATCCGCACCGAATGGGTAACGAAGGTTATGAACAGCGAATCGATCAAGGATATGGAGAAATCGCTGTTGTCCGTTGTCCGGGAGGTTTGCGCCTATGCGGCCGCCAAGCAGAAACAGCAGCTGCAAGCCTCCCGCAGCCTGGTGCTCCAGGAAAGAAGCGCCGAAATTCTGGCTTTCATTGCGGAGCATTATGATCAGCCGAATTTAAATATATCCCTGATCGGCGAACATTTCGGCATGACCCCGACTTACCTGTCCAAATTGTTTAAGGAACAAACGGGTGAAGGCCTGCTGGATACGATCAACCGGTTCAGGATGGACCATGCCAAACGGCTGCTGCAGGACTCCTCGCAGAGCATCAAATCCATTGCTTCGCAGTCGGGATTCCATGATATCAATACCTTTATCCGGACTTTCAAAAAATATGAAGGGGTTACCCCCGGACAATACCAAAAAACGTTGTAGCGGCGTTCGGGCCATAAGGCCGGGCTAAGCCGCATATGGATTTGCAGGCTCTGACGGAGCCTCTTTTTTTTCAGAAATAATCGGTGTTATCCATAGAAATTTCCGATTTTGATGATGCCGTTTCCGGTATTGATGATGTAATTCAGGAAATCGAAGATGCGATTCGGGATGTTGACGATTCCCGGATCCGGCAGGCTGCCGCATAATCGGTAGTGAGGCGCCTCACACTTCAAATTCGCAAAAAACAGGGAGGTTACAGCTATATGAGCTTGCCCGGTACAAAGAGAAGGAAACACGCAGCATTCGCCCTTGCCTTTCTGATGCTGTTCACGCTGCTCTCCGGCTGCGGCGGCAGCGGAAGCCAAGCGGATACGCAGAATTCGGGAAAAGACGCAAATAACGGGAGCGGGCCAAACAACGCCGCACCCTCGGAAGTTTCTTACCCGCTTCAAACGGATGCGAGCAAACCTTTAACCTACTGGGCCGAATACGGCTCGGTCAAAGCTACCATGGAAGAAGTGCCTTTCTTCCAGGAATGGCAGAAGCGGACGGGCATTCCGCTTAAATTCGTCAGCCCGCCGGCCGGACAGTCAAGAGATTCGCTCAACATTATGCTGGCCTCCGGCGATCTGCCGGACATGATCGAATACGACTGGTTCAACTTTCCCGGCGGTCCGGAGAAAGCCATCGCCGAAGGCTACATTCTGCGCTTGAATGATGTCATCGACAAATACGCGCCTAACTTGAAGAAATATCTTCAGGCAAATCCGGATATCGATAAAATGCTCAAAACGGACAGCGGAAGCTACTATACCTTCCCCTTCCTGCGCGGGGATCCGCTGCTTCAGGTGTACCAAGGCCCGATTATCCGCCAGGACTGGCTGGACGAACTTGGCCTCAAGGTGCCGGAAACAATCGACGACTGGCATAACATGCTGACAGCCTTTAAAGACAAGAAAGGGGCGACCGCTCCCCTCTCGTATATTTTCCAATCGGAATTTTTGAACAACGGCGCGTTTATCGGCGCCTTCGGTGCCAGCCACACCTGGTTCCAGGATAACGGCACGGTCAAATTCGGCCCTATGCAGCCGGGTTACAAGGAATTTTTAAGCACGTTCCGCCAGTGGTACGCCGAAGGCCTGCTCGATAAAAGCATCGCCAACGTCGACGGCAAAGCGCTGGACACTAACATAACAAACGGAACCACCGGAGCAACCGTCCATAATTCGGGCAGCGGCATCGGCAAATGGCTGCCTCTGCTTGAGGAGAAAGACCCGAACGCGAAGCTGGTGGCCGCGCCTTATCCGGTGCTGCACCCGGGAGACGTTCCGATGCTCGGACAGAAAGACCCCGTATATACGACGGGTACCAACGTAGCCATTACCTCAAAAGCACAAAACGTGGAGCTTGCAGCCCGCCTGCTGGACTGGGGCTACAGTGAAGAAGGACATATGTATTTCAACTTCGGTCAGGAAGGCGTCAGCTACGAAATGAAAGACGGCGAACCGGTCTATACCGATTTGCTGATGAACAATCCGGATAAGCTGTCCCCTTCGCAGGCGATGTCGCTGTATATCCGCGCCAACTACGGAGGCCCGTTCGTTCAGGATAAACGCTACATTACCCAATATCTGGCCCTGCCTGAGCAAAGATCGGCAATCGAAACCTGGGCCCATACGGACGTGGACAAATACAAGCTGCCGCAGATTACGCCAACGCCGGAGGAGGCGTCGGAGCTTGCGCAGATTATGAACGACGTCAACACGCTGGTCGATGAAATGACGCTCAAAATCATCATGGGCAACGAACCGCTGGATGCGTTCGACAGCTACATGAGCAAACTCAAGACGCTCGGCATCGACCGGGCGACGGAAATTCAGCAGGCGGCCCTAGACCGCTACAACAACCGTTAAAACGCCTGTTTGGGGAGACGCGGGAAAGGCGAAGGCGGCGAGGCAAATCCGCCGTTTTTGCCCCTCTCCCGCTTAAGGAGAGAGAACAGACATGAACAAAACCGCATTCCGCGCGAAATTGATCAGGGATTTTGTGACGAACAAATACCTGTATCTGATGATGCTTCCGGTGATCGCCTTTTACGCCGTCTTCAATTACGCGCCGATGTACGGCGTGCTGATCGCCTTCAAGGAGTATTCGCCGCTTAAAGGCATCATGGACAGCCCCTGGGTAGGGCTCCATCATTTCACGACCTTTTTCGAAAGCTATTATTTCTTGCGCGTCTTGAAAAATACGTTGATCATCAGCGTCTATTCGCTGCTGTTCGAATTTCCGGCCCCGATCCTGCTGGCGCTGCTCATCAACGAGGTCCGGAACAAGACCTACCGCAAGGTCGTTCAATCGGCCACTTACATGCCTTATTTTATTTCGATGATCGTCATCGCCGGTTTGATTCGGGATTTCACGGACAGCGGCGGCGTCATCAACACCATCTACGCTTATTTCGGCGGGGACGGAACCGCTATGCTGCAGCACGCCGGTCTCTTCCGCCCGATCTATATCCTGTCCGAAATCTGGCAGAAAGCCGGCTGGGAATCGATCATTTACCTGGCTGCGCTAATGGCCATCGATCAAGAGCAATACGAAGCTGCCCGCATGGACGGAGCCGGCCGACTTAAGCAAATGTGGCATATTACCCTGCCGGGCATCCTGCCGACAATCGTGATTTTGTTTATTTTGCGCATGGGGAATTTGCTGAACGTAGGGTTCGAGAAAATCATTTTGCTTTATAACCCGGTGGTGTACGAGACGGCCGATGTGATCTCCTCTTTCGTTTACCGCAAGGGTCTGCTGGAATTCAGCTGGAGTTACAGCACCGCGGTCGGCATGTTCAACTCCATTATCAATCTGATTCTGCTCGTCCTGGCCAACTGGCTCAGCAGAAGAATAACCAGCAACAGCTTATGGTAATCCGCATTAGGGTTAGCGCGATTCTTAGAACAGCCCCGGCTTTACAGGAGGTGCCGCATTGAAAACGACGAGGTACGAAAGGATTTCCCTGAACCTCATTTATTTTGTATTGTTTCTGCTGATCATAGCTACGGTATACCCGCTGCTTCATGTCGTATTCGCCTCGTTCAGCAATCCGAACGAAATTATTGCCCATAAAGGTTTGCTGTGGAAGCCGCTCGGCTTCAATCTGGAGGCCTACAGGCTTGTTTTCTCCAATCCCGGCATTTATACGGGTTATCGGAACACCTTGTTTATCGTGGTGGTGGGCGTTGCCTTGAACCTGCTGATGACCGCGCTTGGCGCCTACGTGCTGTCGCGGAAAAACGTGATGTGGAACAAGCTGTTTATGATGCTCATCACCTTCACCATGTTTTTCAGCGGCGGGCTTGTGCCCTTCTATCTGGTTGTTAAAGGCGTCGGCTTGTACAATACGCTTTGGTCGACGATCATCCCGTTTGCCGTCAATACGTTTAACCTGATTGTCATGCGGACCTCGTTTCAGGCTGTCCCCGACAGTCTGGAGGAATCCGCCAAGATCGACGGAGCGAACCATTTTACCATCTTATTCAAGATCATCATTCCGCTGTCGCTGCCGGTCATCGCCGTTATGGGCTTGTATTATGCGGTGGAGAAATGGAACGGTTGGTTTTACGCCTCGATTTTTATCCAGGATCACAATTTGTATCCGCTGCAAATCTTTCTGCGGGAGATTCTGATCCTGAGCTCGACGGATAACATGACCTCCGGCTCCGCGGTAGGCGAGCAGTTCCAAATCGGCGCAACGATTAAATACGCGACCATCGTGGTCGCCACGCTGCCGATCCTGTGCGTTTACCCGTTTATTCAACGCTTTTTCGTAAAGGGCGTCATGATCGGCGCTTTAAAGGGATAAAAGGAATTTTGAGTACGAGTAGAGGAGATAACAGAAAAAGCCCGCAATCGCGCGGGCTTTTTGTTTGGAGCTAAAGTTTTATTTTGTAATCGCCTGATACTGCTTGTCGCTAAGAACCCGGCGGGCCGTAAGGTATCTGGGACCAAAATAGGAATCGTTCAGACGATTGATCTGAACAGACGTAGAGACCGCATTGGCGATCTGTCCATTGCCGATATAAATAGCAACATGAGTTACCGTGCCTGGCTGACCGTAAGTATTAAAGAATACCAGATCTCCGGTCCGCAAATCATCTTTGGATATATAGTCTCCAAAATGGGATTGTTCGGCTGATGTACGCGGCAGGTGAACCCCGTATTTGGCCAGGACATATCGTGTAAATCCGGAACAATCAAAGCCGTCGGTTGTAGTTCCGCCCCACACATATTTGATGCCAAGCAGCGGATGAATCACCTTCTGCAGCGAGGCATGGGTTGCCAGCTCCGATGAGGATTCAGCTAAAGCCTTTAATTCTTTTTCCTGCTGCAGCAGGGCTGCTTCCTGTTCGGCCAGTACCTGCAAGTTTTGCATTTCGGACTGGGCTGTGTTCTCCAGATGCTTCTGTTTTTGCGAATAACTGACGTTGTTTACCGCTTCTTTGTTCTTCTGGGACACCAGGTCAGTTTGCTTCTGCTGCATCGTTTTATAGTTCTGCTGGACTTGCGCCAGCTCCTGCTGCAGCTGCACCTCTTTCTCCGCTATAAGCTGTTTATCTTGTTTATTGCTCTCCAGCATATCTTTATCGGAGCGGGAAATTTCCTCCAAGGATTGAAAACGGTCGATAAAATCCGAGAAGCTGGTGGAATTAAGCAGCACATCCAAATAACTGACGTTACCGTCCATATAGAGCGACCGCAATTTTTCGGCCAGCCTTTTATTGCGCTGTTCGATGCGGGAATCCGCCTCCTGCAAATCTTGGGCGATCTGCGTCAGGTTCGTTTCCTCCCGTTGGATATCGGCTACCAGCAATTGCATTTGATCGGTTACACTGCCTATGTACTGATCCAGATGATTCAACTTCTCGTTTGAGGCTTGGACTTCCTTTTGAATCTCATTCATTTCACTTTTGGAATCCGATAGGTTTTGCTGTGAGGCTATCTTCTCCTGCTGAACTTCCTTAAGCTTATGCTGCACATCGGATAATTCCGAGCTGGCGTAAGCTAAACCGGAGGTGAAAATCATACAGATCACAACAAGCAAAATAGTCAAAGTCGAAAATACTCGAGACATGGTTCCCTCCTAGCTAGGCAAATTCAATATATTCCTTCTAATTCTTCTATTTCCCTATTTAACCACACCTTCTACCAAATTCGAAATAGCCCTTATGGATATTTTGATAGATATTATAGTATTTTTTGTTGATTATTTGCGAATTTCCTGCGGCATTATCGAATCCCCCCACATTTGATGGAATTGTACACCCCTTTCACATGTGCTACATTGAGGGAAGAATAGAACAGGCACGAATGAGAATGGATGCCTGCCCAGCAATTCCATTTAGAAGGAGGAGCAAGATGGAACCCATCGTATCCAAGCAGTGGCTGCTTGCCCGCATGTATGAACCCGATTTGGTAATCGCCGATTGCCGATTCGATTTAGCCGATCAGGAAGCCGGGCCTCTCGCATATAAGGAAGACCATATCCCCGGGGCCGTTTACCTGGATCTGGAGCAGGATCTGTCCGCCCCTCCCGGCGAACACGGCGGCAGACATCCGCTGCCGGACCCGCAGGAGCTTGCGGCCAAACTGAGCCGCGCCGGCATAGGCAATCAGGTGCGCGTCGTCGCTTATGATGATCAAGGAGGCATGTACGCCGCCAGACTCTGGTGGCTGCTCCGATGGCTGGGGCACGAAAATGTGTCCGTCCTGGACGAAGGCTATTCGGCCTGGAAAAATGGCGGTTACCCCGTCACCTCGGATACACGCATCGTAGTTCCGGCCTCTTTCGAACCGAAGGTTCAGGCGTCCATGGTTGCGGATGTCCATGAAGTCCGGGCTGCCGTAAACAGCAAAAACGCCCTGCTCATCGACTCCCGGGACAAAAGCCGTTACGCCGGCGAACACGAGCCGCTCGATAAAAAAGCCGGACATATCCCCGGCGCCATCAACCGTTTCTGGAAACACCTCTTCCGCGACGGCAGCTCCTGGAAAGCGGAGTCCGATATCCGGCAGCAGCTGAAGCCGGCAGCCGAAGCGCTGGAGCAGGACCGCAACGTGATCGTTTATTGCGGTTCCGGCGTGAGCGCCACGCCTAACGTGCTGGCGCTGCACCTGCTTGGTTATCCGCAGGCCAAGCTTTATGCCGGAAGCTGGAGTGACTGGATCAGCTATGAGGACAATCCCGTGGCTACGGGAGAAGAGGAAAAATGAGAAAAGCCCGCGCCTAGCGCGGGCTTTTGGTTTGGCAGCGTGATTCCGTTAAAGCTTACAAAACCTCGATAGAGCCTTGCGGCTGATCCCCCATTAAAGCATCACGCAGGCGCTTCATATCAGCAATTGGCGGCAGGCCGAACATTTTTGCATACTCCCGGCTGAAATGGGACGGACTGTCGTAGCCCACCTGAAAGGCGGCTTCCGCTGCATTTGGAGTATCAGATAGCAAGAGACGCCGTGCTTCCTGCAGTCTGATTCTTTTTTGATATTGCAGAGGGCTCATAGCTGTAACTTCTTTAAAATGCCTGTGCAGCGATGAGGGGCTCATATTAGCAAGCTCGGCCAGTTCCTCGATTCGAAGCGGCTGGGCATAGTGCTCCTTGATTTGTTCGATCACTTCCTTGATCCGGTATGTACCACTTCCCTCAACCGCGATCTGCTTCAGCATCTCCCCCTGACGTCCTTTCAAAATCCTGTACAGGATTTCACGGGTATACATCGGTGCCAAAGCTTTAATATCCTCAGGTGTCTCTAGTAACCGTACAAGCCTTATAGCGGCATCAATAAGCGAAGTGCTTGTCTGACTAATAAAAAGCCCCCGTCTGGAACTGCCAAGTTGAAGTTGAATCGTACGAAGCTCGGATTCCTCCAGAAGCTCTACAATTTGAGCAGGCTTAAAATCAAGCCTGAAGCACAAATAGGGCCTATCGGATGAAGCTTCAATAATTTGTCCCGATACCGGAAGATCAACGGAAACCACAAGATAATCGGAAGGTCCGTATAGGTATCTTTCCTCTGCCAGAATCACTTCTTTTTTACCTTGGGCTACGATACATAAAGCAGGCTCGTGAACTCTGTAAATCGGCTCGGTGATTTTTGAACTGCGGATACAGCTTAAAGAAGGTATGTCCGTCGCGTTAACCCCTTCCCCAGACGAGAACTGGTCAATCAAAGCTGCGAGTTCTTTTTGTTTGGATGCAAGATTGGTTGTTTCCGGCACGCACGTCCCCACTTTCCTTCTAAGGTCATGTATACGATATTATATCCCTTTTCCTGGTTTTTGTTAGCCGTTTGAGAGGAATGAGCGATCTTTTGCAATGAATCTTCTATCGTTTCATTTTTCAACTGCTTCATAATATCCATAGCGGCTGTAAATGACAACATTTCATGAAGGAGAAGATAACTAATGAAGATCAACAACTCTAACCATATGACCTCCGAAAGCAATCACCCGTATGTGGGAATGTGGGTTACAGCGGATGGATATATTCGTCAAGAGCTATTGCCGAACGGCCGGTATGATGAAGCACGGGGCAACAGAAAAAGTGCCTATACAGGCAGTTATACAGTTACGGATAATCACATTGATTATGTAGATGATACGGGCTTTACCGCTGATGGTGAATTTCGGAACGGAATTCTTTATCATGCCGGTATGATCTTATATCGGGAAAACACAAAGGATTAAAGCAATATGGATAGAAGAGTCTGGATTTTAACTATTGCCGCCTTTGTCGTCGGTACGGTCGAGCTAGTCATTGCCGGCATTATCGAGATGATTGCCCATGATCTGCAAATTTCCGTAGCAGCGGCTGGACAGCTTGTTACCGTATACTCTCTTGTGTTCGCCTTTGGCTCGCCTGTGATCATTGCCTTGACGGCCAGAATGGAACGGCGCAGATTGCTCATTATCGCGATGTGGGTATTTTTTGCAGGAAATATTCTGTCCATTATCAGTCCGAATTTTGCCCTGCTTTTAATTTCCAGAGTGGTGCTTGCGGCAAGCTGCTCTGTCATCATCATTTTGTCCATCACTTTAGCAGCCAGTATCGTGCCTCCGGCCTTAAAAGGCCGTGCAATCGGCATTATTTTTATGGGTCTGAGCGCAGCCTTGATGCTTGGCGTCCCTTTAGGCACATGGATTGGTGACCGCTGGGGCTGGAGAATGACCTTTGTCTTAATCGCTGTACTTACATGGATTGTGGCTATATCCGTTCAACGTTTTCTGCCCAAGACACCACCACAACCGTCCGTTTCACTCCGTACGCAGTTTGGTACGCTGAAGAACCTCAAGATTCTGTCTGCCCATCTCATTTCCATCCTGCAAATGACAGGCCAATTTACGATTTACGCCTATATTACCCCTTATTTGCAGCAAAAAATGGGATTATCCACGCCGCTGATCAGTCTGGTGCTGCTGATTTACGGTCTCGCCGGAATTGCCGGCGGCTGGATTGGCGGCTGGTCCGCAGACAAGATCGGTCCACGGAAGACGATCCTTATCACGCTTGCACTGCATGCCGCAGCGATTCTGCTGCTGCCTTACGCTGTATTCCATCTATTTAGTTTATTATTGGTGGTGACCCTCTGGTGTACCTTTAATATGGCCCCCAGCCCGGCCATTCAGAGCTATCTGATCGAGACTGCTCCCCAATCTGCGGATATTCAGCTCGGCTTTAATACTTCTTCCCTTCACATTGGAGTCGCGCTTGGTTCGATGATAGGCGGATTCATAGTGAGCCAATACAGCGTTTCTGACAATCCTATAGCCGGCGGAGTGATTATTCTCTTGTCAATTGTCTGCGCTCTTTACTCAATGACCCGGAAGGAGAAACACGGTGCAGTTGAAAGAGCTCTATAGCCCAATATTCATCAAATAAAGTCAAAAGGTCAAAAAAGGTCAAACAAAATATAAGCACAAGGCATTTTATGATAATGACCTTTATTCCCCTTTAATCAGTCAAAACGGGCAAAAATCGACTTTGAAGGTACAAGCTCTGCTCCTTATAATTTCAAATGTAAGGATTAATCCTAACCCACCATATGAGAAGGAGCTGATTCGTATGTTTGATCTGACACCTTTCCGCAGAAGAACGGAGGATCATTTCGGACAAATGCTGAAATCTTTCAATGAGATGGTTGAAGACCCATGGTTTTTCCCGTTTAACAGCTCAGCTCAGTCCTTCCGCACAGACATCCGTGAAGAGAAAGACCGGTATCTGGTTGAAGCCGAGCTTCCAGGCATCTCCAAAGATAACATTGATGTCGAACTGAGCAACGATTATTTGACCATTCGCGCCAAACGTGATGAATATACAGAGCAGCAAGATGATTTGAGTAAAATGATCCGCAAGGAACGCCGCTCCGGTGAATTTGTACGCCGCTTCTACGTGGAAAATGTTGACGAGGCCGGCATCAAAGCGAAACTGGACAACGGGATCCTGAAGCTGGAAATCCCTAAACGTCCGGATGACGGCCGCTCCAAGAAACGAATTGAGATTGAATAAATAAAATCTACGCCAAATATTACCGAACATCCCCAAAAAGAATTCATTGTACATTCAAAGCAGGGCCAAGCTGCAGCGGCCCTGCTTTTTTCTTTAATGCCCTATTAATCCGTATAATGCGAAATATCCCCGTAAAGTTCAACCCGCGCCCGGCCATCCCTAAATGCAATTGCGCTCAGGCTGGCCGGCGGAATATCCGGTGTGCCCCCCATTCCTTCAAGATCGTTTCCGGCGTAGTGGTTCATAAGCGTCCTCAGTGTCATGCGGTGAGTCACGACCAGAATGTGGCTGCCTCGACCCCTTTCCGCTCCGGACTGTGCGGCATCGGCCTCGGACAGAATAACTTCAACAGCAGATACGGCTCGATCCCGCAGCTTGATATAGGTTTCTCCTCCCGCGGTCGGCAAGTATATATGCGGCTGGCTAAAAAAGTTGTCATACTCCACCGCATATTCGTTCTGTATATCTCCAACCTGCCGTCCTTCCCACAAGCCCATGTTGATTTCCCTTAATCCATCCAATTGGCCGATGCGCTCACGTTTTTTCCCAGAAATGATCTCGGCGGTCGTAATCGCCCTGGGGCTTGTACTGGCATATACCTTAGTAAAATCAACCTTTATTAAACGTTCATGAAGCTTCTCAGCCTGCAGTCTCCCGGCAGCGGTAAGCGGCGAGTCCTGGTGCCCCTGCATCCTGTGCGCCAGATTCCACTCCGTCTGCCCGTGTCTGACCAGATAAATCACCGTATCCATGATGATGTTTCCCCTCTCAAGTTACTTTAAGTATAAATCCGAAAAACGTGGCCCCCATGCAATGTCGCCTTGGTTACCACAGTCGCCCAGGTAACCACATCACCGCGGTCACCACTTTTCCCCGGTCATCCCTCCGTTTTCCGCACGATCTCCTGCTTCTTCTCGTTCACGACCAGTTGGAACACGTCCGGACGGCTGTAATGGCCCACCACGTCGAAATCAAACCGGCTTTGCGGGATTTCGTCCAGGTCCAGCGTGGCAAACACGATCCCTTCTTCATCGTAAAGCGGCCCGGCTACATAATCGCCAAGCGGTCCTACAATGGCACTGCCGCCCCTGCTCAAAATCTCGTCGTCCTGCTCCAGCTCTTCGTAACCGTCCAGATCGGCGGGATAAGAAGCTTTGGTCGCAAACTGGTTGCAGGCAATCACAAAGCAGCGGCCTTCACAGGCGATATGCCGGATCGTGGCCTGCCACGTATCGCGGGCGTCTGCCGTAGGCGCGATATAAATATCAATGCCCTGCGCATACAGGGCTGTGCGGGCCAGCGGCATGTAATTTTCCCAGCAGATCAACCCTCCGATCCTGCCGAACGGCGTATCGATAACGGGAAGTGTGCTGCCGTCTCCCTGTCCCCACAGCAGGCGTTCCGATCCCGTCGGAACGAGCTTTCGGTGTTTGCCCAGCAGGCGGCCATCCGGCCCGATATAAATGACCGAGTTGTACAAAGTTGCCCTGCTGAAATCCTGGTCGCGCTCCACCACGCCAATCACCAGATAAACGCCAAGCTCCTTCGCCAGCTCGCCGAATACCACCGTTTCAGGCCCGGGAACGTCGATGCTGCTTGCCCAGTAGCGCTCCCAGTCCTTCCTTCCTCCCGCCGTGCGGCTGCCCACCCGGGCACCAAAGCTTAACCCTCGCGGGTAGCCTGGCAGAAATACCTCGGGAAATACGATCAGCTCGGCTCCCTGCCGCGCCGCCTCCCGGGTTTTGTCGTCAATTCTGTCCATGGCGGACTGCTTATCGAACAGCAGCGGGGCGGACTGAATGGCCGCTACCTTAATTTGACGTTTATTCATATCGTATCCCCTCCCAAATGACCTGATTGAGACTATATTAAAATAAAATTCTGAAAATCAGACCACCCAAAATTGGACCAATCTGACCCATCCAATTATAGACATAACCTTATGAAATAACGGGTCGTATTTAGCCGTTTACAAGTCGTTCATCCTCCAAATTGCGGAAATTTTGCTGACAGACCAGCCATTGCGCCCTTCTTTCTACCCATCCATGTTCAACAAATTGCTATAAAATCGCTTTAGTTTTGTCACGTTTATCCGGAAACAACCATCTGAAACGCCAATAAACAGTGCTATGATAAAAATCACAATCACCTGAAAGAGCACAAACTTAAAAAAGCACTACTGGGGAGGTCGTCGCATCATGTGGAGGCCCGATCGCCAAAGCAAACAAACGTTATATGAACAAATCGCCGATCATCTGGAGCAGCGAATATCCTACGGCGAATTCCCGCCGGGCAGCCTGCTGCCGTCCGAAAGAAAATTGGCCGAGCAGTTTGGAGTCAATCGCAGCACTATTATTATGGCTTTTGGGGAGCTGCGGGCTATGGGCATTATCGAAAGCCGGTCAGGCAGCGGTACCCGCGTAAGCCGGACCAAATGGGGGGCGACGCCCAAACATACGCCGAACTGGAACCGGTACGTGGAAGGCGGCAGCTTCCTGCCAAATTTGCCGTTTATGCGCAAAATCAGGGAAGCGCTGAACCAGCAGCCTTCCCTGATCGATTTCGCGAGCGGCGAGTTGTCCGCGGATCTGGCGCCGATCGAAGAAATTACGGCGCTGATGAACGGCCATCAGTATACCTCTTATTTAGGGTACGATCACCCGCAGGGCTACGTCCCGCTTAGGCAAGCGCTTGTTCCTTATCTGAGTAAATACCGGAGCATTGAAACGGGAGAATCGTCTATTCTGATTACTTCCGGCTCCCAGCAATCGCTGTATTTGATTACGCAATGTTTATTGTCGCCGGGGGACGCGGTTGCGATCGAAGATCCCTCCTATTGCTATTCCCTGCCGATGTTTCAGTCTGCGGGGCTTCGGCTGTTCCGGCTTCCGGTGGACCGCTGCGGCGTAAATCCCGAAGAGATCCGGCTGCTCCATAAGAAACACCGGATCAAGATGGTGTTCCTGAATCCTAATTTTCAGAATCCGACCGGCACGGTAACGAGCGCCGAACGCCGCAAGCAGCTGCTGGACGTCGCCAGCGAGCTGGGACTCCCGATCGTCGAGGACGATCCGTTCAGCCTGACGGCCTATAACGGAGAAGCCCCGCTGCCGCTTAAAGCGGCGGACGTCAACGGCTCCGTGCTGCACATCGGCTCGTTCTCCAAAATCGCGGCTTCCGGACTGCGGGTCGGCTGGATGGTCGCCCCGCATGCCATCGTAGAAAGACTGGCCGATGCCCGGCAGCAAATGGACTTTGGCCTCAGCGTCATTCCGCAGCAGGTGGCCGCGCAGTTTTTGAAGTCGCCGCAATTCGAACCACATCTGAACCGGCTGCGGATGCAGCTGATCTTCAAACGGGATCTGCTGATCGAAGCGCTGCAGAAGGAGCTTGGAGACTTGGTCCTTTATACGGTCCCCGAAGGCGGACTCCATTTATGGTGCAAGCTGGTGCCCGATGTTCCCGAAGCCAAGCTGCTGGATGAAGCCATTAGAAACGGCGTCGTATTTGTACCGGGCAGTGTCTACGGCTCTGACGCGGGGTATGTCCGTTTTACGTTTGCCAGAGCCAAAGCGGACGAAATCCGCCGGGGCATCGCCGGCTTCGCCAAAGCACTGCGCGGACTGATGTAGTCCGGATGGGGATCTACAGCCGAAGTCAAATTCGAAGCCGAACCCTAACAAGAAGCCGGGAATGAGGCCACACCAGATGCTCCATAAACGAACAACCGCAGAGGCATACGCCCTTGCGGTTGTTTATTTTTTTGCAGAATCAGGAAGCCACCGTATTATACAGCATAATCCACATGGAGCCGGCGACAATGATGATTAGAATAAACAGGCCGAGCGCCAAGGACATCAGGTTGTACCGCGGTTTCCGTTCCTCCCGCAGGTGCATGAAGAACACGAGCTGTACAACCAGCTGCAGCACCCCGGCCAGCATCAGGACCACCTTTTTCTGAACGCCGTCCATCAAATCACCCAGTACAATCGCCACAGGAAGCGCGGTCAGCACCAGAGAAATTATAAAGCCCAGCGTATACGATTTCAGCGACCCATGCGCTTCCGCATCTGTATGCGTCACAGCTGCATGATCATTCGCCATATCAGTTCCCTCCCATCAAATAGACGACGGTGAATACGAAGATCCAAACGACGTCCAGAAAGTGCCAGAATAGGCTGATGACCTGAACCTTGCGTTTCGTCACCGGCGTAATACCTTTTCGGGAAACCTGCAGAATCAAGGCAAGCATCCAAACGAGGCCAATCGTAACATGCAGGCCGTGAGTGCCTACCAACGTATAAAAAGCCGATAAAAACGCGCTGCGTCCCATCGTGGCCCCTTCACTCACGAAATGGGCGAATTCTCTCACTTCCAGCCCAATAAACACGGCTCCAAGCAAAGCCGTGACAAGCAGCCAGCCGATCAAAGCCCGCTGTTTTCCCTTTTGCATGGCCAGCACCGCCAGCCCGCAGGTATAGCTGCTGGTCAGCAAAATGACCGTGCTGGCAATCACCCCGCCCAGCTCAAACAGTTCAGCCGGTCCTGGGCCGCCGTTCGTGCTGCCCCGCAGCACGACATAAGTCGCAAAAAACGTACCAAAAATCATAATGTCCGTCATCAGATAAATCCAGAAACCAAACGTACGGAGCTCCTCCAAATCCGGATGACCATGAGCATGCTGCTCATGGGCCCCGGAGAAAGCGGCCTGTCCTTTCACCTGTTGGATGGATTTCATGAGGCCGTCACCTTCCTAATCGCTTTTTCAGTCCGTTCGATTTCTTCAACCGAAATGTAGTAATCCGTATTGTAATTGAAAGAGTGCTTCAGCATGCACAAAGTCACCCCGGCCAGTCCGGGTATGATCAGCCAGAGCCAATGGAACACGAAACCGAATCCGGCCAGGAAAAAGCAGCCGGCCATGATGATCGGAATGCCCGAGTTTCTCGGCATATGGATCGGCTCCAGCTTTGGAGCTGCGGAATCTCCTTGTCCCAAGCCCCGTAGCCCCGTTTCTGCTGAACCAGACGCCCCGCGTTGTTTTTGCTCCCACCAGTCATCCTGTTCGGACACCTGCGGCAGCACGGCAAAATTGTAAAGCGGCGCCGGAGATGGAATCGACCATTCCAGCGTGCGGCCGTTCCACGGGTCGCCCGTCGTGTCGAGGTTCTTGCGGTAATGTTTGACCCCGTGCACAATTTGCCAAACCTGAACCAGGAAAGCAATGCCCATCACGCCCGCGCCGATGGTAGACACGAGGTTCAGCCCCCACCAGCCTTTGTCCCAGCCGTAAGTGACCAGGCGGCGCGTCATGCCCATCAGCCCCAGCGCATACTGCGGCATAAAGCAGACATAAAAACCGATATTCCAGAGCCAGAACGCCCAGCGTCCGATGCGCTCGCTCAGCTTGAACCCGAACAGCTTAGGCCACCAGTAATACAATCCGGCAAAATAACCGAACACCACGCCGCCGATAATGACCTGATGGAAATGCGCGATCAGGAAATAGCTGTTGTGATATTGGAAATCGGCAGGCGCTACCGACAGCAGCACGCCTGTCATCCCCCCGACCACAAAACAAGGGATAAACCCGGCCGTCCACAGCATCGGCGTTTCAAACGTGATTTTGCCGCGGAACATCGTAAAGAGCCAGTTGAAGATTTTGACCCCGGTCGGAATGGCGATCAGCATCGTGGTCAAAGCGAAAAAGGCGTTGACGTCCGCGCCCGAACCCATCGTAAAGAAATGATGCGCCCACACGAAGAAGGACAAAATGCTGATGATCATCATCGCATACACCATGGAGTTGTAGCCAAACAGCTTTTTCTTGGAAAAGGTCGCTACTACTTCGGAGAAAATCCCGAACGCCGGAAGCACGATAATATAAACCTCCGGATGTCCCCACATCCAGATCAGGTTGATGTACATCATCGGGTTTCCGCCCCCGTCCAGCGTAAAGAAATGCGCGCCGGCATAGCGGTCCAGGAACAGCAGCGCCAAGGTTGCCGTCAGGATCGGGAACGAAAAAATGATCGCTATGCAGCTCGACAGCACCGACCAGGGGAACATCGGCATTTTCATCAGCTTCATGCCCGGGGTGCGCATTTTCAGAATCGTAACGATAAAGTTGATCCCCGTCATCAAGCTGCCGATCCCGGAAATCTGGATACCCCAAATATAAAAGTCCTGCCCGACTCCCGGATTGTACATCAGCTCGGAGTAAGGCGGATAAGCGAGCCAGCCTGCATCCGGCGAACCGCCGATGACAAAAGACAAGTTAAACAGCATCGCACCCGCGAAAAAGAGCCAGAAGCTGAGCGCGTTCAGAAACGGATACGCTACGTCCCGCGCCCCGATCTGCAGAGGTACGACCACGTTAAACAAACCGAACATAAACGGCATGGCCATAAACAGGATCATGATGACCCCGTGGGTCGTAAAAATTTCGTTGTAATGATCCGGCTGCAAAAATTTGAGATCCGGCATGGCCAGCTGCGTCCGCATCAGCAGGGCGTCCACCCCGCCGCGGAACAGCATCAGGAATGCCGAAAGAATGTATAAAATGCCGATCTTTTTATGATCGACCGTGGTCAGCCACTCCCGCCACAGCCATTTCCACTTTTTGAAATAAGTAAGCACGAACAAAATGGCCAGAAGCGCCCCCACGATACTGACATCCGCGCCGTAAATAAGCGGATCTCCCGTCACAAAAAAACCGGAAGCAAACGCTCTGATCTTGTCTAACATCATTTTAGCCGCTCCCTTCCTGTTGCTCTAACATCCGTCATGGTTGTTCTCCCGACGGTTCATTTCCGCCTTCGGACTGGCCCGGGATAGCCGTAGACACGCTGCCTCCGTCCGCCTTCGCGGCATTATCGTCTGCGGCTGCTTCCTCTTGCTGGGCGGATGCCGCATATTTAACGACGGTTTGCTCAAACAGTCCCTCCGGGAAAGACGAGAAGGTTTGTTTATCGGTCGTCGAAGGCTCGGCCAGCTTATCGTATCCTTCCGCCGTCAGCGCAGGTGAAGACGTTTTGACTTCGTCCACCCATTTGCCGAACTGCTCCTTGCTCACGGCATCGACGTCGAAATACATTTTGGCAAAGTCTGTCCCGGTAAAGTTAGCCCCCGAACCCCAGTAATGTCCCGGTCCGTCGGCCTGCAAATAAAGTGTCATCGCCATGCCGGACATGGCGTACATCTGGCCGCCAAGCTGCGGAATCCAGAAGGAATTCATCGGCGAGTCGGCCGTGATTTCAAAGCGGATCGGCACGCCCTCCGGAATCATCAGCTCGTTAACCGATGCAATCCCCTGCTCCGGATATTGGAACAGCCATTTCCAGTTCAGCGAGGTAACCTGGACGGTCAGCGGCTTGACGTCTGACTTCAGCGGTTTCGAAGGCTCCAGCGCGTAGGTAGATTTGGCGGTAATGACGGCGAGGATCAAAATGATCACGATCGGAATGCCCCACCAGACCAGCTCCAGCTTGGTGCTGTGCGCCCAATTCGGCGTATACGAAGCCTTGCGTTCCTTTTTGTCCCTGTACCGCCAGAAGATAAACGCGGTCAAAATCAGCACCGGCACGATGACGATGCAGCATAAAACGAGCGAAATGATCATCAGGTCTCGCTGCTGCTCCGCAATGGGACCTTTCGGATTAAGCACGCTGACCTGGTTGGAACATCCGGAGACGGCCAGCAGCAGCGCTGTCAGCACCGGAAACGCCGCCAGCCTCCGCATCGTTTTGCGAAACTTCATGCTAGTCAACTCCCTTTAACTATGTGATATAGAAACAGTCGGTCCGGCCCTGAAACAGAGCCGGGCTCCTTAGACGAGGCAAGCCTCCTCGGCCGCAACGACCCGCAGCCTTTGAACAGCGGGATCTTCCGGCCCTTTCACCGGCAGTCCGGCCTCAAGGTGCTTTACGATATAATCCAGCGCCTCCGCCGTTATCGTTTGGCCCGGCATGACAATCGGAATGCCCGGCGGATACACGTATAGAAACTCGGCCGCTGTCCGGCCGCAGGAGCCGAGCAGCTCCACGCTTTCCGATAACGCATAGAAAGCTTCTCTGGGCGGCATCGCAAACTGGCCTGCCGCAGGGAGACTGACTGCACCGGGCACCGGTGGACTCGAAGCTCCGTTCGGAGCAATACTTCCGGCTTCCGGCCTGAAAAACGTGTCCGATAAATGCCGCAGAGCTTGAATAAGCAGCCCGGTCTCCCGTTTGGTGTCCCCCAAGGTAACCAAACAAAGCAGGTTTGTCAGATCGCTGAGCTCCACCTCGATGTTGTGCGTTTCTCTCAGCCACTGTTCGGCTGCAAATCCGGTAATGCCCAGCTCCAGATGGATGCAAAGTTTAGTCGGATCGTAGTGGAACACGCCGGGCTGCTCGCAAATTTCATCGCCAAAGCAGTAAAGCCCCGGGATTTCATTAATCTGCCTGCGGGTTTCCACGGCTAACCGGATGGTTTCTTCCGCCAAAGCTCGCCCATTCAGAGCAAGCTGTCTTCGGGCTGCATCCAGTGAAGCCAGCAGGATATAGGAGGTCGATGTCGTCGTCAGCATGCTCATAAAGGAACGGACCCGCCTGATATCCACCCGTCCGCCTTTCACGTTAAGCACGGAGCTTTGCGTCAGGGAACCGCCGAGTTTATGGACGCTGGAGGCGGCCATGTCCGCGCCTGCCTGCATGGCCGACATCGGCAGCCGTTCATGGCAGTGTAAAAGCGTGCCGTGCGCTTCATCCACGAGGGCCAAAAGACCGCGGCTGTGAATGAACTCCACCGCCTGCCGCAAATCTATGCTTGTGCCGTAATACGTCGGGTTGATGATTAAAACGGCTTTGGCGTCCGGATGAAGGCTTACAGCCTCCCGGATTGAATCCATCGTTACGCCATGCTCGATGCCAAGCCGCCGGTCCTTGGCCGGATCTACCCAGACGGGCAGCGCCCCGGCAAAAATGACGGCGGATAAAATGGACTTATGCGCATTGCGCGGCAGGATGATTTTGTCCCCCGGGGAACAGGCAGCCATGATCATAGTCATGATGGCTCCCGTCGTTCCCTGCACCGAAAAGAGCGTATCATCCGCACCAAAGGCATCCGCGGCTAACGCCTCCGCCTCGCGAATAACCCCCGCCGGCTGGTGAAGATCATCAAGCGGCGCAATATTAATCAGGTCAATGGATAAAACATTGTCGCCTACAAAAGCCCGAAACTCCGGATCGGCACCTCTCCCTTTTTTATGGCCGGGGATGTGGAACTGCACGGGTTCTTCTGCAGCATGCCTCCGCAGGGCGGTCAGCAGCGGTGTGGTTTGATGATCCATGTTGCATCCGTCCTTTCGGTAAAAAGTTTATGGTTGTTAATAGACGGTATGGCTGTCAATAGACGGTATGGCTGTCAATAGACGGCTTGCCGGGTCAAGGCTCAGGTCTTGTCTTAAGCCAAAATCGAATATACCGGGTACCCGTTCCCGCGTAACCATCCATTCTTGATTTTTTTTGACCAACCGATTCTAAACTTTGCAGCGGACCGCTCGAAATTCCGACCAAATGGCTGGTTACAAGAGAGCCGAACAGCGGTATATTTAAGCCGTTTATCTGCTTCGCGAATCGTTAATCCAACAGGCAAAGTGAGGAATCAAACATGAACAATAGAAGTAACGTCAAAGCGCGCTGCGCCTTGCACAAAATCACTCCCTATTCGCCGGGCAAGCCGATTTGGGAGCTGCAGGCGGAGCGTGGATTATCGAGTGTCACGAAACTCGCTTCCAACGAGAATCCGCTGGGCCCGTCGCCCAAAGCGATGGAAGCCATCTCCCTCCTGCTGCCGGATATCCATCGTTATCCGGATGCCGGGGCCTCCCGGCTGCGACAGGCTTTGGCCGACAAATATGAAATGAACCCGGGCCAGTTTCTCGTAAGCAACGGGGGAGACGAGCTGATTACCCTGATTGCCGAAACCTTCCTGGACCCGGAAGACGAAATGATCATCTGCAGCCCGTCTTTCAGCGAATACGAATTTGGAGCCCACCTGATGGGGGCATCCGTCATTTCGGTGCCGCTGGATAAAGACTTCCAGTTTGACATGGACGCCATCATCGGAGCGGTGACGCCTCGTACCCGGCTGCTGTGCCTCTGCTCACCCAATAACCCGACCGGGACTTATATCCCGGCCAAAGTGCTGCATCACTTGCTGGACATACTTCCTGATCATGTTGTTGTCCTGCTGGACGCTGCTTACAGCCAATTCGCAGAGGCGCCGGATTACACGAACGGCCTTGAGTTCGTCAGAGCCGGATACCCGCTGATCGTACTGCAGACTTTTTCCAAAATATATGGTTTGGCTGGTCTAAGGGTCGGATACGGCATTGCTCCAGAAGCGATTATTCAGCAGATATCCAAGGTTAAAGAACCTTTTAATGTCAATATGCTGGCCCAGGCAGCCGCCGAAGCCGCCTTAGGGGACGAAGATCATATGCACAAGACGCTTGCGGTTAATGCCTATGGCAAGCTTCAGCTGTATCACGCCTTTCAAAGTTTGGAGCTGTCTTATATCGACAGCATGAGCAATTTTGTGCTTGTGGAAATTGGAGCAGAGGCGAAAAGGGTGTATGAAGAGCTGCTGTCACGAGGTGTAATCGTCCGGTATGGCGGCATCTGGAATCTGCCCCGACATATCCGGGTTTCTGTGGGAACCCAGGAAGAAAACGAAGTTTTCAGCGCGGCACTGAAGGATATTTTAGGCTGAGCGCCGTGAAGAAAGAGGCGGGTAATTGGATGGGATTGAGTTGAGTAGAGTTGAGTTGGGTTGAATCAAAGCGTACCCTCCCGGCATCCCGAAAGAAGATATGCATATTGAAATTCATATAAATAAAACACAAAAAAAAGCCCGCGCTAAAAGCGGGCTTTTCTCTATAGCTTTGAAAAACTCCTACGGATCTCCTCGGACAGCCGGCTGCCCGGTATCTGGCTCCAGCCGTGAATATAAAGGTTGTTCGGGCTTTCCCCACTGCAGGATATGCGGACGTTCCATGCCGGCGGCGGCACGGACAAACCGATTCCGCAGCCAGCCATTTTCTGAGAGGGTCTTTCTCGGACCTGTGCCATTCGGAAACGCGAAATCGGAAAACGTCCGGTTACCGCCAACCTCATCCGCCTCGGATTAATTGATTAAGTGAGACATAGCCGCAATTGAATCCATTTAGAAAGCAAAATGAGAGGCGCCGCCGTCAACCAGCAAATTTTGACCGGTTACATAACTGGAGGCATCCGAGCAGAAGAACAGAACCGGAGATACAAGCTCGATCACTTCCCCATATCGGCCCATTGGCGTCCGCTGTTCAATGACCTGCTTCACTTCAGGCTTGTCCAGATTTTCATAAGTGAGCGGCGTTCTGAAAAACCACGGGCTGACGGCATTAACCGTTACGCCGAATTTGGCCCATTCCGTCGCCAGCTGCCTCGTCAGCTGGACGACACCCGCTTTGCTCGGGCCGTAGGCCGTTGAGAATGAGAGGGTCATTTCCGAGGCAGCGGAGGAGATGTTAACCATACGGCCGTATTGTTGTTCAACCATATGCCTTCCAACCGCCTGGGAGATAAAGAAAATCGATTTAAGGTTCGTGTCGAAAATAAAATCCCACTCTTCTTCACCAAATTCAAAGGCGGTCTTGCGAATGGTCGTCCCGGCATTGTTCACAAGAATATCAATATGGCCAAATTCCTCAACCACCCGCTGGACAACGGAATCTACGGCCTGTTTATCCGTCACGTCACAAGAAAGGCCAAGCGTCTTCCGGCCTGTCGCCTGTCGGATTTCGTCAGCAGCCTGAACCACTTCCACTTCCGTTCTTGCCGTCAGGACCACATCCGCTCCCGCAAACGCCAGACCTTCCGCAAGTACTCTTCCAATTCCCCTGCCTGCTCCAGTCACGATTGCAACTTTGCCGCTCAGATCAAAACTGACTTGCGCCATCTCCAAACTCCTCCCATTTCCCAATAATATACAGTCATTTTCCCTTCTAATTTACAATAAGTTCGAGAGATAAAACAAACCCCGAACCGGAAACATTCCGACGCGGGGCATACAGTTATTTATTCTCATAAAAACCTTTGGGTTCGTGCTGTAGAATCTAGACTTCAGAATCCATCTATTCCACCATTCAGCCACCCAGCCTTTCAGCCGCGGATTTGCAGCTCCGCCTCCAGCTGTTCATTCAGACGGTCAGCCAATTCCAGCAGCTCCAGCGGCTCCAAAATGATATAGTCGGGCCGCTCAGTTTCGTCGGCAGGTTCATGCGGATAACGCGGGGTCCAGCTCTGAAAAACGCTGGTGATGCCCAGCGCATTTGCTCCTTTAACATCACGGCTCAGGTTGTTGCCAACCATGATAATCCGCCCGTAATCCTGCTCAGTCAGCTCTACCGCACCCGCCGCTGCCTTAAACATGCGGGGACTCGGCTTGGTTGCCTTGATACTATCGGAAATAATCAAAGCCGTAAAATAGTCGAATAATCCGTTTTGCTTCATGACGTTATAGAAAGACTGCGTATCCCCGTCCGCTACCAGCACGAGCGTATAACCCCGTTCGTAAAGCGTCTTGACCATCGTGTCCGCACCGGGAATCACGTGCGCACTGACTACGATACCTTCGTCATTCCTTACTTCCGTAGACTCGTCAATGATCGTATCTCCGCTATCCAGAAAAATAACAAGCTGTTTCTTGTCCATGCCGATCTCCTTTGTTTATGTCCTGTATTATGAATCCTTAGAATCTTATTCTATACGAGACTTGCCAGCTCCTGTTGCACCGAAGCCGAATTTCTGGAGGATTCCAAGGAAGCTCCCGGCCCGAAAGCCGAAACGCCCTGCAGGTTCAATTCCTCAGCATAATGGCAGGCGACCAGACGGCCGTCCTTCATAGCGCGCAGCTCCGGCTCTGTCTGCTCGCAGAGCGAGGTCCGGTAAGCGCAGCGGGGATGGAACCGGCATCCGGAAGGCGGACTAGCCGGATTTGGCACCTCCCCCTGCAAAATAATCCGTTCCTTCTTCACCTCCGGATCAGGCCGGGGAGCTGAAGAGATCAGCGCTTCCGTATAAGGATGCAGCGGCTGGCGGAACAAGGCTTTCGCATCTGACAGCTCGATGATTTTCCCCAAATACATAACGGCAATCCGATCTGAAATATGCTTGACGACCGAAAGGTCATGCGAAATGAACAAATACGTCATCTCATACTGCTGCTGCAGATCTTTAAGCAGGTTGATAATCTGCGCCTGAACCGACACGTCCAGCGCGGATACCGCCTCGTCGCACACCACGACTTTAGGCCGGGTGACAAGTGCGCGGGCAATGCCGATCCTCTGCCGCTGTCCGCCGGAGAAAGCATGCGGATACCTCTTCAAAAAGCTGGGATCCAGCCCGGTTTGCCCGGCGATCGTCCGGACTCGCTCGTCAATCTCTGCTTTGCTGAGTCCGCCGAAGGCCCGCAGCGGCTCGCTGATAATTTCGTACACGGTCATTCTCGGATTAAGCGAAGAGTAGGGGTCCTGAAAAATCATCTGAATGCCCGGGCGAATCGCCTTATATTCCTGTTTGGTTGCCTTCAGGAAATCGATGCTGCGCCCGTCTTCCATCCGATAATTCACCTGGCCGGAGGTCGGCTCGATCCCGCGAACCAGACAGCGGCCCAGCGTTGTTTTGCCGCAGCCCGATTCACCGACAAGACTCAGCGTTTCCGCACGCCGGATAGAAAAAGAAACATCGGCCACGGCTCGTACAGGCGCCGCTACACGTTTAAGGCTTCTGCCTCCGCCGTCGCCGTCATACTCTTTGACCAGATTAACGACATCCATGATCGGCTGCTCAAGCATTTGCTCGGGCATCCCATGCCCGGGCTTTTGATCTAGCCTTTGTTCAAGCGTTTGCTCAGGCATTAACGACATGTTCATTCCTCCTCTCTTCCCCTCCGCTTGCTTCCGGCCCATAAAGGAAGCAGCTTGCCGTATGACGGTCCGATAGCTGCACAGCTTCCGGATTCTGCACGTTGCATACGCCGGGAATCCGCTGGCTGCACCGTTCATAGAAGCCGCACATCGGCGGCATATTCAGCGGCACAGGCACTGTGCCTTCAATGGATTCCAGCCGCTCAACAGTGCGGTCCAGGGATGGAATCGAGCGCAGCAGCCCTTGGGTATACGGATGTTTTGGATTCCGGTAAATCTCCCGGACCGGCGCTTGTTCCACTACTTTTCCCAAATACATCACAGCAACCTCGTCGCACATTTCCGCTACGATGCCCAAATCGTGCGTAATAAACAGGATAGCCATCCCGAACTGCTGCTGCAGCTCCTTCATCAAGGCGAGCACCTGGGCCTGAATCGTCACGTCAAGCGCCGTTGTCGGTTCGTCTGCAATCAGCACCTCCGGATCACAGGACAACGCCATCGCAATCATCGCCCGCTGCATCATTCCCCCGGAGAATTCATGGGGATACTGATAGAAACGTTTCTCGGGATTGGCGATACCCACTCTTCTCAGCATATCGATCGTCAGCTCAAGCGCTTCTCTTTTGTTTCGGGTCCGGTGAAGCAGGATCGATTCCATGATTTGATTGCCCACCGTGTACAGCGGGGAAAAAGCCGCCATAGGCTCCTGAAAAATCATCGCGATTTTGCTGCCGCGGATAGCGCGGATTTCCCTGCCGTCCGGCTTCAGCTTCAGCAAATCGGTATCGCCCAGCCAAACCGAGCCGGAGACCTTCGTTTTTTTGGGCTGAATGCCGAGGATCGCTTTGCCCGTAATGCTTTTGCCGCAGCCCGACTCCCCGACGATGCCCAGTGTTTTGCCTTTGGACACCTGAAAGCTGACCCCGTTTACCGCCTTCAACAGGCCGCGTTCCACCGGAAAACGAACCTTCAGATTCTCTACCCGGAGCACCGTCTGATCCGGAGCCGGCTCTGGTTTCCGAATCTCATCCTCAGCCTGCCCGGTCTTCTCTGGCGCCGTTTTCGTCATTGTCATCTCCTCAACCTCACTGTCTGCCTGATTATTTCAGCCTTGCTCATCTTTACTCTGACGGGTCATCTTTTTACAACCTTATTTATAAGGGTCGGCCGCATCGCGCAAACCATCGCCCAGAAAGTTAAAAGCGAGTACCGTAGATATGACGAAGCCAAGCGGAATCAGTTTCCAAGGATAAAGCGCCACGTTTTCCATCTTTTGCGCCTCCTGCATCAGCACACCCCAGCTTGCAGCCGGGGAACGAATGCCCAGCCCGAGAAAGCTGATCGCCGTTTCGCCGATAATCATTGCCGGAACCGCCAGCGTCATCGCCACAACCAGATAACTCATAAATCCCGGCACCAGATGGACAAAGATAATCCGCGCATTGCTGACACCGGAAATTTTCGCCGCCATCACATAATCCTCATTCCGAAGCGATATGAATCGGCTGCGTACCACCCGGGCGAGTCCCGTCCATTCGATAAAGGCCATAATAATCGTAATATAGAAAAACATCTGCACGACCGGAATCCGTGCCGGTATAGCCGCCGAAAGCGCCATCCAGAGCGGCAGGGTCGGGAAAGACCGTATGATTTCAATAACACGCTGCACAATACTGTCGACGATGCCGCCAAAATAGCCGGAAATACCGCCCAGCAGCAGCCCCAACACAAAACTGATCGAGACGCCGACAAGCGGTATCGTTAAGGATACCTGGCTGCCGAGCACGATTCGGGAGAACAGGTCCCGTCCCATGTCGTCCGTGCCGAAGATAAACAGGCGTCCCGGGCTTTCCACACCGAATAAATGCAAATTGCCGGGGATCAGGCCCAAAAATTTATATTCCGTTCCCGTTACAAAAAATTTCAATGGATACCTTTCGGCGGGGTCCTCCACAAACCTTTTGCGCAGAGTAACCGGATCACGCTCCGATTTAAGGCCGTAGACAAACGGCTGGAGGTGAAATTTCCCGTCTGCATCCACAAAATGCAGCTTCGATGGACGGCTGTTCAGATGCTCGCTGTCATAGTTGTCCAGTCCCTGCGGAGCAACAAAGCTGCCGAATAGGGCCAGCAAATACATCAAAGCCAGCACAATCAAACTGATCCGTGCCAGCTTGTGCCGCATCAGCTTGCGGAACATGAGGCGGAGGTGCGATTCCGCGTAATAAGTGTCTTCCTCTCTCTTGACCGAAAATAGTCTGGACCATAAACCGGAATTCTTTTTCATCTGTGTATACATCGATCACATTCCTTTTCTTTGCATCCGGATTCGGGGGTCAAGCCACACCAGCAAAATATCCGATATGAGCGTACCCAGCACAATACAAGCGGCCATAAACAGCAGCCAGGTACCCGCCAAATACATATCCTGAGACAGCAGCGCCTGATACATGACTGGTCCCTGTACCGGCAGGTTCAGCACGATCGCCGTAATAGTCGCCCCCGTAAAAATGGAAGTCAGCGACCATCCTATCGTACTGACGATCGGATTGATGGCGGCGCGAACCGGATATTTGAAAATAATCCGCGCTTCGGACAATCCCTTGGCCCTTGCGGTAAGCATATAAGGCTTGTCCATTTCATCCAGCATCTGCGCCCGCATGACACGGATCAGATCGCAGGTGCTGCCCGTGCCGATCACGATTACGGGAATGATCATATGTTTAAGAAAGTCCTTGAATTTCTCATAGGACCAAGCCTGATCTGCAAACTCCGGCGAGAACAGTCCCAGCATCGGGTCGCCGACATAGACATAGGAGAAATACATAAGGATAATCGCCAGCAGGAAATTAGGCGTAGCCATGCCGATAAAGCCGATAGCCGTAAAGATATAATCGCCGACCGAATACTGCCGGACGGCACTGTAAATCCCAATAGGAATAGAAAGTGCATAAGTAAACAACATAGAAATCACGGACACAACGATCGTAAAGCCCATATATTGGCTGATGATCGAAGCCACCGGACGGTTATAGTTCAGCGAATAGCCGAAATCGCCTTGAGTCACCATCCCCCAGATCCACTTGAAATACTGCATATACCAGCTCTGGTCCAGACCATACGCTTCCCGCAGCTTTAGCAGCGCCGCATCGTCCATGATTTCGCCGCTTGTCGTCATCTTGGCTGCATAAGTGCTGATGAAATCGCCGGGAGGCAGCTGGATGATAAAAAAGACGATGATCGATATCAGCAGCACGACCGGAATCATCGTAAGCAGCCTGCGAGTTATGTAACCTACCACATGCAGTTCCCCTCTTCATCATGCAAGATCAACGGGGAAGAAACTTCCCCGTTGATAAGCAGATTCGTATATTGTTCGTATACTATTCGATAAAAAATTGATCCGGATGAGCGAAGCCAAGTCCTCTGAACTCATCGCTGTTAACAAGGGCCGGCACGTTCTTCACATTGTTTTTGACAACGGTCAGAACAGGAGTCGGGCCTGTGTAACCAATCACCCACTGGTTCTTCTGATGCAGCTTAATAATCTCGTTGCTGTACTGCGTAATTTCCTCTCTTGTCTTCGCTGCCTTGATTTTGTCCCAGAATTCCATGATCTTGGCTACATCCCCTTCCGGTTTCACGCCTTCTTTGCCTCCGGAAGAGTTGTACAAGCCATAGTGGCCAAACCAAGGAGTAATAACGCGCAGAGGAACAAGCTCGTCCGGTCTGAGCGAAACGTCTACGACGCTGACCGTCTTGAACGTTGCCGGAATTTTGTTGGCGTACTTCAGATCAAAGAAGCTGCCTTGGTCCACGATTTTGAGCTCGGTTTTAATACCGACGCTTTCGTAATATTTGCGAACCAGTTCGATAAACTGCTCGTTGTCGGCGCTTTTTTCCTCATAGAACAAAATGGACAGAGGGGAACCGTCGGCAAAGGTTCTGTACTTATGAGCGCTATCCCATTTCAGGCCGATTTCATCAAACAACTGTGAAGCGCGGGTTGTATCGTACTCCGTCCACTGCTTGTTCCAGCCATCCTGAAAGCCTGGCAGGCCTTCCGGTACGGAAGCTTGAGCCGGTTCGCCCATGCCGCTTGTAATGATCTCGGAAACTTCCTTGCGATCCACTGCTACCGAAAGTGCTTCGCGGAAGCGAATGTCCTGGAACAATGCGCGGAGCTTCGGATCCTCGGTTGTCTGGTTCAGCTCAATGCCTGTACTGGACCAGTTTGGCGTCGACCAAGGGATAACGCGGTATCCGCCTTTTTGTTCATTTTCCTTGAGTACGGTGAAATCCTTGAAATCAAACTGGGCTACTTCCACGTTGCCGGCCAGCATATCCAGCAGCTTGTGGCTTGGGTCCTGCGTTTTCGTCAGCACGATGCGGTCGATATAAGGAAGCTGTTGTCCTTCTGCATCGGTTTTGAAGTAATACGGGTTGCGCTCCATAATGAAGCGATCGCTGTTGGCATCGTTCGTTGCAACCCAAGGGCGGAGTGTTGGGCGCTGCGGATACAGCCAGTAATAATAGCCCGTCCACACACCCAGATTTTGCGTATCCTCAAAACCGTACTGCTTGGCAACCTCAAGCGCTTTGTCCTCGCCGATGAATTCCGGAAGGATCGTTTTGTAATAATGAGCCGGTGCGAAGAACCACTTGTTGTCGATCGCCAGCCGCTCCAGGAATTGCACACTTGGATGCTTGAACACCACTTTGACCGTGTAGTCGTCGACTTTGGTCACCTCGGCTCTTTCCTTCTCGCCCGTCTCCGGATTCACCGAATAATAGCAGTCGTACAGCGCCTTGCCGAAGGTTTCAGGAATCAGCATATGCTCCCAGTAGAAAATAACATCATCGGCCGTAAACGGAACGCCGTCCGACCATTTCATGCCTTCCCGAAGATGGATCGTGAATTCAGTAGAGTCCTCGTTCACATCGTAGCTTTTGGCCACGTTGGGCTCAACGCTGCCGGAGCCATCCTGCTTGAAGCGGAACAACGGCTCTTCCGTCACCATCTCAATGCCCCATTTATCGTCGGGACCGTTCCAAGGATAACGCCATTCACCGCCGTATTTACCGATTTCCTCGTAAGTTGGCTCAACCATAATGTCATCTGCAGCCGGCATACGTTCTTCTACCGGCGGCAGTGATCCCGCCTTAACTTTCTCTGCCAGCATCGGGGCTTCCTTCAGGCCGCCCCCTGACGAAGAAGTATTATTGGCAGCCGTATTGGCTGACGGCGCCTGAGACTCTGCCGGCGCTGCAGACGTCTTGGCTTGACGATCTTTGTTGCCATTGACGAATAAAATGACAACTACCAGCACTACGGCAACTACAACTGCAAGGCTCCAGATCGATTTTTTTCCCACTTTTGTCTCTCCAGTCTCTAATTTGAAATAAAGAAGTTTTATTTGGAAATCAATGAGAATCGGTTAGAAAAAAATTAGTTTAGAAACACGGCCAAAGAGGTTTAAAACGTTTTTAATCTAAAATTGTATCGCTTGTCAGGGCTGTTTTCTCCTGAGGTCCCGTTGGGCCGTCCGCCAGCAGCGGCTGTCCAAAGACGGAGCCCTGCGCCGGATTGCCGAACCGGTATACCGCACCGCTGTTCGGATTGGTATAATCTTTGTTCAGCCAGGTTGGCCATGGATTGCCAAGACCTACACCGGTCGATGCATTCGGGAAGTATTCAAATGCCTGTACCCGGTTCCACGTATCCCAAGACGTTCCCTGATTCGTTACGTCGGTCAGCTTGGCGATCACGATATCCTGATACACATGATTGCCCGGGTCTTTCCACATGCCGTGGGAACCAAAGGCCGAGTAAGCAACCGGATGTGTGCCGCCGATCTTGTCCACTTCATCCCAGCGGTAAGTAATACCGGAAGAATGATAGCCGTAGAACACTTGAACTGGCTTCAAATAGTTCTGGCCGTTGTAGACGAACTTGGCTAAGCGGACCGTTACGCGTTCAAAGTCGCCCACATGGTCGCCAAATTCACTGCCGAGCACGGTTTTGCCCAGATCGTATGGGGAGAACTGGAAGTAAACTAAATCAACATTGTTGTAATCTTTCTCGACCCAAAAGGCGTAGATGGGCGCATTTTGCAGGTCGCCATTGAAATAAGGGAGCTTCTTGTTGTAAGGGTTCAAAGCTTCTTTGGTTCTGAATTCGTAATTCCCGGAGTTAGGATTGAGGTAGCGTTCCACATAAGGGAACGTGTACTCCACGGAGGATGGAAAATAAACTTCGCCTTGCGCAAACCAGATTTTAGGAGCAAATGATTCGAGCACACTGCGTTTGGACATGTCCGTGTAGGCGTTGCCCGGTACGGCGAAGCTTGTGGCATCAAGCGGTGTAATGGCTTCGACCTTCAGACTGCTTGCCTGATCGTTAAAGTCATCGACGTACATAACATCAGCAGTAAAAACTTTGGTTGCTCCGGAGAAACCGGCATCCTTGTACAGGGTAACCTTGTAGCCCGGTGCAACCCGCAGGGAGGAAATCTTATCGTTTCCTACTCCGGCATTGATCACGTCCCAGTCATAACTGCCAATGTCAAAAGCCTGCTCTTTGCCTCCATAAGGCGAATTGTCATAAACCGTCACCGGCAAATGGGAAGCATAGCTGGCAGACAAGCGGGCCGCATCACTGTTATCAGCTCCGAACCCGAACCCTTCCTCGGATTCCGCTCCAGCAAGGCTGGCGCCTGGCAGCCCCAAGCCGGAAACGGTCAAAATACCAACCAGTAAAGCCAATATCCAGATCTTGGCCTGCCTGGCTTTCCGGATGCGACGAACTTCCTGGAAGATAGATCCGCTCCATTCCCCTCTGCGAATAAGCATTGTCAAATTTCCTGTAGGTTTCACGATGTTTGTTATCCCTCCATCTCCTGATATTTGGAAAATTACCCCTTCCATCCAAAGACGATAATCTATGTCACTGATATATTCAATCGTTTTGTAACATTAATTTTGTAAATCAAAATAGGGGAAAATATTAAATTAAAAACTATAAAATCCATGTAAAAAAGCCTCCCCTTATTTACTTCAACCGCAATCTCGTTAGGATCCGGTTCAATAAAAGGAGGGAGGCATCTGATATTTTTTATATATGCACATTATAATCCGTTGACATTTGTTTGACAGAACCGCGTTCCACAAGCGAAGTGTTAACTTTTATCGTAATTGGGTTTTCCCGGGAATTATTGATCCGTTTGACCAATAGCTTGACTGCGGCTTGCCCCAGCTGGTCGGTCGTTTGACGTACTGTCGTTAGCGGGACGGGAAGCAGGCTGGCCAGCTGGATATCGGAGAAACCGGCGATAGACAGCTGATCCGGCACCGACCTGCTCATATGAAACGCCGTATATAAACAGGAGGTTGCCAAATAATCGTCGGCACAAAGCACGGCCGTTAGGCCGGGGCTCCCTTCCAGAAAAGCCTGCAGCTGTGGATTCAGCGCGGTCAAGTTGTCCATGTATTCCTCTCCGCAATGTAGAAAGATGCTATGGCTGTTGATCGACAAGTCATGATCCAGCATCGCCTGCAGGTACCCTCTATAACGATCCTCACGGCTCGTCACTCCGTCGAAAGCCATCGACACGTAGCCGATCTCCCGGTGCCCTTTGCCAATCAAATATTCCGTCAACTGGTAGGTCCCCTGATAATGATCGTGGTACACACAGTCAATTCGAACCTCCCGGAAAATCCGGTCAATCACAACGATCGGGTAATTTGCCAGATACAGCTGAAGCACCTTTTCGCTGCAGGTTTTGCGGCCTCTCGGATAAAGAATGATCCCGTCAACCCCAGCCTCCTGCAGCTCCTGCAGACATTCACTTTCATCGTCTTTATCTCTGGATACCCGGATCAGCACCTGATAACCGGCTTCTCTCGCCTCGGCTTCAGCGGCGCCAATAATTCGGGCTGTATATTCATCCAGGTTGGGGAACACCAGCGCCACCCGCTTCTGCTCCGGCCTGATCGTCAGCTGCCTTCCCGGCGCTTGCGGCAGGGCCGCTTCTTGGTTCCCTTCAGGACTGCCGGCTTTTCGTTCAAGACGGTCTGTCTGCCCCGACACGAAGGTGCCCCTGCGTGCCAGTCTGTAGACCAGCCCTTCTCTGACCAGCAGCTCAAGCGCCAGCTTGGCCGTCATCCGGCTTACGCCGTAAAGCTTGGCCAGTTCACCTTCCGAGAGAACAGGCTCATGGGGCCGCATTCCTTTGGCCGCTATATCGGCCCTGACTTTATCTGCTACCTGCCGATACAGCAGGTTCTTCCGTTTGGTTTCGCTGCGCTGCTCCTTCATCCCACTTTCCCCTCCGATACTGATCCATATCACATGTATAATATCAGAAACATAAGCCAGCAACCACTTTGCCCATAAAGCAGACGTTTTTTTACAAATCTCTGCATCTCTATTAACCGTACTCCCTACCTGTACCTTTATACTGATAATCAGGAGATTTCATTTTTATTGCCGTCTCCACATATGACTGGTGTATCTGCATGATCGCTGCGCATACATGACCGGCGTGCATTTGTGAGTTCGGCTTTTTAGGAGGATAAATGATATTACCATGAACGAAACCAGCAGAAGTCCTCATTGGGACATCGTTTTGAAATCCGCGCCCAGGCTGCTCATGGACCTCAAGGAACCTTTCCAGCTGATTCGGGCCGGGGTTACGATATTCGAGCAGTCCGGTCCCTCTCCGTCTTTTGCCAGAACGATCGAAGTGGATCAGAAGCGGGTTCAGTTCGTCATCGAATACGCGCTGTTTTGGGATTACGATATTCAGCATCTTTATGATCTGGAGCACGTTTGGATCTATGTCGGCCATGATGGGGAGGTTGTATCCTGTGAAGTCAGCTTCCATGGCCGTTATTTGGTGGGACTTTTGCCGGATAGAAGCAATCTGACGGACAGCGGGCAGGTGCAGGTGTTTGTTCAGCCGGGTAAACATGCCATGTCGCCGCTGCCTGAAGTTTTTCTGCTGCTGCCCGATGCAAGAAGCTCCTGCATGGAAGAAGCAGGCACTGGCGGCGTGCTGGAGCCGGATTTATTCCGTGGTGAATTCGAACTCAACGATCTCTCGGACCGTTTGGCTGAAAATCATTTGCGAGCCTTCACGTTCCGGCCTGCCTTTGCGTACGCTCCCTTCGAGTGGACTCCAGACATGTTCATTCCATGGGAACAGCTGCGGATGGAAATTCCGCAAAGGATGCGTAAGCTGCTGGCGGAACTCGAACTGCGTGGTTAGTCATGCGGTTATGCGGTTATGCGGTTATGCGGTTATACCGTTATCGCTTAGCCGTTAGGCGAAGCGAAACGGGTAACCCCACTAGAGGAATACCTTCGACCTAAAAAAGATGACCCCTTATCATAAGGAGTCATCTTCCGGTACCATTGTTGCAAAGTATCAAATGTCGCTGCTTAAGAACCCTTACCTCTCGCTTCGTTACACCAGCGTCTTCCGCCAGCTTATTTTCTTTTTGGAGCCAGCTCGACGGCCTGGCGGATCGCTTCGGTCATGCTTTTTTCTTCCACGATGCCTTTGCCGGCAATATCGAACGCGGTGCCGTGATCGACGCTGGTGCGGATGATCGGCAGGCCGACCGTAATATTGACGCCCGCATCGAGGCCAAGCACCTTGACGGGACCATGTCCCTGGTCATGATACATCGCGACCACGATATCGAAATCGCCGCGGACCGTACGGAAGAACAGCGTATCCGCAGGCAGCGGGCCAACCACGTTGATCCCTTCGCCCTGCGCCTTGTTCACGGCCGGTACTACCTTTTCTTCTTCTTCGCCATAGCCGAACAGTCCGTTTTCGCCCGCATGCGGGTTGATGCCGCAAACGGCGATTTTCGGATTTTCGATGCCCGATTTGACCAGCGTGTCATGGGCCAGCCGGATCACCCGGTAGACGCGTTCCGGGTTAATCATTTTCACAGCGTCGATGATTCCGACATGGGTTGTGACGTGGATGACTTTCAGTTTAGGCGCGGACAGCATCATGGAAAACTCGTCTGTGCCGGTCAAATCGGCCAGAATTTCCGTATGGCCCGGATATTTGTGCCCGCCTTTATGGAGGGCCTCCTTGTTCAGCGGAGCCGTGCAGATGGCGTCGATTGCCTTTTTGTTCGCCAGATCGATTGCTTTGGCCAAATATTCAAACGCGGCATGGCCGGCTTCCGCCGACACCTGGCCGATGGGCAGGTCTTCGCTCAGCAGGTTCAGATCGAGGCAATAGACTGTCCCGAAGGAATACGGGAGATCGGCAATTTGCTCCTCTTGAATGGTTTCGACTTTTAAATCGCTGTGGACAAAAGCTTTGGCCCGGTTCAAAATTTTGCTGTCGCCAATAACAACAGGACGGCAGAGATCATAAATCTCCGGATCGCCCAGACTTTTTAAAATAATCTCGGGTCCTACGCCCGCTCCGTCCCCCATAGTGATTCCGACGATTGGTTTGATTTGATTCATGTTCATTCATCCTTTCCGTTCATATAACTTAATACATTCGCCAAAGAATTTTCGCTGCCGAAAGCGCCTGCTTTCGTGACGGTCCAATAGTCCCGGGACGAAGATGCGTCGCTCATTTTGCCAAGCGGCAGTCCGGGCTCCACCTCGGAGTACAGCCGCAGCCGGGTCATGCCCAGCCGGTTGCAGACAGCCTTGGCCGTGTCTCCTCCCGTCAGCACCAGCCCGTTGATATCCGGAAAAGACTGCAGAATCGCCCGGGCAATCGTGCCCAGCTCCCTGGAGATCGCTTCGCTGATTTCCGTTTTATTCATGGAAAGCTCCGCTTCCAGCTTTTTGGTCGCCTCCCGGTTCTCCGCTGACGGATCCACGAACAGCACGAAATGCCTGTTATGCGCATTCCCAGCGAACGTACGAACCATATCCTGTACCTCGTAGGTTTGCCGGATCAAATCCGCCGGATTCATCTCCAGGAAAAAAACGTCCGGCAGCGCCCGTGCTTTCTCGAGCTGCCGTCTGGTCACCTGGGACAAGCTGGCGGAAACCGTCAGCGTCCGGGCAATGTTCAGCTTGTCCGGCTGGCCGCTGAACGTTTGCTTCAAGTTCAGCGCAGCCGGCAGCTGCTCGATCAAGCCGGCCGATCCGGCCCATACCGTCCGTTTGCCGGTTTGGGCAAACAGCCGGGCGACCGCCTCCAAATCGGCGTCTGTGGAAGCGTCGCAGATGAACCAGGCCGGGCCTTCAGCAGCCAGCTCCAGAATTTTGCGTTTCGTCTGTTTCGGCGAATCCGCCAATTCCGTTTGGCTGATCAGACAAATCCGGTTAGCGTCTACATAACCCTTAAACAAATTAGGGATGCTGCTGTCCGTGACCGGCGTTTTCGGATCCCGTCCGAACTCCGTCTCCGAAACAAGCCGGCCGTTTACGTATTGATATCCGTTTAGGGTTTGCCGGTTCATTTTCGGAAATGCCGGCGCAACCACCACAACTTCAGGCTGATGAACGGACACGACAGCCGCCAGCTCGGCGGCGACATTTCCTCTTAATGTCGAGTCCATTTTTTTATAAACATGCTCGTAGCCATGACTCCGCAGAATCGAACTCGCTTTGCTGCTTCGTTCATAAGCGACCCGCTCTTCCGCCGCCCGGCTGTCGGTATCGATAATCGCCACGTCTCCGGCTGATCCCAAAGCGCCTTCTTGAAAATCCAGCCAGACGGTTGAGGCAATGCCGATCTTCGACAGCTGTACGCCGGCGTCATTGGCCCCCGTCAAATCGTCCGCAATGATGTAAAAACTACGCATGAGTTCTCCACTTCCTTATTTTACTGCATTCTCTATAGTACAACTAAATTGATGGCTTGAGAGGATTAAGCGCTTGCATTACGCCGCTCGGCACGTTTAGCGAACCAGGTGGTGAGCAGCGGCGTCAGAACGGCCGTCACGATAACGGCAGCTGTAACCTGCAGTGTTGCTGTAGCCGCAATGGCAGAGTAGCCGGTGTATACGGCTGCAACGGCCATAGGCACGGCTGAAGCATTCCCTGCGGTAGACGAAGCGGCAATGCCGGCTACGCCGTTTCCGCCGGTCAAACGGTCGATGAGGAACAGGACTACACCGGTAATCACAACGACGCCAATCCCGAGCAGTACACCGGAGAAACCGGCTTTAACCACGTTGGTCAGGTTAATGCCCGAGCCGATAGCCAGCGCAAACAGCGGAATCAGGACCTCCTGTCCTTTGCTTAAAAATTCCCGCATTTTCTCGTCCAGGTTGCCGAGAATCATACCGAGAACCAGCGGCAGGATGGCGAACACAAACGCCAGGACCGGAAAGCTCGCCAGTCCGGCAACGCCCAGAATCAGCATGGTGAAGAAAGGACCGGATTCAAGCGACATAATCGAATAAGCGGCAACGTCCTCGGCTTTTCGTCCGAGCTGTCCCATCAGCGCCATATAAAGGCCGCCGTTTGTATCGGAGAAAGCAGCTATGATCGCCAAAGCGGACAACCCCAGAAAGAGATTGTTTTGATCCGGGAAAATGGCTTTGATCAGCAAAGCGATCAGAAAGGTCGTGCCGATTTTGCCGACCCAGAGGCTCACGCCTTTCTTCAAAATATAGCCGGTGGCCTGAAAGCGAATCGTGGAACCTAAACAAATATAAAATGCTGCCAGCAAAGCCGAGGTCCCTGTTAAAAGTCCTCCCGTAAACGAGCTTTTAAATTCCGGCAAATCAAAGATGGATGGAAAAAATGTACGAATGATAGCCCCTATGAGCAAAGGAATCAACATCATCCCGCCGGGGATTTTGTCAATGGCCGCTTTGATTTTCATGGTTGCACCGCTCCTTGTTGTTGTAATTTGAAACACTTATTTGTCTTGTAACCGATTACAGTTCTTATAGTAAACGCATACATAATAAAACGCAACAGTTTTGTGTTTAAAAAATAAGATAAACACAAAACTGTTGCATTATTAAACAGTCAGCTGGATTAACCCTTCAGCTTGCGCCACAGGGTGGAGCGGTTAATGTCCAAACGTTTGGCCGCCTTCGTTTGATTAAAACCTTCCTCTTCTAGCACCTTCTCAATGATCTTCTTCTCGATGTGCTCCAGGGAGCCGGTCAAAAGATCGGACCGCAAGCCGGCCGGCAGCGCACCTTTGCGCGCCAGCAGTTCCTCGATTAACCGGGCTTCGAGCACATACCCTTTTTCCATTAAAACAGCTTCCTGCAGCAGCGCCTTCAGTTCCTCTACATCCCCGGGCCAGGCATAACCGGCCAGCAAAGACAACGCCTGTTCATGAATGCGGACGGCAGAAGTGCCAAGCGTTTGATTGAAATGCATTAGGAATGCCGTAACCAGCTCTTTCAAGTCTTCTTTGCGCTGAGCCAAAGCCGGCAGATGAATGCGGATCATCCCATCCCCATAAATCCGGTTGCCCCACTGGGCTTCTTGCTCCATCACCGGCAAAACGACGGTAATCCCCTTTTGTTTAAACAGCTCCAGCCGTTCCCACAGCTTGTCCTTCATCCCGGAATCCAACGGCAGCAGCGTATGGACATGAATCGTTTTGATATCGCCGTCAAGCGTTTCGGGTTCGAGACCGAGCAGATCGGAAGCTTTTACAGAAGCATATAAACCGTTCCCCTGAAATTTGTGGAAATGAATATAACGGGCAATCAGCTCCGATTCGGCCCCGGCCGGCCCCGTTAAAATAAAATGATTATAAGACAGGCAGCGGCGGATCAAAATTAAACAAGCGTTCATCGCTTCGCTTTGGTGAATGACCAGCGGCGGAGCCGGCAGGCCGATTTTCAAGCTTTCATGCGCTTCTGCAGCCCTTGTCCCATGGAGCCGGGCAAATTCGCAGACCACAAAAACGGAGCCGGCAACCGTGATCCGTGTTCTCGTGACTTTTAACGTATTGCCGTCCGCATCCTTGGTATGGGTCATTTCACGTCCGCTGCCGGTCCCCGGCAAGTCCGCTTCAAGCGGCAGCTCCGCCCGGGGCCTGGTCTCCAGCTCCTTCCACTGCTCATAAACCACTTCGCCTTGCTCCGAGACCACCATGAAATCAGACGCTGTAACCCGCAGGATCTTTTTTAAACGTTCGATCTCCAGCCTGCTTTTCAGCATCCAGCGCGACACCGTTTTGGTTTCTTTAAACGCGCTAAAAATAGCTTCGCGCCCCGATTGGATCAGTATGCCCAGGAGTCCCAGTCGGGATGCGGTTTCGAAGGTAACGACATCGCCCATGATCAGCTGGTAGCCCTCCTGCTTCAAACGTTTAAGCAGCTCTTCCGTCTCGTCCTCGGATTCGATCGTGTACATATCGATGGGAATGTCCAGCAGATCGGTAATCGCTTTGGCGCCTTGGGTAATGGATGAAAACCCTACGATCGCTTTTTTTCTCGGAAAATCATTGGCCAGCGTCAGTACCCGCAGCATGTCGTAGCCGGAAACGTGCACATCGATCACCGGAATGTCCACCGCTTCTGCAATCAGCTTCGCCGTGCCTCCGCGGCTGATGATCGCTTCAAACCCCTGTGCCTCCGCTTGCTTCGCCAAAGCCACGCCATGCTGGAGGTTCCCGACCTGAACGTGCAGGTTCAGCTCGCTCTCTTCTTTGCCGCATTCCTCTATCAAATTCACCATGGCTTCGTAAGGCGCCACAAACAGCGTTTTAATCGTCATTTCTACCACACCTGTACTTTAAATTTAAACACCCTTACAGCTTAAATTCAGTCATAGCACATATCGGGTAGGGATGCAATCATCCGAAAAAAAGGCCGAGGCAGCTTAGGTATCTAGGATGTGTCTGAAAACTAAATAATGTGGTAAGATTTGAGAAAACGAATGGGGCGTCATACATGATTCAAAGACGGTACGAATTAAGCGATGAACAGTGGGAACAGATTAAAGACATGTTTCCCCCCTACAAAACAGGACGTCCGTCAAAATTAGGTGAACGAACCATGTTTAACGCGTTTCTATGGATCGCTCGAAGTGGTGCTGCCTGGCGCGATCTACCGGAGGAACGCTATGGTTCATGGAAAACGGTCTACAGTCGCTTCTGCAAGTGGCGAGATACCGGACTGCTTGTCGCGATCTTCCAAACGCTTCAGGTCGAACCTGACTTTGAAAACTTGAGCATTGATTCTACATCGGTCAAAGCCCATCAACATAGTGCCGGTGCTAAAAAAACGCCACAGGACATGAAGTGAATCAGCACATCGGCGTCAGTCGTGGCGGAAAGACTACCAAACTTCACACTGTCGTCGATGGATTAGGAAACCCCCTTGCTTTTCTTCTGACGGGTGGTCAAGTCTACGATTCCGTTCCAGCGATCGATTTACTTCAGAAGCTTGATATTACAGGAAGTCATATTCTTGGCGACAAAGCTTATGGCTCAGAAGCGTTTCGGAATTGGATTACAACGAAGCAGGCATCCTACACCATTCCGCCTAAAACGAATAGTCAAAACCCATGGAAAGTCGATTGGTATCGCTACAAAGAACGCCACTTAGTGGAGTGCTTTTTCAATAAAATTAAACACTTTCGCCGTGTGGCTACTCGTTACGACAAGTTAGCCAAGTCATTCCTGGCTTTTGTACACGTTGCTGCCATTTTCAAATTGACTCAATGATGAGTTTTCAGACACGACCTAGCAAACGTCCATTATCGTTCCATTGGCCATACATTTTGTTTTCTCTCGTGTTTGCTATGAATTTGTCTAATCTGCTCTCAAATAATTTCGGCTGATTTTTTATGCTTTGTATCGTGTCGATCCGAACTCTTTTGTACAGATCCGGAAAGGCTTTGAAATTCTCATATCCTTGCTTCTCCTCTTTCAGCCTTTGCTCTATAACGGGGTCGATTCGAAAAGAATCGTAATCCATATCAGGAAGGACCTTTCTTCCTTCGTCCGTCATCAACCCCAACTTTTCGAGGCGGCGGACACGTTCTTTATTCAATTCAGTCCATGAGCTTTTTTGGCTTCGAGGAGACAGTCTTTGAGCCAGTCCCATTCCAGCTATTTTCTTCTTGACTCCATCGATCCATCCAAAACACAAAGCTTCCTCGACCGAGTCCAAATATAGGAGCGTGTCCGATTTGGGCATTATACTAACCAAAACCCAACAATATTTTTCAGTCTTGCTATGTTCCTGCAGCCAAAACCTTAACTGCTCTCTCGAATTTACGATAATTAAATGATCCATTTCCATATTTGAAAAAGAATATCCTTCCTGCATTTATCCTGTGTTCGTTAATTCATGCTGGAGATTACGTGATCAAGAAACTGATCTGCGTCGCTATTGAATTTCCAGTTAACTCCAAATTTATCAACTAACATTCCAAAACACGAAGACCATGGAGTATTGGATAACGGCATGATCACATGGCCGCCAACAGCCAAATGATTAAAGTAGTCTTCCAGTTTCTGCTTATCATCCATGACCAGACTAATCAGAACATTATTCCCTTTCACCAGTTCGCCCATTGTCGCCTTCATTGAAGGCAAAATGTCCGACATCATGATTTTCCCTCCTGCAAATTCTATGGAGGACTCCATGATCATATTCAACTCCTTTTCCGGCAAGAGGTAGTTTGGATCTTGGGGGATATCCCTTAATTTCACTTTTTTTACTTTTATTGCTCTTAAAGCCTCCGAATAAAATTCAATCACTTGTTCTGCATTTCCATCAAAGTTCAAATATACAACAGCTGCCATAAAGCAATACCTCCTTCTTGTTATAAATTTAGTATAATTTATAAGAGGTGACATCCGTATGTCACCGTTTCATACGGAAGCAGAAAAAAAAGAGGGGGAACTATGGAAAAAGTTGAGAGATTAATTTCGATCATTATGATCTTGCTGAAAAAGAATATCGTTTCCACCAAAGAATTCGCGCAATTATTTAACGTTTCCAAAAGAACGATTCTTCGTGATATGGAAACCTTGAGTTTATCAAACATCCCGATCTATTCGGTCAATGGAGTTCATGGCGGTTACGGCATTATGGATGAATACAAGATTGATAAACGTCTTTTAAGCAACTCCGACTTGGAGAATATCTGGACTGCGCTCGGCGGCTTGGAACAAATTCTAATCAGTGAAGAAGTTGAAATAACGATCAAAAAAATAGAAGCCATGATTAGTCCATTGGCTCCGAAAGGTTTAATGCAGCTGTCTTTTTATGATTGGGAAGGTCGGTCTGAGATTCGTCAAACCTTAAAGACATGTCAGGAAGCTATTTTAAAGAGAAGATTAGTTTCATTTGACTATATAGATAAAAATGGCACTGCGATGAAAAGAACTGTCGAGCCTTATCAGCTTCATTTTAGCGAAACGAGTTGGTATCTGAAAGGATTCTGCTTGCTTCGCAAGAGATATAGAACGTTCAAATTATCTCGGATCAATCGTCTTAATATGGATGAACAAATGTTCAGCCCTAGAGATGATTTGTTGGAACAAAAGCAGGAGGCCAATTATCAACCGGAGCTGGTCACAGTCAAGGCGTTGATTTCGCCTGCCATCCAAGATCAATTCATTGAACGATACGGCCGAAAGAGCATTAACAATTATAGCTCTGATTATTTATTGGCAACAATCCAAGTTCCTCATAACCATATTGGTTTTCAATTTTTAGCGAGTTTCGGGACAAATCTCGAAATCGTAGAGCCGAGAACCTATGTTGAGGCATTTCGAGATTATTTGATTAAAATGGTGGAGAAATACACTTCAAAAGACTCCTAGGCAGACCGATAATGCCGATAAAACAAACGGCAGAATACCTAACGGTATTCTGCCGTAAATATGAATGCTGTTTTATCTTCTGGGCAAGTGAGCGGATTCAGCCAATATATTGGACGAGCCTTGTCCAGAATGCCGGATAATGTTCCCACTCCATAAATTCAAGGGAACCCCAATGCGGTGAACAATCGCTGGCGAAAGCCGCCGTCTTGCCTGCCCCGAAGGTGCCGACAGTCAAAATGGCGTCGTCCCCGTGGCTGAGCAGCTCCTCGGCCTCCGGTTTCGCCTTGAGCCGGTTGTAACCGAGCAGCTTCGGCCAGTCGCCGAGACCGTCCACAAGCGGATGGGATCGGGCTGCGGCAGGAGAGAAGCCGCTTGGCATTTCTGCGCGGTCATCCCCGTTCTCCATTACAACCGGCAGCACCTCGGCAAGCACCGTATTTTTATAATTGGCTTTCCCTTCGATCCCCATAAAAGTCAGATACCCCCCTACCATCAGCAGGCCGCCTCCTTCGGCAACAAACTGCCTGATCAGCTCCAGCGCATTGGGTACAACCTGCATTTGATAAAAGGTTGAGTTCTGCAGCAGGAACGTATTGGCCCCCACATCGCTCAGCACAATCGCATCATAGGTTTTCAGTTCCTCCAGCGATTGCGGGAACCGCACCTGCACCTCATGCGACGGCATGTAGGTAAGGTCGATGCCGCCCTTGCGCAAACAGTTTAGCAAATAGGTTGCGCCTTCCTCATATTTGGTTGAGGTAAAGCTGTCATATCCTTTTGTATGAATCATATGAACGATCCACGATTCCCCAATAAATAACACCTTCATAACAACAGCTCCCTTCATTTAGGATAGAACCCGGCTGACCAGCGGTTCTATCAAGAACCCTCGGCCATGCGACGGCCGACGGGGTTCGGCAGTCTTCCAGCGCGACTGCCTGCAGCAGGCGTTAAGCCTCCTCTACGCCGCACCAGTCGACAATCGTTTTGGCAATCATTTTGACGGCCTGAATCACTTCCTCCACCGGCGTGAATTCATCGCTGTGGTGAGCCAGGCTGGGATCGCCGGGACCAAAGTTGACGGTCGGGATGCCTACGTTAACGGGCCAGCCCATATCGGTATGGAAGCCTAGCCCTTCGATTTTCCCCGATTCGCCGATCGCTTGAAGGGACTGCACACAGGTCTGCACAAACGGATGTCCGGCATCGGTTTCCGCACAATCGGCATCGACCAGCCATTCGATTTCAGGCGGATGTTCGCTCAGCCAGGGATCGGCTTGGGCCGCCTGCATCAGGAAATCTATCAATTCCTTTTTCACATGGCCTCCGACCAGCTTGTCGTCGCGTTCGGACGGCAGATACTGCGCGTTAAACACGATTTCCGCCTCATTGGCGAACGAAGTCGGGTATTCCCCTGCCTTCAGCTGCGCTACATGCACCTGGCACGGAATAGACAAATAAGGATGTGTTTTGCGGACCGCCCAATCCTCATTCAAGCGGTCGATTTCATCAAGCAGATACCGGGCCTTTTTGATCGCATCCACCGCTCCGCCGTCCTTCCAGTCCGCCTGCGGCATTTCGATATGGCCACTTCGGCCCTGGACCTTGATTTTCCCCCATAAAATGCCTCTGCACAGCGGAGCGATCGTAAGGGATGTTGGCTCTGTCAAAATGCAGGCATCCGCCCGGTACCCGTGATGAATGAAATCAAGCGCCCCCATGCCGCCGGCTTCCTCATCCACTACGGTCCCTACAATAACGGAGCCTTTGGGCTTAAAGCCGCTGCGCAGCACGGCCTCAACGGCCATGATCATCGCCGCCACGCCGCCCTTCATATCCACCGTGCCCCGGCCGTACATGTTCCCGTCGATGATCTGGCCTTCAAACGGATCGACCGTCCATTTGCTGCCTGCCATGACGACATCAATATGGCCAAACAGCAGCAGGGACTTGCCTGCCGCTTCCCCATCGAAGGTCGCAGCCAAATTCGGTCTTCCTGTAAAATCCCGGCCCGGGTAATAACCCGCCATGCCTTCATATTGCTTCAACTCGTCTGCAACCGGCTCCCACTGCTCGATCCTCGCGCCCAGCCCGGACAGCTTCCCGGCCAAAAATTCCTGAAGGTCCTTTTCCTTCGAGGGACCCGGCTCCTCAAAAAACCAAGGATTCACGCTGGGAATCCGGATTAGCTGCCGTAAAAAATCAATGATTTCCTCCTGATGACCGTCTATCCAACGCATAATTTGCTGTTCCTGATTCATGCTGCGCTCCTTCCCGTCCTAGCCGAACCGGACGGTATCCTTATTTTTAAAGTCGACCCATGGATGAATCATTTCATCCCCAAATTTATCCTGCTTCTTCTCAATCCCGAACATATACCGGGCCACTCCTTCAGCCGAATAAGCCGGACTGTGCCAAACTCCCTTGCCGATTACAATCGCCTGGCCCGGTTTGATCCGGAAACATTTTGTGGTTAACGGGTCCGGACTTTCATCCGGATCGTCGATATCCGCGCAGCAAGCGACAGGCTGAATGATTTCCCGGTCAAAGGTCAGCAGCAGCTCCTCCCGGCTGACGTGCCGTTCCATAGCGGCAACGACCGGCTCTCTCTCCCTGGTGACCACGAGGCCAAAACCGATGGGCACCTCTGCCTCAAGCATTTGAATATAACTCCAGCAGTCCCAGCCTTCTCCGCTTTTGGACGGGGCCCCGGTCGGCAGATCAATCACTTTCCCATAGGGAGCAAACGCCTCCGGCGTCAGCTCCTCAAGCTCCACTTTATGCTGCATGAAATACCTCTCCCTCAGCTGCCAAAATAGAAATCCATTTAGAAATCAAAACTGTCCACGTTATCGCTCGTTACTTCCAGCGTACCGATAAATACGTTGCTGCCGTCTACCTTGACTGTGCCGACATTCGGAATATCCATGCCGTCAGTGATCTCTTTGCCCTGCGCCAATTGGTCCAGAACATATACCGTGGTGTACGCCAGCTTGCCCGGATCCCAAATAATGTCCGTTTTGATCGTGCCGTTTTTGATATAGTTCTTCACAACACTCGGAACCGCAATGCCCGTAATCGCAACCTGTCCCTGCTTCAGCGTTCCGGCTTTGACGGCCTGCTCCACCACTTCAGCAGCCGCTGGCGGCTCTCCGCCGGCAAAGCCGATGATGCCTCTTAGATCCGGATAGGTTTTGATCAGGTTTTGTGCATTCGCATATGCTTTCTGTTGGTCATCGTCGCTCGACACGGTCGTTACCAGCTCAATATCCGGATAGTTGGCGGCAAAATAAGCTTTGGCTGCGTCTGATTTGGCGATTTGGTTCTGCGAGCCGAGTCCGGCTACCATAAAGGCAACCTGCCCTTTGCCGCCGATCTCTTCGCCGATCGTTTTGGCCAGCAGCTCGCCGACCGCTTCATCCGTATCGGGGGCCACGTAATATTGACGGTCTGTATCCGGAGCATCGCTGTCCCAGGTTACAATCTTGACGTTTTGTCCGGCTGCCTTCTTGAACACAGGTCCTACCGCTTTGGCGTCGTTAGGGGATACTCCGATCCCGTCCACCTTGCGCGTCAGCATATCTTGAATCATGTTGATTTGTTTCGAAGAATCCGCTTCGGTAGGCGCGTTATAGACCACTTTAACGTTCAGGTCCTTTGCCGCTTGATCGGCTCCTTTTTGGGCGGCGGCCCAATAGGCCGGTCCAATGGATTTCGGATTAATGAAATAAGTTCTAGATCCCCCGCCCGAGGTTTCTTGACCGTTAGCTCCGGCCTGGGCGTTTCCGCCGCTGCCGCCTGTATTTCCGCATGCCGCCAAACTTAACGCCAATACCCCTGACAATACCGCTAATGCCATTTTTCTCATCCTGTTAACCCCCCGTTAAATTTTTTGTTCCCTACGGCGATTAAGAGCAGTGCCCCTAATATAACCGCCTGATAGAGCACCGAGACTCCGAGCAGATTAAGCCCGTTTCGCAAAAAGACGATGATCAGCAAACCGACAAAAGTTCCCGAAAGACTGCCCCTCCCTCCAAAAATGTGCGTTCCGCCTATTAGAGTAGCTGTTAAAACATCCAGCTCTATATTGGTACCTGAGGTCGCTTCCGCGCTTGCCAGACGCGACACCAGGAAAACACCCGCCAATGCCGAAAATAAACCGCTGAGCAAAAACAAAACAAATCGTGTACGAATTACGGAAACCCCGGAATAATGCACGGCTTCCTCGTTATTGCCTATGCCGTATACGTAGGTGCTGAATCTCGTTTTCCTCATTACGAAGTTAGCCAGAAGGAACATGACAGCCAGAAAAATAGCGTTAAACGGAATGCCGCCGATGTATTGCTGGCCCAGGAAATAGAAATCGTCCGGATAACCGCTGATGGGACGGCCTTCGTTGATGACATAAACCAGGCCGCGCAGCATGACCAGCATACCGATCGTCACTACAATGGCCTGCATCCGGTGCCGGGCAATCAGATAGCCGTTCACCGCCCCGCACAGCAAACCCGCTAGAAGCGCAACGAGAACGCTGAGCCAAATATTCAGACCGTGCTCGAACGCAATTCCGAGACAAACAGCCGAGAAGCCCAGAATAGAACCGACCGAAAGGTCCATCGCTCCGGAAATGACGATCATCGTCATCGGAATAGCGATCAGGCCAATCTCGACCATCTGGTTCAGCACATTCATGAAATTAGTGAAGGATAAGAAATAAGGGGACAGAAAACTAAACAACACGATGATGAAGAGCAGCAGCAAAAGCTGAACCAGCAATTTATTTTCCTTGAACGAAAACGCCCTTACCCATACGCTCATACCAAATCACCCTCTTTGCTTTTGCTTTCTCTGACACGCTGCAGCGTATTGATTACAATCGCTAACAGGATTAGAAAACCGGTGGTCGCATCGACCCAAAACGGAGAAACCTTGGAGATGATCAGCCCATTTTTGACCATGCCCATAAACAGAACGCCCAGCATAGTGCCCGCGACCGTCCCGACACCGCCAAAAATGCTTCCGCCCCCGATCAGCACCGCAGCCATCACCTCAAAAGACAAGCTGCTGCCGGCCGTCGAGGCCTGCACGCTTCCCACCTTGGAGGCAAAAATCACCGCAGCGATGCCTACCAGCATTCCCGTCCATACATAAACGGTAAATTTTGTCCTCGCCACGCTGATGCCGGCCAGCTTCGCAGCCGCCCCATTCCCGCCGATCGCATAGATCCGTCTGCCGCTTCGCGTAAATTTCATCAGATAAATAAAGACGGCCACAAGCACAATCGCTACCAGCAGCGGAAATGAAACGCCCGCCAGCTTCCCTTGACCAAAGAAGCGGAACCCTTCGGGGAAATTGGTCATCCAGGTACCGCCGCTGATGCCTACCGCGATTCCGCGGAAAATATACATGGTGGCCAGCGTTACAATAATGTCGGGGATTTTTCTCACTGCAATGAAATAACCGTTAACCGCCCCGCACAGAATTCCGATGCACACCCCCAGCAAAGCCGCCAGCCAGGGAGGAAAGCCGTGGCTTAGAAACAGGCCGACCGAGGTGGCCGTGAGCGCCAGAACGGAACCGACGGACAAATCCATCCCGCCCAGCAAAATCACCATAGTCATGCCAATCGCGACGATAAAGGAAGAAAGGTTCTGATCGAGAATCAGCCAGGCATTGTCAAATTGAAAAAAATCCGGGGAAAGAATCGAGAACAGCACAATCACAACAAGAGTAAAAATGATGATCGGCGCCTCATGGATATTGAAGATTCGCTTCATAAGCTGCCTCCTTCCGTATAACGCGGATGTGAAGCACGCTGCAGCAATTGCTCCTGATCAGCTTCTCCGCGGCCGAATTCATGGACGACCTCACCTTTGTAAAGCACCAGAATGCGGTCGCTCAGTCCAATCACCTCAGGCATTTCGGAAGAGATCAGCAGAATGCTGAGGCCCTCCTGCGCCAGTTGATGAATGATGCTGTAAATTTCCGCTTTCGCCCCCACGTCCACGCCCCGCGTTGGCTCTTCAAGGATGAGAATTTCCGGTTTGGCAGCCAGCCATTTGCCGATTACGACCTTTTGCTGGTTGCCTCCGCTGAGGTAATCGACGCTTTGCTGGTCACTCGGCGCTTTGATCCGCAGCTTCTCCATGTACTCGCGGCTTGTCTCCATCATTTTTCTGCCGTCAAGAATCGGGCCTTTGGACAGCTCTTGGAGGTTGGGGATGGAGATATTCTGGCGAATGGACATCGGTTTGATGATCCCTTGGCGGTGGCGGTCCGGCGGAACGTAAGCGATTTTCTGCGCTTTGGCATTGCCTGGACGATTGATCCGCACCGGTTTCCCTCCGACCATGATTTCTCCTGTACCCCGTTTCAATCCGAACAGCCGCTCAGCAACCGTATGGGAACCGGAACCCGGGATTCCAAACAACCCTAAAATCTCGCCTTTCCTGAGCCCAAAGGAAACGGTATGTTTATCATCCAGCGACAATTCCTTGACCTCCAGCGCTTTCTCCTCGCGCGGCTCCTGCTCCCGAACCGGGTAGAGCTGGTTGACCTCCTTGCCTACCATCATTTGAATCAGGATTTGTTCCGTTACCTCTCCGATGCTCCGGGTATCGATTTTCTTTCCATCCCTAAGCACCGTAACCTTGTCGGCGATTTCAAAGATCTCCTTCATCCGGTGCGAAACATAAACGATCGCAACCCCTTGCGATTTCAGGAGCTTTACGACGTCAAACATTTTCTGCACCTCGTTCTCGGGCAGAGCGGCCGAAGGTTCATCCATAATCAGCACATCTGCCTGGAAAGACAAGGCTTTGGCAATTTCCACAACCTGCTGGCTGTGAACCCCGAGATGCCGAACCTCCTTGCGGACATCTATGCCGCTTCCTCCGATGGAATCGATAAGCCGCTGCGCTTCATCGTACATGTTCGACCATTCGATCCGTCCGAATCTGCCGGTGATTTCCGGGCGGTCGATAAAGATGTTCTCCGCCGCAGACAGGTTGGCAAACAAATTAAACTCCTGATGGATAATCGAGACCCCCTGCTTCTGAGCGTCAAGAGGATTGCCGAAATGAACCTCCTTCCCCTTGAGCCTGATAACCCCGCGGGTAGCCGGATATACGCCGGATAAAATTTTCATCAGCGTGGATTTGCCTGCTCCGTTCTCCCCCATCAGCGCATGGACCTCACCTGGATACAGCTCGAAATGAACATCGGATAAAGCCTTAACCCCTGGAAACTCCTTGCTGATCCCTTCCATTGTCAAAACAGGCTGCTGCATGGCCTTCCCCTCCTTTTCCCTCATCTTCATCATGCAGGCTTCAGAAATGGTTTGATTGTATGCTTGATTTTGGATAGCTTTAATAAGACTAAGCGTTAATACATCAAAGTCTTGGGGTGCAGTTGAGTACAGGAAATCATTTAATTAGGGGAAAGGGATCGTGATAGGCGAACAAGGCTTCAATAAAACTGTTATTTCTCCTGCTGTTTGCTTTGTATAGTAGACATACGCCTTATCGGCTGTCCGCCATCATGGTCCCTTCCTGCTCTAGTTCAGTTTCTTGACCGAACCACATTTCATCAGTTCCACATCCAAAATCACTTTCTTAGGCTTCGAAGGCTCCAGCTGCCCGCCTTTAATCTTATGGATGAGCATTTCCGCGGCCTGTTCCCCCATTTCCCTCGTGGGTCTGCGGACAACGGTGACCTGGGGCTGCACGAACTGCGCCAGCTCATTTTCATCAAAGCCGATTAGTGAAATATCCTCCCCCAGTTTCAGGTTCATGTCGCGGATTGCCCGGATGGTTCCTTTGCAGAGAACGTTATTCGCAGCAAATATCGCCGTTGGCGGCTGATGCGATTGCAGCAGCTCCTTAGCAAATTTATAGCCGTCCTCTTCCGTCCAGTTCCCCTGCTTGTGATAAGTAGGATCAGGCGTAAATCCATGCTCCAGCATGGCCTGCTTATACCCCCAGAAGCGGTCCTTGCCGTCATTAAAATCATGAGCGCCGTCGATGATCGCAATCCGTTCATGGCCATATTCGATAAAATGTTTGGTCGCTTCATAAGCGCCTCGGTAATTATCAATCATGACGCCGTCGTGACCGCTGTCATTAAAATAACGGTCTACCAGTATGGTCGGCTTTTGAATTTCCCGATAAAATTCCGCTTCTTTATGGCTGCCGATCAGAATGATGCCGTCGACGTTTTTCCCCAGAAAGCTGTCCAGAAATTCTTCTTCTTCGCCTTCATCTCCGTTGGTGGAAAGCACGAGCGTAAAGAAACCTTCCCGCTTCGCTACCTCAACCGTCCCCTCGATGACCGCCGTATAAAAGGGATTCTGAATTTCCGGCACGACAACCGAAATCATATTCGTTTTCTTATTGACCATGGAGGCCGCCATGTTGTTGGGAACAAAGTTTAATTCCTGAATAATTTTGAGTACCCGTTTACGGGTTGATTCACTAACGCGATCAAGCCCATTGATGACCCGGGATACGGTTGCAACCGAAACATTGGCTTGTTTGGCTACATCCTTTATGGTGATGTTTCTATTGGTCACTGCTGCCTCCCATTCCCATCAATTTGTAATAACGTTTTTACATCATTAAATCCTCATGAATATGGATCTAATAAAAATTGATGATTACATTTGTCAAAACGTTTACGCAATTTCTAGTCTCATTTTAGTACACGAAAAACCAGATTTCAATAGTAAATCCACAAAAAAATCAACATTAAAGCGCTTACTTTTTATATATCTAACATCAATGTGTCAGGTTTATAAAAAGTAAGCGTAATTTTATCCATTTCACAATATCCAATGTAATATTAATTAACACATTGATGGTTTGTAATTAGAAAGTTCGACACCTAGAAAAGCAAAAAAGCCCATGTCGGGTTCGTGTAAAATGGAAGTCAACACAACTAAACCATTTTTACAGGAGAACTTAAACATAGGCTACTCATTTTGGAGATTTATCCTGTTTCTTTAAAAAGTCCCCTTTTAACGGCTTCTCCCAAAGTTTCCCCCGGTTCCATTAAGCCACCGGGCAAGCACTATGGCATTACTTGACAAAGAAAAACACCTTTCTATTCGTAATGGCAATAATGCTCAAACATGTTGCGCTAGACACAGATACTAGACACAGATACTAGACACATATATATGTAAATTTTCCGGCCTTATAAAACTCTCACATCAGAGACCTCACGCTAAGGATAAAATACTGTCATCCTTTGTTTATTGCAGGTGATTTCTTTTTCAAATATTTTTCCAGCTTTGATCTTGTTGCTGCAAGTGGCATATAAATCATCACTCTTATATCAGGATCATTGGGGATCTGTAGCGTAATATGATCAAACTCCAGGTGCCCCAGGTCGGGATGCTCCACTTCTTTAAATCCTTCAAGAGAGCCGGGGGTTTCATGCTGCATCCATAGCCGGTCAAATTCGGGACTTAATCGTTTAAGATCTTCAATTAATTCGGCAAAAGACGCATCTTCAACGTAGCGGGCTGATGCCGTGTGGAATTCCGCAATCATCCCCGCAGCCTTTTGGTCGAAACCTTTGAAGCGTCCCTTCCATACCGGGTCGGTGAAAAACCGCCAGATTAAATTGAATTCATGAGGCGGGGACGCGGAGGAAATAGAGAAAACCTCATTTGCTGCATCATTCCAGGCCACAAAATCCCAGCGTCTTCCCAGAATATAAGCAGGATTCGGAGCAAGGTCATCCAGCATCCTTTGAAAGGATGGCCCGATACTTTCTTGGTCGGGAGACAAGTAAGGAGGAAGTGATTCCCCTGCAAGAAAAAATAGATGGCGGCGTTCATTGACATTAAGCCTTAGAGCCGTAGCTAAACTTTCCAATACTTGTACTGACGGACGTACATCACGTCCCTGCTCCAGCCACATGTACCATGATGTGCCGATATTCGCCAGTTGTGCGACCTCTTCCCGGCGCAATCCGGCTGTCCTCCGACGCTGCCCAGCCGGCAATCCCACATCCTTTGGAGAAAGGCTTGACCTCCGTTTACGCAAAAAGTCGCCGAGAACCGAACGGCGTTCGCTATCGTTCATCTCAAACCCTCCTCATAAAATATTTTTGAAGCTATTTAGAAGCCAGATCCCAGTCCTCTAGAGACTGGGATCTGCTCGAATGTTACCAGTCGTCGCACCTTCAAAATTGAGTCAAGACCGGCTGGCTGTAAACCTCCAAGGACTCGACATCTTACCGATGGATGAACCTATTACTCGGAAACCTATGATCAAGCGGCCTCTCGTCAAAAGTGTATTAGAAAATTATACTCAAACCTAGAAATCGCTTCAACCCAGCTCGAAGCTTTTCAAACCAATAACGATTTTAAAGGAGACAAGCCATGCAATCTATAAAACAATCCAAAAATAACAATTCTGAGGGAATGCTTCTCAATAAAGTAGCCCTGGTTACTGGAGCCAGCCGCGGCATCGGAGCGGCGGCAGCCAAACTCTTCGCCGAAGAAGGCGCGGCGGTAACGCTCGTCGCAAGAACAGAAGCTGCTCTGCGCTCTGTAGCAGAGGAAATTACCGCATTAGGCGGCAAAGCCGATTACATCGTTGCCGATCTAGCCGATCCCGCCAGCATTGAACAGGCGGTTCAAACGATCGTTGAGCGTCACGGCCGCCTGGATATAGCATTCAATAATGCTGGAATTGGGGCTCCCCTTTCGCCCTTAACAGAGGTCACAGAAGAGGATTTCGATCTTCTTCAAGCTGTAAATTACAAAGGAATCTGGGTGGCAATGAAAGCGGAAATCAAGGCAATGATCGATACTGCAGGTACCGGTGCCATTGTCAATAACAGCAGCGTCGGCAGCTTCAAAGGTAATCCGGGCTTGTCTGTCTACGGAGCCGCCAAACGGGCTGTTAATAGTCTGACCGAGACGGCTGCTATTGAATACGGGCCTTCGGGTATCCGCGTAAACGCTATTGCACCTGGCACCACCATGACCGAGATGATCGAGGGGTTAGTTGCACAAGTTCCAGATATCATCGAAAAAAGCAACTCTGCGACGCCTCTTAGACGTCCTGCCGATCCCCATGAGATCGCACAAGCGGCAGCCTGGTTATTGAGCGATCGCGCTTCTTACGTGACAGGCGTCGTTCTGCCGGTGGACGGCGGATCAAGAGCATAGTTCTAACGGAGGGAGTATCCCATAGGGTCCATTGACCCAGGATACTCCTTCCTCATGTTATGAAACGCCCAGCGAATGAGTCATTCCTTCAATGGCTCTCTCCTCAAAACTACAATGGAATTTCAGTCTGCCCACTGCACTCCTGCGCTTTTTATCCAATTCTAGTCTAAACCTAATTTCTAATCACTTAACAGGCATGCAATTTTCGGGAATCCTCTTACGAAGAAGACTTAAAACCGGGTTTTGATTCGGCAATGGCAGCCGGACTCCATTTATAGGACACTGCGACCGTGTACGGAATAGGGCCTCCGAAAGCCTTCTGGATTGGAACAAGGTGTCATCAATCATGATGGAGACCTCCGCACAAAAAAAAGAGCCCGGGCTAAACGCCCAGCTGCTCCTTGATTTCGATATACAAAACCTGCAGAAACTTTTTGATGTTTACTTTCCCTTTGCCGGCTGGCGTTTCCCGTCCTTCCTCGATTTGCTTCATTTTGAGCCTGACGTCTTCGAAATCAAAATAAAGCGGAGCGTAATATTCGAAACGCGGGTTGCCGTAATCGGTCAAGCCAAGCGATGCGAGATTGGATAAGGCAGCCGTCAAAGCGCGGCGCAGCCGCTGCTCGATCGCTTTCACCTCCTTGGCGATATCCTCCGGTTTCTTATTGTAGGTGGCGGCCGCCTGCCGGTAAAGCTCTTTAAGCGGCGGCAGATGATCAACGCTGCCGCCTTCATGCTCAAGCAGAAGCTCCATAATCGTAATGATATCTCGGCTGCCGCTTTCGCCGATCAAACCCATGTTCATCAGGATCGGCTGTATCGTCTCACGGACAGTCCGTCTGCCGGTCGGCACAAATGGGGCGCTGCGCAAGCCTTCCAGCTTTCGCAGGCTGGATTTAATCTCATCGAGATAATGACTCATCGCGTAACGCTCATTGACCTTTCGCAGCACCGTTTCAACCTCAATCCGGTTGATCGGCTTGCGGATAAAAAATTCAATCCCGCTGCGATAAGCACGTCCGACCATATCCTGATTTTCAATCTGGGAAATCATTACAAACCGGGAACTGCAGCCTTGGGCCCGCAGGGATTCAATCACTTCGATTCCATCCTGGTCGGGCATCAGCAGGTCCATCAGCACAATATCCGGAGCTTCGCTCAAAATCTGACGGACGCCTTCCAGCCCGCCGCCGGCCGATCCTGTAACCTCTCCCAGACTGCTTTCCTCAATAATATATTGCAGCATTCTTCGGGCACTGGCATCATCATCAACGATACAGAAAGAAAGGGACATCTTTAGACCTCCTCAAAGTGGGGATGGAATAGAAAGAGGTTATTGTAAGAAGCCTATGTTAAACAAGCAGCCTTTCAAACGAGGATTCTTGCATGCTATTTGGATCAGAAGGCGTGCTTGCTCGCAGTTTCTCCGTTGGAATCCGAACCTGAAACCAGGCTCCGCCAAGTCCTGGTGCCGTACCAATCGTAATTTCTCCTTCGAGCCGCTCCGCTATATCACGGACATGGGAAAGGCCAATTCCCGTTGCCGCAATACCTTCGTCATCAAATTTGGTCGTAAACCCCGGTTCAAACAGCAGCTCCCGATCTTCCGGCGGGATTCCGCCTCCGCTGTCACTGACCAACAGAAACGTCAGCTCCCCCTGTTCACGAACCTCAAGATGAATTTGTCCTTTAGTACGGATCGCTTCAACTGCGTTTGCCGTTAAATTGCCAAGCAGCGTAAGCAGGGGGATGTAGCTGGAGGTGACGTAATCACAGGACATTTTTTGCGTAAAAATAATACTTTTTCCCAGCATCTCCGCATACTGCTGATTGCTTCTGACCGTATACTGGAGCAGGCTAGAAAGTGGCATATCGCCCGGAACCTCGCGGTCCGTCAGCTTGATCAACCCGGCCAAAATACGCTGTGAATCCTTCTTCACCTCATGAATTTGCTGCGTAAGGCCAAGCACCTTCTGCTTGTGCTCCTGAAGCCCTTCGTCCGCTAGACGCCGGTACAGCTCATAGCTGCCGAGCGTTACATTTTCCAGTGTGCCTATCGATTTCTTGAGGTAAAAAACCTCGCCGTACAGTCCCGAACTGACACTGAGCATCTGCTCGATCCTGCGGTTCTGCTCCTCCTGCACGATGCGCATCCGGCTGATGGCGATGCTGCTGTAAATTCCGGTGACAAAATACGTGCGGAGCATCGCAATCGCCATAAGGAAAGTCCATTCATTTAGTTCAAACGTTGTTGTGCCGGTAACGAGCAGCCGGGTCAGCAGCTCCGCTTCATTGGACATCAGATCGACGACCGCCGTCACCGCCCCCAGCACTAAGGGATAAAACCGGTCAAGCCGCGGCTTGATAACGCTCATTCCCACCGCAAACACCAGATAATATACGGCAGCCGAGCAGTGGCGGGTGGCACTGGCAATCGGTGTCAGATCATGGCCCAAAGCCTGATCCAGCCCCATGCGAAACATCAGCACAACCGCTCCGGTCACCGCTCCGGTCAAGATATAAGGCAAACGTCTGAGCAGCAGCAGAAACAGCAAAAAAGCGCTGCTGCCAAGGCCGATCCTGAAAATATCTCCATCAAAAGGGTTGATCTTCAGCTCTCCGGCAAGCGCCGTACCTAACGCGACAACGGCAATTTGAACATAAACGGATTTAAAACTCCCCCATAATGCCGGGCTTTGATCGAGAACCCTTTCGTGCCTTTTGCGTGTTCCACGCAACCCTCCAAAATCTTTGATGCTGAAAAAAGCTGTCCCCATAAGCTCACCTGACTCCCGTGAGAGAATGTTGATATTTTTGCTCCTTATCGTACCATATTTCGGAGACAGCGCCTATCCTTACCATTTCATCACATGTCAGTTATATGTTAACCAGCCTGTTCGCTTCTTCTTGAACCGGCCTATACATGCCGGGCCTCCAGCCTTCTGGAAACCAGCGACAGCACAAAATTGACCGTAAAATAAATCAACGCTACGAGCAGCAAAATCGGAATTGTATAGCTGTAACCGTGTCCAATCACAATACCGGCATGGTGCATGAGTTCCGGCAGAGAAATCACGACTGCCAGCGATGTATCCTTAAGCAGCGAAATAAATTGGCTGACCAGGGGAGGCACCATTCGCCGCAGCCCTTGAGGCAGTACGATATGCCATAATGCCTGAAAGGCGCTCAGCCCCGATGAACGCGCCGCTTCGATTTGACCTTTGTCGATGGAGGTTAACCCTCCCCGTACAATTTCGGAAATCATGGCCGCTTCAAATATCGTCAATGCTGCAATGGCGGCCGTAACCAGACCGAGCTTAACGCCTACCTCCGGCAAGGCAAACCGGATAAAAAAAATAATCAGAAGCAGCGGCAAATTCCGGATCAGCTCTACGACGACGAACAGTACCGGCGATAATACCGGAAGCTTCACATAACGGATGACGCCTATCACGCAGCCGATCAGAAAGCTGAGCACAATCGAAGCTCCGGCGACGATCAGCGTCATCCACAATCCATCTGACAGAAACCGTAAATTATCCGCACTGTAAGCTCCTGCAAAATCCAATCTCATCATCCTCCCTTCATCTAAGCTGCTTAACCTTCATAGCTAACGTCTTCCATTCAATATTTACGCTGCAGCCGCCGCTCCCAAACCCGGACCCCATAACTTAGCGGCAGAGTCAGCACCAGGTAGAACAGCGCAACAAAGATATAAGTGTCAAACGTGCGGAACGTATCCGAATTGACAATATCGGCAAAATACATCAGGTCCAGCCCGGCGACGATCGTCAGTACGGACGAATTTTTGATCAGATTGATAAACTGGTTGCCAAGCGGCGGGATAACCAGCCTGATCGCTTGAGGCAAAATAATGTGAACCATCGTCTGCCCGTAGGTCAAACCCGATGAACGCGCAGCCTCGGTCTGGCCTTTGGGGATCGCCATGATGCCTGCACGGATCGCTTCAGCGATAAAAGAGGAAGTGTAAACCGCAAGCCCGATCGTCCCGGCCGTGAAACCGTCCAGCGGGATGCCGAAGGCCGCAGGGCCATAATAAAAAACGTATACCACCAGCAGCAGCGGGATATTGCGGATAAATTCCACATATCCCGTCCCCAGCCAGCGCAAAGCCCGTAAAGGGCCAATCCGGAATACGGCAATCAACGCTCCTAATGCAAAGCTGCCGACAAGCGCCAGCAGGCTGGATAGCAGCGTCCCGCGAAAGCCTTCCATGTAATCGCCGAAATAATCGGTTAATATCGTAAAATCCATTGACTCATCTCCTTCCCGAATGGCGGAACAAGATCCGTTCCGCTCCGATAACACGAAAGGATGGCAAGGCGGACTGCCATTCCATCCTTTCGTTTCTATGCAGGAGCCGGTTTATTCGGCAGGCTTTTTGCCAATCCATTTTTCGTAAATTTCATCATATTCCCCGCTGTCATGCAGCTCTTTGAGTGTATCGTTGACAGCCTGCACGATATCGGAGTTCCCCTTCTGCACCGCGATGCCGTAAGGTTCATCGGTGAACGGCTTGCCCACGACCTCGTAATTCGAATCCTGGGCGGCCATGCCGTAAAGAATGGCATCATCCGTCGTCAAGGCATCGCCTTGGCCGGATTTCAATGCGTTAAACGCATCCTGATAGTTGTCGAACTCCAGCACTTTGACGCCGGATACTTTGTCGCGGATGTTCTTGACAGAAGTTGAACCTTTGGTTCCCAGCACGGTCGTGCTGGAAGTTACGTCCTCGATCCCGTGAATCGGGCTGCCTTTCTTCACCAGCAGCGATTGACCGGCCTGGAAATACACGTCCGAGAAATCCGCTTCCTTCTTGCGTTCCTCCGTAATCGTCATCGTGGCCACAATCATATCGATTTCGCCATTGTTCAGCATTGGAATCCGCGTCTTGGAGGTGACCTCCTTCAGCTCAATCGCATTTTCGTCACCGAGAATGTGTTTGGCAATCGCCTTGGAAATGTCAACGTCAAACCCCTCTACATTGCCGCTAGCCGGGTCCTTCAGGCCAAACAGCTTGGTGTCGTATTTGACGCCGACGATCAGCTTTCCGCGTTCCTTGATTTTATCCAGAGCACCTGATGCCGCTGAACCTGCATTGCCGCCGGACTCCTTATTGCCGCAAGCGGCCAGCAGGAGCATCGCACATACCGCCGCAATTCCAAGCGGCAGCCATCTTTTCTTCAACCTGTTCTTCATTCTTTTTCTCCTCCTCGTTCTAATTAGAGATTTAATGACTGAGCAACCGGCTGAGGAATGTTCGCGTCCGTTCTTCACGCGGATTCCCAAAAAACACCTCAGGCGCCGCCTCTTCGAGGATTTGCCCCTGATCCATAAAGATGACCCGGTCCGCTACCTCGCGGGCGAAACCCATTTCGTGAGTAACGACAACCATCGTCATGCCTTCTTTGGCCAGCGTACGCATCACGTCAAGCACCTCGCCGACCATCTCCGGATCAAGTGCCGAAGTGGGCTCGTCAAACAACATGATCTTGGGCCTCATCGCCAGCCCGCGTGCGATCGCCACCCGCTGCTGCTGGCCTCCTGACAATTGCGAAGGATAAGCGTGCGCTTTGTCCGCAATTCCAACCTTCTCAAGATAAAACATAGCCGTCTGCTCAGCCTCCGCTTTGGATACGCCAAGCACCTTGACCGGAGCTAAAGTGATGTTGTCGATGACTTTTTTGTGCGGATACAGGTTGAAATGCTGAAAGACCATCCCGATGTCCCGCCGCAGCTTGTTAATGTCGGTCTTGCGGTCATTGACCGGAATACCCTCGACCGTCAGTTCCCCGCTTGTGATCGTCTCCAGCCGGTTAATGCAGCGGAGCATCGTGCTTTTGCCCGAACCGGACGGCCCGACGACCACCACAACTTCGCCTTCCTGAACCTCCAGATCAATCCCTTTTAACACCTGAAAATGTCCATAGTGTTTATCTACTTGTTGAAAACGGATCACCGGCAGTCCCCCTTTCTTCTCGGCTGTATGTGAATATTCGTAACATTTGAAATTAACCTTACTGGAACGACTATAGAAAACTACAAGCTCCTACACAAAATCCTTCAGAAGGATCAAAAATCATTTGTTTTACGATGAGAAATTTCGTTTATCGCCTGTACTTGTCCCGGTGCAGGTGGACATGCGTCACCTTTGCTGACAACAATCCTTTTCCTTACGCTAAAAGACATAAAGCTCTTGAAATCCCGGCAGAGGTTTGGTAGGGTGAACATAAGCTACTTTGTTATGCAAGATAGCTTATGTCGAATCAGCTATCTTGTTATGCAAGTCAGCTGCAATTGAAATTTGATACGAATTCTTTTTTTTGCCTCACTATATTGTTATACAAGGTAGGTGATGATGTTGTCCGTGCGAAGCCAGCTTTTAAAAGGAATATTGGAAGGGTGCATCCTCGCGGTTATATCCCAAGAAACGATATACGGCTATGAGCTTACCCTGAAGCTCCATGCGATGCAGATAGAAGTAAGCGAAGGTTCGATTTACCCTATTCTGCTGCGGCTTCAGAAGGAGAAACTGATCGTCGGGGAGATGAAGAAGTCGCCCAGCGGCCCGAACCGCAAATATTACACCCTCACCCGCAAAGGCGAGGAAGCTTTAGATGAATTTAAAAAACACTGGGAGAACTTAAGGGACCCTGTAGATCATTTGCTGCAAAGAGGAGGCAGAGTTTGATGCATGTTAAAGAATTGATCCAGGAAAACAATCGGAAACGCGAACTGCTGAGCAAGGACAACGAAAAGTATTATACCGGATTGCTGATTTATATCCGAACCTCATTTAATACCTCCGAACAGGAAACCGAAGAAATTTTAATGGAGGTGCTGGACCATCTCCTGGAAGCTCAAGAAGAAGGACGGACTGCCGAAGAGGTGTTTGGAGAAGATCCGCAGGCATATGCCCGTGAAATTGTCGGCGAGCTGCCAACGGCGATGCCGAAAGAGGTGGTAAAGCTTGTTTCCATGTTCGGCTTGATTTTTTTAGGCGTCTTTGCTTTTATTACCGGTCTGTTCGCCAGCATCCTCAGTTTTGTTTTTAATCAGGGAGAGTCCGTTTATCATCTTCATTTAGGGAGTTTGACGGTTACCGCAGCCGTTTCTGTTCTTGGGGCTTATATATTGATTGCCGGCATCTTGAGATACATTCGCTGGTCCGCCTTTCGTTCCATCCGTAAGGTAAAGGAAATAGTGGCAGCCTGCCTGATCGGCGGAGGGGTATTCGCGATTTTCGCAATCGGTCTCTACTTCATGCCTCGTTTCGGCCCGCCCATTGACATTCCTGTATACGTGCTAGCGCTCATTGGCGCAATATTGTACGGAGCAGGAAAATGGCTGGAGAACAAGAAGTAAGGATTGGGCCAGAGAAACGCCCGATTGGAGCGTATGATGAAATGTAATGTCTAACTGCATTGTGGGTGGTCTTGAATAACATATTCTGACACGGACTGTTAAAGCACCCCAAAGAAGCTGCCCTCATGGACAAGGGGGCAGCTTCTTTGGATGAGACACAACTTCATTAACCAGCTCAAGTTCCTTTAGCCCAGCTGCATCGTTGTGATACACGTGTTGTCGCCTTCAAACGTCGAGATATCGGATTCCGCTTGTTTCCCGTTATACTCTACCGTTACATGGAAAGTGTCATCCCTAGGCAGCCATAGGTCTATAAATCCGTTTACCTGAGAAGCAAGCGATTCCCGGTCAAGGATCGCTTTGCCGGATGAGTCGCGAACCGTAACCGTAAATGTCTGCTGCTGCAATTCCCCCTGGCAGCCGGCCAGATTGTGGATGGCGCAACGGTGAGTCTGCTGCAAATAAGGGGCAATCGATACAAAAAACTCCTGCTCCGGCAAAACATACTCCGTTTCCTTCCCTTTATCATCCACAAGCTTCAGACTGCTGGATGATATGGAAGCTGATTGGGCCTTCTTATTTCCGGCGCTTAAATTCTGTACCAGCTGTTTCAGTTCATCCGTCTGCAGATTAACTTCCGCTTTCGGCGAATTTCCACAAGCTGCAAGTAAAGCACCAAACAACAAAAAAGCTAGCGCTGCTGCAATTCCCTGTTTAGATCGCTGTCGTTTAGGCTGCTGCCGCATCTTCAGAATCTCCTCCGTTTCAAAGCTTGTCTCCCCTCATTATAAGGCAAGAAATCCGTTAAAAAAGCTTCATTCACAAATGTCATGGAATGGTCATATCAGGCAAGCCATTACCGAGCAGTCGAATGCGGCTACGGACAAACAAGCCAAGCAGCAGAATCCATATACGATCCGCAGATGGCTGGAAGCGCCTATCGCCAATTTCCAGAATTCTATCCTCAGGCAGACGGACCGGAATACCGGGTCGGATCCGCACTGGATTCCCTGACGATCAACCGGGGTTCAAATTCAACCCGTTCATAAGCTGCGGCTTCTGCGGATTGGATGCGCTTCAGAAGCAATTCAGCCGCCAGCCGCCCCACCTCGCTGCCCATGATGGAGACCGAGCTGATCTTGGGCGTAGTAACGGTAGCCCACAAATTGTTATCAATTCCGACCACCGCCACCTGCTCGGGCACCTTGACGCCAAGTTCTTTAAACCGGTTGACGATCCCGATAGCCACCATGTCGTTCACCGCATAAATAGCGTCAGGCATATGTTTGAGGCTATAGAAATAATCCGCGGCCCGCCGTCCCGTCTCAAAGTTGAAATCTTCGCCGAAATAAACCAGCGAAACATCCACCTGGCTGACGGATTCCTCATAGGCGCGGTATCTCTCTTCAATTTTGTCCTTCGGCGCTCCCGCGTAAGCGATCCGAGTCCGGCCGATTTGCTGCAGATGCTCCATCACCAGCTTGCCTTCCTGCCTTGCAAGCCCGACCACATCGGCTTTCAGGTCGAGACTCAGTTTTTTCCCGTAATTGATGACGGATACAGGCAGACTTGCCCTGTTAATCAGGTTTTCCAGCGTTTTGGGATAGGCCAGGGGCATTATAACCAAACCGTCTACATGCAGCTTCTTAATCTCACGCAGCGTCTCCAGCTCCAGCCGCGCATTGCCCAGCGTGTTGATCTGCACCACCCGGTATCCATGCTGCTTGGCGGCCTGCTCCACCGACCAGGCAATATCGGGAATAATCGCATTTCGAATATCGGGAACCGCAAGGGCAATCTGCCGGGTCTGCCGGATTTTCAAGCTTTGGGCGGAAGTGTTGGGGACAAACCCCATTTCATCGACCACCTGCAAAATTTTTGCTTTAGTTGCTGCGCTGATCCCCCCGCTGTCATTCAGCGCACGAGAGACGGTCGCAATGCCTACTCCGGCCTGTTTGGCTACGTCTTCGATCGTCACTTTTCTGTTCTGTTCCATAGCTCTCTTGAATATCCTTTCATCCGTTTCATCGGAATCGTTTCCCATTTTGTTTCGAAAACCAAAAATTTATATTTTCATTATATCACAGCGGCACCCACTCTTCTTACCGGTACTGTCGCACCATGCTTATCTGTTGTTCATAGCTATATTTGCTTATCCCATTTAACGGTCCAAAGGTTTGACAACATGAACATTCTGTGACATTATAATCATCGGAAACGTTTCCTAAAAAATTATATTCAATAATTTTATATACCATTTATCAGGAGATGACAGGAATGAAAGCATTACGTTGGCACGGTGTTAAAGACCTGAGAATCGAAACTATCGAGGAACCGGTGACAGCCAAAGGGCAAGTCAAAATTAAAATCGAATGGTGCGGGATCTGCGGCAGTGATCTGCACGAATATGCGGCAGGCCCTATTTTTATATCCCAAGGTGCTCCACATCCCTTAACCCATGAAGAAGCTCCTGTTGTTATGGGCCATGAATTTTCCGGACAGGTGGTCGAGGTTGGAGAAGGCGTGACCCGCTTCAAAACCGGCGACCGGGTCGTAGTAGAACCTATCTTTAATTGCGGGGAGTGTGCGGCTTGCCGGCAAGGCAAATATAATTTGTGCGAACAGATGGGCTTCCTCGGTCTGGCTGGAGGCGGCGGCGGTTTCTCCGAATACGTTGCGACCGAAGAGCACCGTGTGCACAAAATTCCGGAAAGCGTTTCCTTTGAGCAGGGGGCATTGGTTGAACCCTCTGCGGTAGCCCTGTATGCCGTACGCCAAAGCCAATTTAAGGTCGGCGACCGAGCAGTGGTATTTGGAGCCGGTCCTATCGGCCTGCTGGTCATCGAAGCGCTTAAAGCATCCGGTGCCTCGTCCATTTATGCCGTGGAGTTGTCGCAGGAACGCCGGAACAAAGCCGAAGAGCTTGGAGCCATTGGCATCAACCCGGCCGAGCAGGATGTGATTGCTGAAATTCGCCGCCTGTCGGACGGCGGAGCCGACGTGGCTTTTGAAGTGACCGGCGTTCCGGTCGTGCTTCAGCAGGCGATCCAATCTACGCGGATTGGCGGCCAGATCATGATCGTAAGCATTTTTGAAAAAGAAGCGGCTATCCACCCGAATCAAATCGTCATGCAGGAACGGAATATTGCAGGCATCATCGGATACCGGGATGTTTTCCCTGCCGTTATCAGCCTCATGGAGCAGGGATATTTCTCCGCCGAGAAGCTTGTCACCAAACGTATTGCCTTGGATGACGCCGTCGAGCAAGGCTTTGAAGCGCTGCTTAAAGAGAAGAACCAGGTGAAGATTCTGGTCACTCCCAACCGCTAAACATTAGTTATTATAAGCGTCTAATCGCGCGTCAAGCCCGTCATGAGGCACTCGCCTCCTAGACAGCTGCGCTGTGTTTCGTATCCCTCTGTCTGCGTGGCAGAGGGACTCTTTTTGTAAACTTATAGGTTAAATCAATTACTGTTATGCAGTTTATATATTTCCCTAATAACGAAACCAGACGTAAAATGAATTCAAACCTGTATATCTCCTAAGGAGGGTGAACTATGAAGCAGCAGTGGAATTCGGGTACCTACGATTCATCCATGTCTTTTGTGTCGCAGTTCGGAGAATCCCTGATCGGGCTTCTGCAGCCGCAGCCGGGAGAACGGATTCTGGATTGGGGCAGCGGCACAGGAGATCTGGCCGCCTTAATAGCACAAAGCGGAGCCGACGTGACGGGAATTGATGTTTCTTCAGAGATGGTTCGAGCCGCTCAAGCCAAACATCCTCAGCTTCGTTTTATCCAAGCCGATGCCCAGCATTATGTACACGACAAACCCGCAGACGCCATATTCAGCAATGCTGCCCTGCACTGGCTTCAGGATGCGGACGCCGCCGCCGCTTCTATGGCCTCCAGCCTTCGGTCAGACGGCCGCTTGGTGTGCGAATTCGGAGGACACGGCAATATTGCCTCCGTTGTCAGCGGTTTGCCGCAGGTCTTTGAAGCCCACGGTTTGGGCGGCAAGCTGCGGATGCCTTGGTATTTCCCAAGTATCGGCCAATACACGTCTCTACTGGAGAAACACGGCTTTACCGTTGAATTGGCCCTTTGCTTTGCACGGCCTACTCCGCTCGAAGATGGGGAGCAAGGTTTCCGGAAATGGTTGGACGTGTTTGCTAATGGAATCCTAAGCGTTCTGACCACTGAACAACGAGAACGGATCTTAACCGATCTGGAGGAGCAGCTCCGGCCGCTTCTGTTCCAGGATGGCCGCTGGGTGATGGATTACCGGAGAATCCGGGTATCAGCCTTCAAACGTTAATTCAGCTCCAATGGGCCGGACGGATAATACCGGCGGGCAGTTTCGTCTCCATATTCCCTTTAGCCGCATTCATCTGCGCCTGGGTCACAAACAAGCTGCCCGTCAAATCCGCGCCGCGGAGATCCGCATCACGGAAATCCGCGCCAATCAGATCGGCTGACCTCAAGTCCGCCTTCCGCAGATCAGCGGCGATCAAATAAGCCCCGCGCAAGTTGGCGCAGCTTAGGTCGGCTCCGCTGAGACTCGCGCCTATCAAGTCTGCTCCCCGCCCCGTTTTCTTCGTTCTTCGGCCGGAGCTTCTCAGCTGCCGGGCTTTCTCTTTCCGCTCCAGCTCGCTGGCCTGCAGCAGCAAAGCGCCGACTTCCCCGCGGTGTAAACTTACATTCAAACCGGCTAATTCATCTGCACCGAGCGCTGTCAGCCGTCGGGTTTCTTCCAAAGCGGCCTTTATCCGATCATGGAGTGCGGAGGCACCGCCCAGAGTCAAAGCCTCGGCAAGATACCAAAGAAGCTCATGAAGCTGCCACATGACGGGAAACACTTCAAGCATTAGCTTTCCGGTCTCCGGATGCTCCCGCCAGCTTGCACCGCCGAACGTCTCCTGGGACAGCTTCTGTCCGGCCCCGAAACAATCATAAACCGTACATCCACGATATCCCTGCTCTCGAAGGCTTCCGTGGATGCCGCACCGAAAATCCTCCTGCAGATGGCCGCAGGCCTGCCCGGCAGGCTTGTCAGCCGCAAAATCAACGGAAGCTGCAAACGGCAGCGCCGCGCAGCATAACCCAAAACATTGCTCGCAATCCGCTTTCAGCTCCGCCCGCTGAAGCAGGAACCCCGATGTCTCCCTTGCCAAACCAAGGAGATCTTCTTGTCCTGCATTTCCGGCAGATGCCGCTTGTTCACCGTGTTCAGCCAATTCTTTCATCTCCTTGCCTTATCTTGTTTTGCAGGGTTAAAACTCTGAAAGCTTTACCTTTTCCAGGGAAAGAGCCAATTTATAATTGCCGAACTTTAAAAGCTCCTCCAAAAGCCGGTTAAGCTCTACAATCCCTGCAGCCCTGGCTCTAAGCCAATAACAGCCTTCTCCGCTGATCCGGTGCATCTCGACGATTTCGTGCGAAGCTTCTGCAAACCTGCGAAAGGCCTCATGAGCCGTATTTGTATTCATATAAACGGTAATAAAAGCCAGCACCCGCTGCCCCAGCTTGTCAGGATTCCAGCGCAGCGTATAACCTTCGATCACGCCCATATCCCGGAGCTTGCGCACTCTGGCTCCCACGGCCTGGCCCGTCAAATGCACCCGTTCCCCGATTTCCTTATTGGAGCTCAAAGCGTTCTCCAGCAGGCACTGCAGAATCTGTAAATCGACTTCATCCAAAGATAAATTTGCCATCACGTTTAAATCCTTTCATTGTGAAAATAAACGGGGTTAAACTCGTTCACCCGGTTATTCTGATTCTACAAGCCGGATGTTATCTTTTTATTGTAACAGAATTGCTTAAGCCAAACGGAGGTAAAAAACAAATGAAAATACAGCTTGTCCGCCACGCCACTTTATGGATTGAATACGGCGGGACCACCTTTCTGGTCGATCCGATGTTCAGCGAAACGGGCGCCAATCCCCCAATTCCCAACACGGAAAACGGAAGAAGAAACCCGCTGATTCCCCTGCCCGGTCCTGCCGCTCAATGGACTGCCCCGGACGTCATGATCGTCACCCACCTGCACCGGGATCATTGGGACCAGGCTGCAGCCGAAGCGCTGCCAAAATCCACGCCGGTCCTTTGCCAGCCTGGGGACCGCCAGACTTTCGCAGAAGCGGGTTTCCGTAACGTGACGGAAATCCAGGAACACTTGGACTTCGGCGGCATCCTTATTCATCGTACCGGCGGCCGGCACGGGACCGGGGAAATCGGCAGGGCGATGGGACCCGTATCCGGTTTTGTTTTCCAGGCCGAACACGAACCCTCCCTGTATGTCGCCGGAGACACCATCTGGTGTGACGAGGTCAAAGCCGCGCTGGATGCGTTCAAACCTCAGGCCGTCGTCGTGAATGCAGGCGGGGCGCGGTTCCTGGAAGGAGATCCGATTACGATGACGGACATGGACATTGCAAAGCTTGCCCGGTATGCGCCTTATACCCATATAACGGCTGTTCATATGGACAGCATCAACCACTGCCTGCTTACCCGCGATCTCCTAAAAATCCGTTTATCGAACGAAAATCTGCTTGACCGGGTTGCCATTCCGAACGATGGCGAATGGGTGGAAAACGCCTAAGGCCGGGACAAAGACAAATGACAAACGTTTAGCGCCCGGGAATTTCTCCCTCTTTGATCTCATATCTTTAAGGCAAAACGGATGAAGGGGGTTTTAATCCCAACATGGGATTTTATGTGGAAGTGGAAAATAACGTAAAGCTGTTCGTTGAGGATATCCAACCCGGCGGCAATATAACGATCTTGTTTATTCACGGCTGGCCGCTGAGCCACAAACAATTTGAATACCAATACGATGTGCTCCCGGCAAAAGGGTTCCGCTGCATCGGTTACGACTGGCGGGGATACGGCGATTCCGATAAACCTTTTACGGGTTACGATTACGATCGGATGGCCGACGATCTCCGCGTGCTGATCCATCAATTAAAGCTGGATAACCTCACGCTGGTCGGCCATTCAACCGGCGCCGCCATCGCGGCTAGATACGCAACCCGGTACGGCGGCTTCGGCGTGTCCAAGCTCGTATTGGTCAGCGGGGCGCTCCCGACCGGTTTTACCCCGGACAAAGCCAAAGAGCTGCTGGAAGAAACCTACAACGACCGGCCCAATATGTGGCGGAAAACGATCGACGGCTTTTTCTTCCAGCAAATTTCGGAAGCCTTCCGGGACTTTTTCTCCCAAATCGGTTACCAGGCCGCAGGATACGCCACGGCCGCCATCATTCGTACGCTCAGGGACTCCAACCTGACCGCCGAACTGTCCCTGATCACCTTGCCTACTCTGATTATTCACGGCATCCATGATCAAGTCGTTCCTTTCGCTCAGGCGCAGGAAGTCCACAAGCTTATAACAAATTCGCGGCTCGTTCCCTTCCATTTCAGCGGGCATGCCCCTTTTTATGACGAACGCGGCCGCTTTAACGAGGTGGTTTCCCAGTTCGCCAATTCAGAGAAATAACCCGAAACAGCAAATTTTATTCGGGAACAGCCGCACCAGTCTGGTGCGGTTTTTGTCTTGTTGTCCTCCTAATGCGGACAAGGAATTTACCGACCTGTGTTTCTCCTTCGGACCGGCGGGGGTAATAAACAAGCAAGCCTACCGTTTTTTCTTATCCCATAAGGATCATGAAGCTAACACGAGGAGGAATGCAGAATGAGAAGGTTCGGCAGAATTGGAAGCGTCATCATCGCTGTCTTGCTGACAGGCACTCTGCTGGCAGCATGCGGCGGCAAAACGTCCGCGGACGGCAAGGTGCACATCGAATTTTTCCAGAACAAGCCGGAGGCCAAAGATTCTTTCGACAAGCTGGTTGCCAAGTTTAACGCGGAGAATCCGAATATCGAGGTGACGCAGGTAAATCCGCCGGATGCTGAAACCGTTTTACTCACAAGAGTGGTCAAAAACGATGAACCAGACATCGTCGGCATGGGCGCAACGGACACCTTTTCCGTTTTGTCCCAAAGCGGCATCTTTGAAGATCTGACCGGCCAGCCTCTGCTGGATCAAGTAAACCCTGCTTATGTCAAACAAGTCACTGACGTTACCGGTATGACCGAAATTACCGGGGTTCCTTACGCGACCAATGCCAACGGCATTATGTACAATAAGGAAATTTTTCGCAAGCTGAACCTGCAGGTCCCCAAAACGTGGGACGAGCTGATCCAAACCGCCAAGGCCGTGAAGGCCGCCGGGATCATCCCTTTTTATTTTACGTATAAGGACGATTGGCAGACCAACCTTTCCTTTAACGCCCTCGGGCCGAATATTGTAGGCAACGATTTCTTCAAGGCCCGCCGGGCCGATGAAACCACTTTTAAGGACCATTTCCAGGAGGTTGCGGAAAAAATGCTCGCTTTGCTGGACTACGGCCACAGCGACAATTTCGGCAAAACCTACGCCGACGGCAACCGCGCTTTCGCCCGCGGCGAAGCCGCCATGTACATCCAGGGAACCTGGGCTATTCCCGAGCTCCGCAAAACAAACCCGGATCTGGAGCTGGGATTTTTCCCTTTTCCAACCGGCAACGATCCAAACAAAGCCAACCTGATCTCCGGCGTGGATACGCTGCTCGCTATTACAGAGTCTTCCAAACATAAAGAGGAAGCAGCCAAATTCGTAGAATTCCTGCTGCAGCCAGAGAATATCGGCCAATACATCGAAGAACAAACCGCTTTTTCCGCTGTGGAAGGCGTCAATCAGGACGACCCGGCAGTCGCGGAGCTTAAACCGTATTTTGAACAATCCCGTTTCGTGGACTTTGCGGACCATTTCATTCCGGCGGCCGTTCAGCTGAATTCCATTACCCAGTCGTTCCTGCAAAATCGTAATATCGACGGGTTCCTGAACACCTTGGACACGGAGTGGGATAAAGTCGCCAACCGGCGGCAGACCCCATAACCCGCTACCCGTTATCGCTAAGCAGACCAAAAAGGAGGATGAAGGATGGCTAGACGACGCGCGGCGTTTTACTGGATGACGATTCCGGCTGTAGTTCTCTTTTTCTTGTTTCACACCTTTCCGGCCCTTCAGGGCGTTTATTATTCCTTTACCAACTGGAACGGCTTTGGGGATCATTATGATTTCATCGGCTTTAAAAACTATTACTACCTGTTCCAGGACAGCAACGTCTGGAATGCCTACGGGTTCACCTTTAAATTTGCGGTGGTGGCCACCATCTTTATCAATATCATCAGCTTGCTTATTGCGCTGGGACTAAACGCCAGCATCAAAGCGCGGAATTTCTTCCGGGCGGTGTATTTCCTGCCGAATATCCTAAGCGTGCTGATCGTCGGTTATATTTTTAACTACCTGTTCTCGAACGTGTTCCCGATTTGGGGTGCTCACCTCGGCAGCGACACACTGGCGGGCAATATATTGGGGAATGAAAAATTCGCCTGGCTCGGCGTATCGTTCGTAGCCGTCTGGCAGGGCATCGCGTTTAACACGATCCTGTACCTGTCCGGCCTGCAAACCATTCCGACCGATATTTACGAAGCTTCCAATCTGGACGGGGCGAGCAAATGGCAGGAGTTTTGGAAAATCACCTTCCCGATGATCGCGCCCTTCTTCACCATCAACATGGTGCTGGCCATGAAAAACTCGCTGATGGTGTTCGACCTGATCGTCGCTTTGACCAACGGCGGGCCGGGACGCGCTACGCAGTCGATCTCCCACCTGATCTACACCGGCGGCTTTGAAGGCGGCGAATTCGCCTATCAATCAGCCAACTCGGTGATCTATTTTATCGTGATTGCGCTGATTTCGATTATTCAAATCCGATTCTTGCAGAGAAGGGAGACGGATATGTGATGAAGGTTCGGGGAAAAACCAACTGGATGGTTACGATATTCATTGCGCTGGGGACGCTGTTTATCCTGTTCCCTTTGTATATGGCCATTACGATTTCGCTGAAAAATCAGCAGGATATGCTGACCTCGGTGTTTGGCCTGCCGACACATTGGCGGTTTGAAAATTTCACGGAAGCGATCCGCATGACGAATTTCTTCCGCGCATTCGGCAACAGCGCTTTTGTGACGCTGGCAACCGCCGTGCTGACGCTGCTCACCAACTCCCTCGTCGCTTACGCGATTGCGCGGAACATGAACCACAAATTCTTTAAAGGGTTGTATTTCTATTTCATCAGCGCGATGTTTATTCCGTTCCCGATCATCATGCTGCCGATCGTCAAATTGACCTCTGCCATGGGCATGACCAACCTGGTCGGGCTGACGATTCTGCATACGGTTTACGGGCTGGCCTTTAACGTGTTTGTTTACGTGGGCTACATCCGCTCCATTCCGACGGCGCTGGAGGAAGCAGCCCGGGTAGACGGGGCCTCGACGTGGGGCACGTTCTGGCGGATCATTTTCCCGCTGATGATGCCGATCAACGCCACTGTAGGCATTTTGATCTGCCTGTCCACTTATAACGACTTCCTGCTTCCTCTCGTGATTATCAGCGATCAGAGCATGTATACCCTGCCGCTGGTGCAGTACATTTTCCAGGGTCAGTTCAACACCGAATTCAACCTGGCTTTCGCTTCTTACCTGCTCGCCATGCTGCCGATGATCCTGGTATACGTATTCGCGCAGAAATGGATTATTAACGGGGTTACGCAGGGGGCTGTCAAATAAAAATCGATTTTCGCAGCTTCAGGGGAAGTGTGAAATTCATAATTTCAGAGTCACCTGGACTTCATAGCTTCAGAAGCCCTAGGACTTCATAACTTCAGCGGTACCGGACCCCCTAACTTCAGCAGCACCAGCCCCGTAACTTCAAGGGTGGCCGGAGTTTTGCTTTCCGCCCGATGCTCGTACCCAACACCCCCGGCTGAAGCGGCCGGGGGTGTTCATGGGCGGAAAATAAGTCATAATGAGAAATGAGAATTAAAAGTTAAGAAACACCCTTATCATGCTCAACAAAACTGATGTTAAAGGAGTTCCCTTATATGAACCTTCCAAACGCCCCCGTAGTTACTGGAATCGTAACTACCGAAGGGGATACGTTATATTATGAAATTCGCGGCAGCGGACAACCGCTGCTCCTGATTCCCAGCGAAGGGGATGCCGGCTGTTACGAGAATGTTGCTCCCCTGCTTGCCGAGCATTACCAGGTGATCACTTATGACCGCCGAGGTCATTCCCGAAGCACTCGCAACGAGCCGGACCGCTTTGATATCGGCCGGCAGGCACGGGATGCGGTAGCCGTGCTAAAGGCAGCCGGACACGATTCCGCGCTTGTATTCGGCAGCGGGGACGGCGGCGTTATTGCCCTGGAAATGATCAAAAGCCAGCCGCAGGCCATTCAGGCCGCCGTCATACATGAACCGCCGGTCATCCGGCTGCTGCCGGACAGTAAAAGATGGCGGTATTTCTTCGGCGGCGTCTCGCGGACCGCGGAAATCCATGGCGTAAACGAAGCCATGTTTATGCTGTCCTTGTCGCTGAAGCTGCCTCCGCAGGCCCAAACCCGGATCCCGCAGGCCTATAAGGAGCGCATTGCCGGCAATGCCGGCTTTTACGTGAACCATGAGCTGACGCCGCTGGTTCACTATAAGCCTAACGCCGAGCTGCTGCTCGCCAGCGGGGTTCCGCTGCGGTTGGCGGCCAGTCAGCAGACATTGGACAACGATTTGTACTACGGCCAAACCTCCAAGGTGCTGGCGGAGGCCTTGGGCTCAGAGCCCGCTGTTCTGCCGGGCCATCATCTCTCCTTTTTCGATATGCCGGAGGAATGGGCAGCGGCTTTACTAGAGATTTTACCGGTTGAATAAAAACAAGCTGTATTTCTATGAATGGGATTCATCCGTTTAAGAGACAGGTTCACCACGAAGCGGTGCGCTTTCAGTTGCTCCAAAAGAAACGTTAACTCTGCGATGAATTTCGATAGCCCCGTCTTCGAGAAATTGAACTTCCAAGGTATGGCTGAACGGCGTTTCAATGGTACGGATTGTGAGAAGCAGATCATGGGGAGTCTTCCAGGTAAAAGAGCCTGCGCAAGGCTCCTCTTCTCCAAACAAAGTCAATCGCCCGGGCTTCCAGGTTTGACGGCCCAGCTTAAGGCTTTGCTCGCCTGCCGCATCCTGAATGTACACTTCGGCTTCTTGTTCATTAAATTGAAAGCGGAGATGGTCTATTCCAAAATCATTCTGAGCCAGTTTATACTTTTGTCCATTTGCCATTCCTTCACGTTCTGATCCACGCTGAAAGACCGGAGGCTCCAGGCAAAGAGCTTCAAGCTCACGCTGCAATTGTTTGGCGGCAGAACCCTGGCAGGCTGATGCTCTGTCTTGTTCGAACGCCTGGTCTTGCTCTAATGCCTCACCTTGTTCTAACGCCTCACCTAACTCAAATGCCGCAAGAAGATGATCCCAAACCCCATTAAGCACCCCTTGCAGATCATTGGTTCCAGAGGTCATCGCAATGACGGCATCATACTTCTCCAGAACAATACAAAATTGGCCAAATGCTCCGTCTCCCCGGTAGATGCCGTGCCGGCAGCGCCAAAACTGATAGCCGTACCCCTGCGTCCAATCACTGTCCCCTCCATTCCCGTTAGAGATCTGCTTGGAGGTAGCCGTTTCGATCCATCCTTCTTCCAACAGTCGCTGCCCGTTCCAGACCCCTTTCTGCAAGTAAAACTGGCCAAACTTGGCTATGTCTTCTGTCGTAACTTTTAGACCGTAACCTCCTGTATTGATTCCCCGAGGATCGCTTTGCCAGGCAGGATGATGAATACCCAGCGGCTCAAACAGCCGGGGCTGGAGAAACTGCAGCAACGTTTGGCCGGTCACCTTCTGCAGGATAGCCGACAGCATATAGGTCGCTCCGGTATTGTACAGAAAATAGCTTCCAGGTTCATGCTCAACAGGCAGTCTCAAGAAAGCTTTAGCCCAGTTCCCGTCTTCTGCCTGATGCAGAGCATTCATCGTATCTTTGGTATGACCGGTTCCCATGATCAGCAGGTGTCTGATTGTCATAGCCGCAAGGTTTGGAGAAATCTCGTCAGGCAAATCATCAGGGAAAAAGGAGACCACTCTATCCTCGGTGCTAAGCAAACCTTCCTGAACAGCCATACCAATTGCAGTCGAAGTAAAGCTTTTGCTGAGCGAAAACAACATATGCGGCAGAGCCGGCTCGTACGGCTTCCACCAGCCTTCTGCAGCCACATGTCCGTGCCGGAGCAGCATAAAGCTGTGCAACTCAATTGATTGCGCTTTCAAATATTCCAGGAAATCAAACACCTTTTGCGGTGAAATGCCTAGCTGCTCGATGCTTAACCTTGGCAGTGAGCTGCCTGTTTGAATAGCCATCTTGGACGAAGCACTCCCTTCATTTCAATAAGGTTAGATTCATTATCATTATATATCTAAAGAAAACTAAAGACTCAAGAAATCTTATCTTTTTCTTCGTTACAGGCACAGTCCTGGTAAACTTTATCCTGCTCTACCGTCTCCGATAGCAGCAACACGTAATCGAGAGACTTCTGAAGATTCAGACTATCTTTCGGATATACAAAAGTTTGCCCTGCCAATAACACAACGATTTCTATTTCATCAGGCGGGTAACCGTAAGCGCTGTTCCAGAACACATTGGCCATATGCAGAAAGGCCTGCATCAGCTCAGGTTGATCTTCCACCATAAACTTCTGCAGTTTAACCCCGCCGGCCTTGCTGCTGCCCTGCCAAATCGCTGGAAAAATCATCGATAAATCCGCAGCCAGCTCCGGTACCCGGACCTGCATCTCTTCAAACATCAGAATAGGTGTTTGAGAGAATAAGACCGTGCAAAATCGAGTTAAAGACGCAACAACGCAATTATAAATTTCCCAATAGTGGAGGGAGCTGTTGAAGCCTTCTTTGCTTCTTGGCCAGCGACGGTTCAGCATAGATTGAATAGGAGTACTCAGCCGCTGATGAGGCTGCAGGGAGAAATAGTCATTTAAAGCATGCCCCGCAGCATATTGTACCCGCTGATGCCAGGTAAGCTTATAATTAAAAGATAAAGGATCGGGCTGTGAAGATTCCGAAAGTGGAGTAGAACGGAGCCATGCCTCGAGTTCATAATCTTTAATGATCATCTTCATTGTCAGGTAACTATGCCCAGACTTTGGACAAATGCCCTGCCAAAATCCCGGCATCCCCCTTTCTCTGTCTGGCTTGGACCGTATTCAATCTTCAGGCCCTCCTGCAGAACCGAAACGTCCCACGCCTTAAGTTTCTCCTCCAGCGTATCAACAGCTCCGCAGTATATGCGGTACCCCGTATCCCCGCTTCCAAATACAGCAGCCGCTTTCCCATTAAGATCAATTTCTTCCATTTCTTCGGCAAAATCCAGAAATTCATCCGGAAGCTCGCCATCTCCCCATGTATAAGCCCCCAGTATAAAGGCATCATAGTTCAGCAGCTCAGCTGCATTGCATTCATCCACCATTTTCAGAACCGCTTCCGATCCGGCGTCTTTGATGCCCTCTGCTATCAATTCTGCGATTTCTTCTGTATTGCCTGTGAGACTAGCATAAACGATAAGGATTTTGCTCACTTTGAACATCTCCCCTTTACAGAGAACCAATAATTACCCCGAGTATAATTGATAATGATTCTCAATGTCAACAAGAAGAGGAGAAGCGTTCCTTACAGGCAGACGCTCTTCTTTGCTTTGAATTCTAGTACAACTACTACTACATAACAATGGACTCATATGGCTGGTCTTCGGCTGGATAACGTGACCACTCAAGTTACACCTATCGCGTTGTTGCCTATAGCATTACCAATCGAATGACCTAAACCCCCCTTCGCTTCCTTCAGCAAGGGGGGTTACCATAAGCACTAAATTACCTTGGCTGCACCAGGAGCTTTAGCTGATGGTCTCAGGCCGCGGCACTGTGCTTTGAGGGAATGTGCCGTTTGCAGGCGGTGCTTCCCCAAGCGCGTCCTTTCGCCCCTTCTCCATGTCGGACCAGGCCATAAGCGCCATCCCGATCACAAAGAAAGCCAACAAGGACAGAATTCCCCAGCGGGTAGAACCCGTAATCTGTCCAACTAATCCAAATACAAACGGTCCGAAAATCGACGAAAATTTGCCGGTTACATTGACAAACCCAAAAAATTCTCCAGTCCGCTTGGCCGGCATCAATTCACTGAACAAGGACCGGGCCAGCGACTGGCTTCCGCCCTGAACAAGGCCAACCATACCTGCCAGAAGATAAAAGTGAAGGGCACTGGTCATAAAATAACCCAACCCTACGATTAGCACATAACAGGCCAGCGAGTAATAGAGCATTCTTTTGGCTCCAAACCGCTCAGCCATTTTCCCAAGAAGCAGGGTGCAGGGAAAGCCCACAAACTGTGTAATTAACAAAGCTAAAATCAGATCGTTAGAGCCAATTCCTATACTTGTACCGTATATCGTCGCCATTAAAATAATCGTGTTGATCCCGTCGTTGAAAAACCAGAAGGCAACCATAAATTTCAGCAGCTGAGGATAACGGGCAAGTTCCTTGAAGGTTTTGATCAACCCGCTAAATCCGGATCTGTCAGCCGGGCTGGCTTTATCACTTCTAGTATTCGTTGAATTCCGCCCGCCAGCTGCGGTTTGAATTCTCGGTTTGCTGCTCGCGCGGAACAAAGGGATCGAGAAGACCAGCCACCAGACTGCCACGCTTGCAAAGGCAAGCCGGGTACCTGCCAGGGTATCGGACAAACCAAACCATTCCGGCTTCTGAATCATCAGCAGATTTACGGCCAGCAGCACGCCTCCCCCGATGTAGCCATAAGCATAACCTTGCGAGGAGACATATTCTCTTTTGCCTGATGGAACCAGGTCCGGCAGCAAAGCATCATAAAAGGTGTTCGCGCCCGCAAATCCGATAGTCGACAGCACCAGCAAAGTTGAAGCCGCCAGCCAGTCCCCTTCTCCGATGAAGGAAAACCCAAGTGTAGCCACCATCCCAAGCAGGGAGAAAGTGCGGAGGAAATTGCCTTTCTTCCCTGATCGGTCAGCAGCCGCCCCTAAGATTGGGGCTAACAAAGCTACAAATAACATCCCGATCGAGTGGGTGTAGCCCAAATAGGAGGATGCAGTCTGCGAGTCCAGCGTAGATGCTGCCACCTGACTATAAAAGATAGGCAGAACTGCTGCCAAAACCGTTGTGGCGTAAGCCGAATTGGCAAAGTCGTACATAATCCAGGCGCGTACAGAACGTTTATTCATCCCAATCCCCTTTTCTTTCTTCTGGTTAATCAAGAAACTCTCACATTAACGGAAGATATTCAGCTTCAGTCTATCACCGCTGTATGAAATAGAATCGGGGAATTTGTAAACTTAAGAGTGTAAAACGCTCCTTCTCCGCCTTTCGCCCTGGCTCCCGGCTTCCTGGTTTTCCAGCTTATTTAGGCAGCTTGGCCTGAGCCGTCTTCAACGAGGCTGTAATCTTATCGGCATAAGTTCTCAACTTGACCTGTGAGGTATGCACTTTGCCCAGTTCACTGTACATAACCGCCATTTCAGCAGCCGCAGCAATCGCGTTCCCCTGCTTGACCGCTGTTCGGTACAGCTTTTCAGCAGTGCTTTTCCTGCGGTTTGCCTCAGTAACCAGCTTGTTCTCTGCCGTCATCTGCTGTTTCAGTGTTTTAACGGGCAGCAGTGCATCCTGTACTCCTTTCTTCTTGGCTGCGGCTTGTTTCTTTGCGGCTGCCAAAGCGTCTTTCTTGGTTTTGATCTCCTGTTTGGCCGCGTCTACGGAAGGCTTCAATTTGTTCCGTTTCAAATCGAGTAAATCCGCCGCTTTCTTGTCTTTACTCTTCCTTGCGGCTGCTGCCTGTTTGCCCAGCGCAGAATATTCGGCCAGCAGCGGCGCGTATTTCTTGGAAGCAGCATCGGCCGTGTTCTGCAGCTGGCCAATCTTGGTTTTGTCGATCGCCTGGATGCCGGCGTTAATTCTCGACAGCTGATCGTTATTAGTTTTGTTGATGGCTGTAATCTGTGCTTTCTCTGCTTTCACAACGGATTCCAAAGCCGTATAGCTGTCATGAAGTCCATCCAGGGTAGACAATGCGGAATTCCAACTATCGGCATACGCCGCCGGCGTCAGGGCTCCCAATCCCAGAACCATTGCCAGCAATACACTAATCAATCCTCTGCTCCAACCTAATCCCTTCTTAATACGCATGAACTTCCAACCCTCTTTCCTTTTTTTAAAAAACAGGACGGCTGTCACGGAGGCACACGAAATCTGCCTATAAACACAAAAAAGCACTTCGCAAGAAAGGCTCTGAGCCTTGCCTGCGGAGTGCTTCATCCGCTGTACCTGTTTGATTACTTTAACTATACCTCTGAATATTCCAAATGTCAATAAATAAACGAACATATGTTTCTTTTATTTTTAGGGATTGACAAATACCCAGCGGTTATTTACAGTTTTAATAACTATTTAATTGATAATGATTATCACTATCATTAAAAGAGAGGGAGTTTTTGAAAAATGAAAAAGTTATTGTTACCTTTGCTTATCCTTATGCTGCTTGCCTTAAGCGCCTGCGGCAACAATTCGAACAGCAGCAATGGCAATACGCCCCCCGGTTCGAACACAAGCGCTGACGCCGCCTCCGCTAACGGCAATTCGAGTGCAGACCCTGCCTCAAATCACAGCTCCTCTGGCACGATCACCTATCAGTCTGAAAATGGCCCCATCGAGCTGCCCGCCAACCCACAGCGGGTTATCGCCCTTTCCGGCTACGCTGGTAATCTCATTGGTTTGGGCGTACCGCTTGCAGGCGTTGATTCCTGGACCAAGTCCGATCCCAACTTTCAGGAGCAATTGAAGGATATTCCTGAGGTATCCGAAGACAATCTGGAGAAAATCATTGAGCTTCAGCCTGACTTGATTATCGCTGGCTCAGATACGAAAAACCTCGACAAAATGAAGCAGATCGCCCCGGTCGTCACCTATACATACAACAAAGTCGACTATCTGGAGCAAATTCTGGAGATCGGCAAGGCGGTTAACCAGGAGCAGAAAGCCGCTGACTGGATCGCCGATTTCAAAGAACGGGCCAAACAGGCTGGTGATGAGATCAAAGCCAAAATCGGAGCAGATAAAACAGTAACCGTCATGGAAGGCGATTCGAAACAGCTTTACGTCTTTGGCGATGCCTGGGGACGCGGAACGGAAATCCTGTATCAGGCCATGGGAATCAAAATGCCGGATAAGGTCAAGGAAATGACCTCCAAGCAAGGCTACTACGATTTGTCGCTGGAAGTCCTGCCGCAATATATCGGGGACTACGCTATTTTTTCCAAGGATCCCTCCATGGACAACTCCTTCCAGCAAACCGACACGTACAAGAACATTCCGGCTGTTAAAAATAATCATATCTTTGAAGTAGACGCTACCACCTTCTATTTCAATGACTTGTTATCGCTGGATTACCAGCTTGATTTCTTCAAGAAATCGTTCTTGGGCAACTAACAAGTGACTTCCAAACCTATGAAACTACAAACCCAACTAAATCAAGAGCAGGGCCATCCAGTACAGGTCCCCAAGCGTACCCGTGCGTTCTGGCCGAAGCTTCTGCTGAGTCTTGTTCTATTCGTTGTCATGTTTGCCATAGCCCTGATGATTGGCGCTAAAAATATTGCTCTGTCCGATATATGGAGCGCGCTCTTCCAGCCGAGCGCTGCCGGTGAGGATATCTCGATCATTCGCGATATCCGGCTGCCGCGCGAGATCGGTGCCATTCTCGTCGGCTCCGCTTTAGCTGTCGCCGGGGCAATCATGCAGGGGCTGACCCGAAATCCGCTTGCGGACCCGGGGCTGCTGGGGTTGACCGCCGGGGCAAACGCCGCATTGGCCTTCACCTTCGCCTTTATTCCGGCTGTCGGATATTTCGGAATAATGATTGCTTGTTTTGCCGGCGCAGCCTGCGGCGTTATGCTGGTCTTCGGGCTCAGCGCCCTGCGGCGACGGGGACTGTCTCCGCTCCGTATGGTGCTTGCGGGCTCGGCCATTTCCGCACTGCTCGCCGCCATTGCCGACGGGATCAGCCTGACTTTCAAAATCTCCAAGAACGTGTCCATGTGGACAGCCGGAGGGCTCATCGGCACCACCTGGGGGCAAATTCAAACCCTGGCTCCCGTCATTCTCGTTTGTATTGCCGCCTCGCTCCTGCTTTCCCGCCAGCTGACGATCCTCAGCCTGAATGAGGAAGCGGCTGTAGGACTTGGCCTGCAGAGCGCACAGGTCAAAATTGCCTTATACGTGCTGATTACCTTGCTCGCCGGCGCTTCCGTCGCTCTGGTCGGGAATTTCGCTTTCATCGGACTGATGATTCCGCATATCGTCAGAGCGCTTGTCGGTACGGATTACCGGACCATTCTGCCTGTTTCGGCTGTGCTTGGCGCCGCCTTTATGCTCTTTGCCGATTTTCTGGCCCGGATGGTCAATGCGCCTCTAGAAACCCCGGTGGCGGCCATTATTTCGATTATGGGACTGCCTTTCTTCCTGTTAATCGTGCGTAAAGGAGTCAAGTCACTTTCATGAGCCAACTTCAACTAATTCGCAGACAACAAATCGTTCTGGTCTCGCTGCTGCTGCTAACGCTGCTTACACTCCTCATCGGCATGGGCATCGGATACGCTTCTGTCTCTTATGACCGTCTCATTCCAACTTTGTTTGGCCACGGCACCTTTAAAGACGAATTTGTGTTATTCTCCATCCGGCTGCCTAGGATGTTGATTACTCTGCTGGCCGGTATGGCGCTGGCTTTGTCAGGCTCGATTCTGCAAGGGATCACCCGGAATGAACTCGCCGATCCCGGCATTGTCGGCATCAATGCAGGCGCAGGAGTAGGAATTACGGTCTTTTTCCTGTTTGTCCCGATCGACGCCGGATCGTTTGCTTATGTCATGCCTTTGGTCGCTTTTGCCGGCGCCTTGGTCACGGCAGTGCTCATTTATGCTTTCTCTTACAGCCGCAAAGACGGCATGCAGCCGATCAAACTTGTGCTTACCGGCGTTGGTTTCTCTCTGGCGTTATCGGGGATCATGATCGTGCTGATTTCCCGGACGGAGCAGACCAAAGTCGATTTTATCTCGCGATGGCTTGCAGGGAATGTATGGGGAACAGATTGGCCGTTTATTGCCGCGCTGCTGCCGTGGCTGATTCTGCTTATTCCTTATGCTTTTTATAAATCCAAGACCTTGAACCTGCTGGCCTTAAACGAGGAGGTTTCGGTTGGAGCTGGTGTACCTGTACAGAAAGACCGGATTCTCCTGACTCTGGCCGCTGTGGCGCTGGCCGCATCAGCTGTGTCCGTCACCGGCGGCATTGCGTTCATTGGACTGATGGCTCCGCATATCGCAAGAGCCTTGGTCGGGCCAAGACATCAGCTGTTTGTTCCTGTCTCGATTCTGATCGGAGGATGGCTGCTGCTCCTCGCCGATACAATCGGAAGGAATCTGGTTGATCCTGACGGCCTGCCTGCAGGCATTGTCGTCGCTTTTATCGGAGCGCCGTATTTTCTGTACCTGCTGTTAAAGAAATAAGACCTCTTTTGCAATCATGAAAATTTTGGTTTTCCTAAATGAAGAGATTATAATAGAGTTTAGGTTGCCGCAGGCGACCTCCATCATCTCTCTTAAGGAGGCCAACGGAACAGATGCAGCTTATTTATCATGGACATTCTACGATTCAGTTACAAACCAACGGCAAATCTCTGATTGTCGATCCTTTTCTGAGCGGCAATCAGCTTGCAACCGTTAAACCTGAAGACATTAAAGCCGATGCGGTGCTGCTGACCCACGCCCATGCCGACCATATCCTGGACGCGGCTCCGATCGCCAAAGCGAATAACGCTCCAGTAATCGCCAATCCTGAATTGGCTACTTACCTGACTTGGCAGGGGGTTGAACAAACGATCGGCATGAACATTGGCGGAACCGTAGACCTTGGTTTTGCCACAGCCAAAATGACGCATGCCTTCCACAGCTCCGGTATAATCGACGAAGCGAATAAAACGGTCATTTACGGCGGCATGCCAGCCGGTTTTATTATTAAAGCGGAAGGCAAAACGATTGTTCACGCCGGCGATACCGGTTTGTTTGGCGACATGAAAATGATCGGCGACATGAACGAAATCGACGTGGTATTCCTGCCGATCGGCGACCATTTTACCATGGGTCCTGAAGATGCACTCCAGGCTGCGGTTTGGTATAACGCCAAACTGGTTGTGCCTATTCATTACGATACCTTCCCGCCGATCAAACAAGATGCGGATGCGTTCGTAAGCCAACTGGAGGCCAAAGGCCTGAAAGGCAAAGTGCTGCAGCCGGGCGAAGCGCTTGAAATCTAATCCTTTAATCGGGATCGGAATTTAATTCCAGTGAAGACATAAAAGGCATCCTCTCCGAAATCCGGAAGGATGCCTTTTTCATTCCTAATTCAAGCTTACATGCTGTAAAATTACTCGCCGGCAGGAGCCGGAGCCGCGAAAGGATGGGCATTCACGAATTCAATCATGTTGTACAGCATAACAGCCGCTTCAGCGCGGGTTATGCTGCCTTTAGGATTGAATTTGCCGTTTTCATCCAGCGCCGTGATTTTCCAGGCCAAAGCCCGCTGCACCGCGCCTTGGTAAACCGGATTCAAATCCGCATCATCAGCGATGTCTTTTGGAACGAGATTAACCATAGGCAGGTTGGCCCATTTCTCGACGATCTGCACCAGGTATGCGGTGTACTGCTCACGGGTCATCGCCTCGGAAGGAACGACCGCGTTGTCAATATCCAGCCCTTTGCTCGAAGCGTCCAGGAAAGCCTGCGCATACCAAGCGGTATCTACCACATTGATGAACACGCCTTTCTCGGCGGCTTCAGCAGCTTGCGCGGACGCAATGACCGACAAGCCGTTGGCGATCATCTGCACCGCTTCAGCGTTGGTCAGGCTGGCGGCCGGATGGAATTCGGCATTGCCGGTTCCTTTAAGCAGGCCTTTTTCCTGCAAAGACAGGATTTTGTCCTGGCCGTTCACGCCGCTCAGGTCGCTGAAGCCTGCATCTGCTGCGAATACCTGGCTGCCGAGGGCAGCGGACAAGCAAAGGGCCGCGAATCCAGCCGCCATTTTACGTTTCGCCGATTTCGTTGAATTCGTCGATTCTGTCGATTTTACGGATTTTACCATGGAGAGACACCTCTTCTGTATAGGAGTTGGAATTATTTACTTCTATACTTCAGACAGAGAATACGCTTAAAAGGTTGCAGGGGCAGATTCGAATCTGCCCCCGCTGTTGTTTTACAGCCGACTAAAGCGCTTGTTTGATCACCTTTTTATAATGCTGAACAGACAGAATACCAAAGATGGAATAAAGCGCGGTATACAGCACCATGACGATGATCATCGGGGTCCACACCTCGGTTCCGAACAGAAACCAGCCGGACTGCACGGCAAAATAACTGTGGCAGAGGCCGACGATGAGCGGAATACCGAAGTTAAAGACCTGCTTCACCCGGATGCCCTTCTGCAAATCCCCGCGCGTAAAGCCAAGCTTGCGCAAAATGGTGTAGCTGTCCTTCTCCTCTTCGCTTTCACCTGTCTGTTTGAAGTACAGGATACAGCCCGAAGTAATCAGGAAAGTAAGCCCCAGAAATCCGACGATAAACATAATGAGTCCCATATTTAGACGCTGGTTGTGCATGAGATCCTGTCTGGAAAGCGGATCCCCCTTCATCTGGTAAAGCTCTCTGTGGAAAATGTCATTGGCTTGCTGCAGCTGCGCCGGATCGGTAATCTGCACGCCGTTATAGTTAAAAACTTCTTCCGCTTCCGTCTTCATACGGTCGAATAAAGACTGATCCACGACCAGCGTAGGCATGGTTCCTATGGAATACTGCGAAGAAATCACATGCTCCCCGCGAAGGCCGAGATACTTCAATGGAATAGACTGACCGGCCGAAATAAGATTGATGCTGCCCGAATCCTTAAGCGGCAGAAACTTTTGCAGCAGATCATTACCGCCGGCAAATACCGCTTCGTCCGGAGCCAAATCCAGCTTATCGTCCGACTTGTCTCCGACTACGGCCAGATCAATATGATTACCGCCGCTGGAGATCAGCGCGCTGGCCCCGCCGTCCTGGATGGCTTTAATATCCGCCGGCACATGAATGACCTCCACCCGTTTCACCGTATAGCCGATGCCGTTGTCGGCCAACGCTTTGCCTAACACATCGGCGTCCCCTACCTTCGTAAGCGCAAAATCAAGCGGCACTGAATCGGCAGCCGACTTCTCCGCGGAGTAATAAGAGATGTAAGACAAGGACAGCAGACCGATCGCCAGCGCCGAAACGGTGGTAATGATCGTCAGCATCAGCGCGCTGGATTTCATGCGGAACATAATCGAAGACAGGGACAACACATCTGTAATGCCCAGATAGCCGCCTTTGCTTCTCCGGATCATTTTGGAGATAAAGCTGACAGAGCCTTTATAAAACAAATAAGTCCCGATAATAACCGCTGCCAGAATAAACAGCATAGCCCCAAACAGTTGAACCATGGAGACGAAATCCCCTCCGAACAGCTTGGAGGAAACATAATACCCGGCCCCAATAAAGGTGATGCCGAGCAGGCCCATTACGATTTCCCAGAAGGACAGCTTGCTGACTTTAGCTTCTGTGGAGGAGCGGACCCTGAACAGGGACAAAATGCTCTGACGCGCAATAAACAAATAGTTCATCAGCATAATCAGCAGATAAATGCCGCAGAAGATGATGAGCGTCTGGCCCAAAGCCTGACTGGAAAAGTTCATCGCCGTTTCCGTTTCGATCCCGATAATTTTGAACAAAATCATCAGCATGAGCCTGGAGAAAGTGAACCCTACCAGAATGCCCACGATAAGCGAACCGAAGTACAGCATCAGATTCTCAGCGCTCAGAATACGGAAAATCCGCTGCTTCGTCATGCCGATCAATTGAAACAAACCAATCTCCTTGCTGCGGCGCTTGATAAAAATACTGTTGGCGTACAGCAGAAAGATCGCCACGATCGCCACCAGCAGTACGGAGGCCGCTCCCAGCGCCGCCCCGCCTTTAACGGAGCCTTTTGTTTCGTCCATGGACGGGTCATACTGCAGGGTGACAAACGAGAAATACAAGGCCGAGCTGAAGATCAGAGCAAATACGTACAGATAATAGTTTTTGAGATTTTTGCGCAGATTGCGCCAGATCAGGTGATTAATGTTCATGCTGCACCCCGCCGAGTACGCCCTGCGTTTTCATGATGTCCTGGAAGAACACCTGCCGGTCCTGAGCTCCGCGGTTCAGCTGGGTGTATACTTGTCCGTCCTTGATAAAAATAACCCGGCTGCAGTAGCTCGCGGCTACCGGATCATGCGTGACCATCACGATCGTCGACCGGCGGCTGCGGTTCAGCTCGCTCAGCTTGTTCAGCAGGTCGGACGCGGATTTCGAATCCAGGGCGCCTGTCGGCTCATCGGCAAAAATTATGCTTGGCTCATGAATAAACGCCCGTGCTGCCGAGGTCCGCTGCTTCTGCCCGCCCGAAATTTCGTTCGGGTATTTGTCCGCAAGCTTCAGAATGCCAAGCTCGGAGGCCACCGACTTAAAGCGGTCATTGGCTTCCCCTTTAGGCGTCTTCGTAATCGAGAGCGGCAGCAGGATGTTTTCTTTGACTGTCAGCGTATCCAGCAGGTTGTAATCCTGAAAAATAAAACCGAGATGCCGTTTGCGGAACTCCGCCAGCTGCTTCTCTTTCATGTTCGTCATCTCCACGCCGTTAATGCGGATGGAGCCGTGGCTCAGCTTGTCGATGGAGGACAGGACGTTCAGCAGGGTCGTTTTGCCCGAGCCCGACGGGCCCATGATGCTCACAAATTCCCCTTCTTCGATGACGATGTCGATCCCTTTCAGAACCTCCTGGCTGTTCAGCTTGCTGCCGTAAATTTTATGAATTTTCCGGGCTTCCAATATACTCATTTCGATTCCCCTCTACTTTGCTTAGCGGCCTGACGGCCTTATTTGTTCCCAGTATATAAAATGGGAAGGGGGTTCGGCGTTTGAATCGCCTAACAAAACAACATAAGCATGTGACAAAAACGTCACATGCTTATCATATCCACAAATTCATTCCTTTTCGAAAAAATAAGGATCATCCGGGTGCCACGGCCGGGCTCGGAATCGGCCTGAATCCGGATGGACAACGCTTCTGCCGCGCGGCGTGTCAGATATAGTCCCATACCGGTCGATGCCTGATCCCCGTGCCGGATCGTCGAAGTAAACCCTTTGTCAAAGATGCGGGGGAGATCCTGGGCCTCAATCCCCCTTCCCTCATCCTGCACCTCCACAACGACTTGCCCCTCCTGCATGGCACTGACGATCGTAATATCGCTGCTCTCGCTGTATTTGATTGCATTGGTCAGCAGCTGGCGGAAGATGAACGATAACCATTTGGCGTCACTGTATACTTCCGGGGCCTTAAGCTGGAGCTCAACCCCGATCCCTTTCTGCATGCACCAGGACTGCAGCGATCTGATCTCCTGGACAAGCAGCGTCTTGAGGTTCAGCTTTTCAATGTACAGATCATTTTCGAGAAAGGAAATCCGCTTACTATGCAGCTGCTGGTCAAGCAGCAGGTGGATGCGCAGCCATTCATAAGTCAGATTGGCTTTCATGGGCGCGTCCTCCATCCGCTCGATCATAAGATGCATGGCGGTCAGCGGTGTTTTGACTTCATGAATCCAGGCCAGCAGATCATCCTTCTCGCTTTCAAGCAGCATCTGATTCCGCGAGACCTCCTCGCGCAGACGTTCCGTTTGCTCGGCAATACTGGCGTCGATGATCTGTTCGAACGGGCTGTCTGGCTCCTGGATGCCTTGTTTGTCCAAGCTGGTGTTCCATTCCTGCAGACTCCGGTAAAAGCGGATCTCTTTGAAATACCGGTAAACAAGGAACGCCAGAAAAGCCAGGATTGACAAAAACACAATATAAGCTGCCGGCCAAAAAGGAATTGCCGCATCCACAAAGGCGACGAACAAAATTAAAGCCTGCTGCAGGATTACAAATGCAATCCAGGTGATCCGCTCGCGCAGAAATTTGCCGATCATAGAGCGTCCTCTTCCACAGCCATGTATCCAAGGCCCACCTTGGTTTCGATCTGCTGGCCGAGCCCGATCTCCTCCAGCTTCTTGCGCAGCCGGTTCAAATTGACGGTCAGCGTATTATCGCTTACGAAGCGCTCGTCTTCCCATAAGCTGCGGATCAGCTCTTCCCGGCTGACCACCTTGTTCTTGTGCTCGATCAGCTGCTTCAGGATCAGGCTCTCATTCCGGGTGAGCTCTACGGCGCCTGTTTCGTTGGTTACGGTATTTTTCTCGTAATCGACGGCCGCTCCGCACCAGGTTTTAAATGCTGCTGCCGGATCGCTGCTGTAATTATAGACTCTCCGCAGAATAGCCTGAATCTTGGCAACCAGCACCTCGAAATGAAACGGCTTCTGGACGTAGTCGTCCGCACCAAGCTGCATGGACATGACCATATCCGTCGGATGGTCGCGGGACGACAGGAAGATGATCGGCACATTGGAATGCGCCCGGATCATCCGGCACCAATGGAAGCCGTCAAACTTGGGCAGCTGAATATCAATCAGCACGAGATCGGGCTGGATCGCCGTATATTCCTGAAGCACCTGACTGAAATCGCCTATCCCGTATACTTCATAGGACCACTGCGTCAGCCGCTCTTTGACCTCCTGGAATAAGGTTTGATCGTCTTCAATCAATAAGATTCTAAACAAAAACAACCACCTGCCATCTATATTAAGCATCCCTGCCCGATCGGTTTATATTCCCTGGTGAACCGGATTTCTGCCTGCTCTAGGCCCAGTTACCGGCGCGGAACACGGCTTCCACGCTGCCGTCCTCCAGCTCGCCATCAATTTCCAGCTCCGCGGAGCCGATCATGAAATCGACATGCGTCAGGCTGACGTTGCCGCCTTTCGCCTTCAATTCGTCTTTGCTCAGCTTGGTGCCGCCTTCGATGTTCACCGGATAACAGCTACCCAAAGCGAAATGGCAGGAGGCATTTTCATCAATGCCGGTGTTGTAGAAGATGCGGTTCATCTGTGAAATCGGCGACAGATGCGGTACCAGCGCCACCTCGCCCAGATAAGACGCGCCTTCATCAGTCTCCAGCAGCGAACTCAAATGCTCGCGTCCGGACTCAGCGTCATATTCCACTACTTTGCCGTCCTTGAACGTCAGCTTGATGCCTTCCACCAGCCGGCCGTTCAGGTTCAGCGGCATCGTGCTGGCAACCGTGCCGTTTACGCCGGTGCGCTTAGGCATCGTGTAAATTTCTTCGGTTGGCATATTCGCTACAAAATAAGTACCGGATTCGGCGTTATCGCCGCCTCCAAGCCACAGATGGCCTTCCGGCAGCTCCACACGCAGATCCGTGCCCGGCGCGCGGTAGTGCAGCGCTTTGTAACGTTTCGTGTTCATGCGGTTTTGCGTTTCTTTTAGCGTGGCAATATGCTCCTTCCAGGCCTGGATCGGATCGTTGTCCGCCTTAACCCGGTTCATCTTGAACACCGCTTCCCACATCGCAGATACCCGTTCCTCTTCCGGAAGATCAGCAAATACTTTGTTAGCCCAGTCGCGCGTCGGAGCTTTGATCAGAGACCAGACGACCTTGTTGCTGCGTACGTAAGACTGATATTTCTCCCGCGCAACCGCGGCGGCTTTTACTTGTTTCGCCACCTTAGAGGAATCGATGCCCTTGAACAGCTCCGGATTCGGAACCTTGATATGTAGGACGGCCCCGCCGCTTTCAGCCAGCTGCTCCATCGTATCCGCCTGCCATTTCGGGTAATACCCGAACGACTCGTCGGACGCTTTCTCATAGCGAATGCGCGTTACCTGCTCATCGTCCCAATCCACCTGGACGAATTTCGCTCCGGCTTCATAAGCTTTAGCAACGATCAAACGCGTAAAATCCACCGTTTCCAGCGGCGCGTTCACCAGCAGAATTTGTCCGGGCTGAATGTTGACGCCAACCTTGACAACCAGCTCTGCATATTTGTTCAGCATAACTTCAAAATCTTTCATGTTGCAGTCCTCCACTTTTCATTAGCCAGCTATTTGAGCAGCTTGTTTTTGTTCTATATTAACATGAGATGGGCACAAGCGGACCGGCATTGCCTAACAGCCGGCTCGCCGCCCCCTGTCTGACTCCGGTTCAGAGCTTGATCGCCTTGAGCTTTAAGTCAGATCATCCATCTCCAGAATAACCGGGCAGTGATCGCTGCCCAGAATGGCCGTGTCGATCTTGGCATCGCGCAGCAGCGGCAGCAGCCGCTCGGAGGCCAGGAAATAGTCGATGCGCCAGCCGATGTTCCGTTCCCTGACCTTCATCATATAAGACCACCAGCTGTAAACGTCTGTCGTGTCCGGATAGAAATGACGGAACGTATCCACAAATCCCGATCCGAGCAGATCGGTCATTTTAGCCCGCTCCTCATCGGTGAAACCGGAGTTGCCGCGGTTAGATACGGCATTTTTCAGATCGATCTCCTGATGAGCCACATTCAGATCGCCGCAGACGATAACCGGCTTCCTGCTGTCCAGGTTCTGCAGATACTGCCGGAACCGGTCCTCCCATTCCAGCCTGTAGGGCAGGCGGGACAGATCTCTTTTTGCATTAGGCGTGTATACATTCACGAGATAAAAAGCTTCGAATTCCAGCGTAATGGTGCGTCCCTCGGCCTCCGAATCCTCCTCCAGTCCGTACCAGACGGACAAAGGTTTGATCCGGGTAAATACCGCGGTGCCGGAGTAACCTTTCTTCACCGCATAATTCCAATACTGCTCATATTCTTCCCCATGCTCCATCGTAATTTGCCCGGCCTGGAGTTTGGTCTCCTGCACGCAGAAAATATCGGCGTCCACGCGGTTGAAATAATCCTGAAACCCTTTGCTCACTGCGGCCCTCAAGCCATTAACGTTCCATGATACCAGTCTCATTTCTGCTGACTCTCCTTACATCTCCCAAGTATCGTTTCTTTATATAATCCTTAAGGGAATAATTGGTTTATGAATTCCGTTTAAGTGTAACATAACCGGTAAACTATGATAAATTGAAGATATTAGGTTATCGGGAGGAAGATCGACGATCCATGAGCCATTCATCTTTGCTTAAAGGCTTTAATTTTTTTTATTTCGCGCTGCTGGCGATTTTTATTCCGTTCCTGCCGGTATATCTGGATGACCAGGGGCTGAACCCGTCCCAGATCGGTGTTATCATCGGCACGGGAGGCGTCATTACGATTATCGCCCAGCCGCTGTGGGGCATGATCAGCGACCGGACCAAAACGATCCGCAAGGTGCTCATCGTTCTGCTGATTTTATCCGCCCTGACCGGATTCGGCCTGTATGCTTCAAGCTCCTACAGCCTGCTGGTCGGGCTGGCCATGCTGACTTATTTCGTGCTGATGCCGATCGACCCGCTGACGGAAAGCCTGAACTTCCGGGTTTCGGAGGCGGCTGGCACCAGCTACGGCTCTATCCGCACGTTCGGCGCGCTTGGATACGGCGTCATGGCACTGCTGTCCGGCTATTTTATGACTTATCTCGGCGCCCACAGCCTCGCTTATCTGTTCGCCGGCCTGGCCCTCGTCAGCCTGGTGCTCACCATCAGCATGCCCGACGCTCCGGTGGCAGGCAAGCCGGTAACGCTGAAGAGCCTTAAAGCCTTCCTCGGCAGCAAGGAGACGCTGCTGTTTCTGCTGCTGGTGTTTATCAGCTCGGTTCCAGCCCGTATGAATGACACGTTCCTCGGCGTTTATATCAAAGAGCTCGGCGGCAGCTCCAGCCTTGTCGGACAAGCCTGGTTCCTTGCCGCAGGCTCGGAAATCGCCGTGTTTGCCCTCAGCTTCTGGTGGCTGCGCCCCGGCCGCGAGCTGATTACCATTTCGATTGCCGGCGCGTTTTATTTCGTCCGGTTCTTCGTCAGCGCCTGGGTGACCGATCCGCATTGGCTGGCGTACATCCAGCTCCTGCAGCTGCTGACCTTCCCGGTCTTCTATTCGTCGGCGATTCAGTATTTGTACCGGATCGTGCCGGCCGAATGGCGGGCGACCGGACAGACGGTTTTGGCCCTGCTGTTCTTTGGCGTATCGGGCATCATAGCTTCTTATGCGGGCGGAGCTTTATATGAAGCCGCCGGCGGTCAGCTGCTGTTCCTGCTGATCTCCGCCTTGTCTTTGGCCGGCATGGTGTTCGGCTGGATTCTCTATGCCGTTTACGGCAGGAGAGCAAGATTTTTGAAAGAATCTTGAAAGGCACTGGTTATGAAAGGTTAATTGTTGCTAAAATAGGAAGCGTACGCCCTACATACGCCTTAACGCTGAAATCTCGTATAAAGGAAATTACGGATAAAGAAAGGAACTTAAACTGATGATTATTAAACCAAGAACACGCGGCTTTATCTGCACCACTTCACATCCGGTCGGTTGTGCGGCGCAGGTCCAGCAGCAAATCGATTATGTAAAATCCCAGCCCGCTGTTAAAGGGCCCCGCAATGTGCTCGTCATCGGCGCTTCTACCGGCTACGGCCTGTCAGCGCGGATCGTGGCCGCATTCGGCTCCGGCGCCAACACGGTTGGCGTTTACCGTCCAAGCAAAAGCACCCAAACCCGCACAGCGTCTGCTGGCTGGTACAACTCTGCAGCCTTTGAGAAAGCAGCCGAAGAAGCAGGACTGAAATCGTTCAGCGTAACCGGCGATGCTTTTGACGCTGACACGAAGAAGCGCACGGCTGAGCTGATCAAACGTGAGCTTGGACAAGTGGACATGGTCATCTACAGCGTGGCTACTGCGCGCAAAACAGACCCGGCAACAGGCGAAGTATTTAATTCCGTGCTGAAGCCGATCGGACAAACCTACACCAACAAAACGGTTGATTTCCATAACGGCACGGTGACCGATATTTCGATTGAGCCGGCAACCGAAGAAGAAATCAAAGCCACCGTTGAAGTCATGGGCGGCAATGACTGGCAGGACTGGATGCAGATGCTCGAAGAAGCGGGCGTGCTGGCTGACGGCGTTATTACGCTGGCCTATTCTTACCTTGGTCCTGCGCTTACCCAGCCGATTTACCGTGACGGCTCCATCGGTCAAGCCAAAGATCATTTGGAGGCTACCGCCCGCCGGATGAACGATCAGCTTGCCGCTAAACAGGGACATGCTTATGTCGTGGTCGGCAAAGCGCTTGTGACGCAATCCTCCTCCGCCATCCCGATTGTGCCGCTGTACATTTCGGCGCTTTACAAGGTGATGAAGGAGAAAGGTATTCACGAAGGTACGATTGAGCAAATGTACCGTCTATTTGCGGAGCGTTTGTATACCGAAGGCGATGTGCCTGTCGATGAACTAAACCGCATCCGTATTGACGATTGGGAAATGCGCGAAGATGTGCAGCAGGAAGTGGCTGACATCTGGAACAGCGTGGACAGCGAGAACATCTGGAAGCTGACCGATCTGGAAGGCTACCGCAGAGAGTTCTTCCAGTTGTTCGGCTTTGAGACCGAAGGCGTGGATTACGAAGCGGACGTGAACCCGGAGATTGAAGTTCCGCACCAAAACTAATAATAGGCTGCTGGCCTTGTCAGCGGCAGCACAAAAAGCGGTTTTTCCTCAGAGAAGGAAAAACCGCTTTTTTTGTTATATCCGTATGGTGGCCGGCTGCAGCGATTTGCGAAATATTGGCTAGAATCGCATGCTCTATCAAACGAAAGCTCTTAATCTGTTAAATAGTGCCCGGCTTCTGTACCGAAGGCCCCGCCGAACCCGGAACGGCAAATCCAGCCGTCTCTCCTTCTGCTTTGCACAAAGAAGCACATTCCCGGAACGCGAATTGACGGCAGCCTTTGCAGGTCGGCCGGTCCACTCTGGACAAGGCGAAGTCGAGCGCTTCGCCGGTATGTTCAAAGCAGTGGCGGTCGCCAAGCCGCGCATAACCACCCGTTTTCGTCAGCATTTCCTTCGGCTGGCGGTTTAGTCCCGCCACCAGCACGGTTGTGCCTTTATCCTGCAGCTTTCGCACCAGCTCTGTGAACTGAGCTTCCCCCGTCGTATCCATAAACGGCACCCGGCTCATCCGCAGAATGACGCAGCCCAGCGGGTGTTTGGCCAGCTCGCTGCCTTCCTCCTCAAAAGCTGTGGCTGCGCCGAAGAACAGCGCCCCATTGACGCTGAAGATCGCGATCTGCGGACAATCATGGTGGCGGTCTGGCTGCAGCGCTTGCATTTTGCGTTCGCCGTGCGCCGCGTCTGGCAGCGCTTTATGCATGACAAGCGAACGGCTCATCCCCCAAATAAACAAAACGGCCGCCAGCAGCAGCCCGGCTTCCACCGCTGTCGTCAAGGTGGTGAATACGGTAAGAAAGAAGGTTACCAGCAAAATAACCGAATCGCCGGTGCGGGTCTTCAGCATTTTGACAAATGCTTTGCGTTCGCTCATATTCCAGGCCACCATCATCAATACAGGCGCCATGCTCGCCAAAGGGATGTTGGAGGCATAGGGTGCAAACAACGCAACAATCAGCAGCACCACAATCCCGTGCACAATCCCAGAAAGCGGGGATGCCGCTGCGCTGCGGATATTGGTTGCCGTCCGGGCAATGGCGCCCGTGGCGGGAATCCCGCCAAAGAAAGGCGTAACTATATTAGCGATACCCTGCCCAAGCAGCTCGCGGTTGCTGTTATGGCGTGTACCGCTCATACCGTCTGCGACAACGGCTGACAGCAGCGATTCGATGCTGCCCAGCATCGCGATGATCAGCGCCGGCTCCAGCAGCCGCAGCAGATGAGACGCTGATAAATCCAGCCCGTGAATCACCGGCAGTCCGCCGGGAATTGTACCGTATGCCGAACCGATGGTTGCCACTTGACCGGGATAAAGCCAAAGCGCAGCCGCGGTCGACAGCAGCAGCCCCACCATGGACGCCGGCAGCTTAGGCAGCAGCTTCGGAGTGATCAACAGAGCCGCCAGACAAATCGCGGCGGTGAGCACGCTGTACAAATTCCAGGTGGGAAGCCGGTCCCAGAGCTCCCGCATGCTCCCGAGGAAATATTCATGCCGCTTGACGCCGGTAAGCCCCAGGAAATTCCCGATTTGTCCCGAGAAAATCGTCACGGCGATCCCCGCCGTAAATCCAATCGTCACGGGTTTGGGGATATAGCGGATCAGGAATCCCAGCCGCAGCACCCCCATCAGCAGCAGAATAACGCCGCCCATAAAACCGGCGATCAACAGATCCTGATACCCGTATTGCATCACGATGCCAAGCAGCACCGGAATAAAGGCACCTGTAGGACCGCCGATCTGAAACTTCGAACCTCCAAACAAAGAAATAAGAATACCCGCTACAATTGTCGTATACAGCCCATATTCCGGTTTGACGCCCGAGGCGATGGCAAAGGCCATGCCCAGCGGAATCGCGACAATGCCGACAATGCCCCCTGCGATCAGATCCCTTCTAAACGCTTCCCCGGTGTAATGCTGATAACGTCCACTCCACTTCATCTTTCTACCTTCTTTTCTCTATGGGTTCTGCTGCATTTCTTCCAATACCGAAATGGTTTCAACCAGGTGGTTGTTAAAAATTTGCTTCGCCACGGCCAGCAGATCACGGATCAGCGGGTCGCGGAGCGAATAAGTGACGGTGGTGCCGGATTTGACGGTGTTTACCAGATTTTTGGCGCGCAGTACCGCTAATTGCTGGGATACTGCAGAACCTTCAAGACCTACGATCGATTGAATTTCATTGACGTTGCGTTCTCCTTCGCACAACACCTCCAGAATCCGTATCCGAAGCGGATGAGCCAAAGCTTTAAAAAATTCCGCCTTGAAGCGGGGAATCTGCATATCCATTCAAGCCCACCCTTTCTGTTCTGTTATCTTCAAATATTTGAAGATTTACAAAAACAGATTATGCAGACAACTGTGAAATTTTGCTATGACATTTGTCACACATGTGCCACTTTTTTAGCCATTCTAAATAAGGGGCCCCTCCCTAATGATAAGTTGACTTCCGCTTTGCAAAACGTTATATTAGCACTAAGTATTAGTATCTGGTACTAATCAAAGGAGGTTTTTGGGAAATGAATAGACAAGACGGGAACTTCACATATACAACAACCGCAAGGATTACAGCGATCGGCTCCTATTTGCCGGAGAGGAAGCTGACGAACGCCGATCTGGAGAACATGGTGGAGACGTCGGACGAATGGATTGTCCAGCGTACAGGGATTCGCGAACGGCGGATCGCCGCTCAAGGGGAATTTACAAGCGATATGTGTTTTGCTGCGGTTCGCAGCATGGTGGAGGAGTACCGAGTAGAGCTTAAAGACGTGGATTATATTATTGTAGCAACCACAACGCCGGATACCTTTTTCCCGCAGATGGCGGCGCGTGTGCAGGCCGAATTCGGCATTGGCGGCAGCGGAGCCGTTGACGTGCAGGCGGCCTGCGCGGGTTTCGTAGCGGCGCTTCAGCTCGCCGGCGGACTGATCGCTACGGGGATGCACCGTAAGATACTCGTCATCGGCGCTGAAGCTTTGTCCAAGATCACCGACTATTCAGACCGGACGACCTGCATCCTGTTCGGGGACGGGGCTGGCGCCGTGCTGGTCGAAGCCGGATCGGCGGATGAACCGGCATCCTGGCTAAGCACTATTGCTCTGACAGATGGCGAAGAAGGCCATCATTTGTACCGCTCCAGCCTCGCGCCGAATATCGGCGAGATGGCAGTTGAGCAGAACGGCTTTATCGTGCAAAACGGCCGGGCTGTCTATCGCTGGGCGATCAGCCGGGTGCCGGAGGGCATCGAACAGTTTTTAGCTCAAACCGGCATCGCCGCTCAGGATCTGGATTGGTTTGTGCCACACAATCCGAACATGCGGATTCTGGAAGCGGTCAGCGAACGGACCGGCATCCCGCTGGAGAAGACGCTAAGTACACTTGCTTATACCGGCAATACATCCGCCGCTTCTATCCCGATTGCCCTGCATCAGGCTGTCCGCGACGGACGGATTCGCTCTGGTCAATTGCTGATGCTGTACGGCTTTGGCGGCGGCTTGTCCCAGGCCGGACTGCTGCTGCGCTGGGCCTTGTAGACAGCCAGCTCAGCCAGCAAAGACCTGAAGAACGGCTCCGATCAGGAGACCTTTCTTCAGGTCTTTTTTTCACCAGAAAGCGGTACAGCCATCCAAGCCCCCGCCCTTTCAACTTCATACACTGATTACATAGCCCGAAACTCTTTAGAAAGGTGTTGGACACATGCCACCGATTGTAACGGTCGTCATTCCTTTTTATAATGATCCGTATATTGACCATGCGATCTCCAGCGTTCTGGCGCAAACTTATGAAGCCATTGAAGTCATTGTCGTGGACGACGGTTCTACGGAATACCAATACAAAATCGACCCTTACCGCTCGAGAATTGTCTATCTGGGCAAAGCCAACGGCGGTACGGCCAGCGCCCTTAACCACGGTATGACCCGCGCAAGCGGCAAATATGTGGTCTGGCTCAGCTCGGATGACGCCTTCTATCCGGATAAAATTGCGAACCAGGTCGCTTTTATGGAAAGTCACCATCTTCAGTTCAGCTTCACCGATTATCACACGATTAATGAATACGGCAGCATTGTGCAGCCTAACAGCCAATTCGCATTCCCGAGTGAAAAAGCGCTCGTTTCGGCCATGCTGAGCTATTGTCCAATCAACGGCTGCACGGTTATGATGCTGCGCAACCTGATTGAAGCGGTCGGCTGGTTTAATCCCGATCTGCCTTATACGCATGACTACGATCTCTGGGCCAGAATTGCGATCAACGGGGTGCACATGGGGTATTTGAATCAGCCGTTAACCCTATACCGCCGTCATTCCGGCATGGGAACCGTACGTCATATAGACCGGATTACACCGGAATTTGAGATGATGAGAGCTTATTATGAGCCGATGCTGCGGCAGCGGCTGGCAGGTATGCCGGGCTGAACGCCGATCGGGATGGCGCTGCCTTCTATATTGGAGATGGAGAGGACGGTCTTCCGTCTTCTTTTTTTTCTATTTAATGATTATGAAAAAGGGTCATGTAAATGGTTATCGGCAGGCCCCATTCTTGAGCAGGGTTGCATTTCTCTGCCGGTTCTATTATAACTGACAATGTGATAATACTTGCTGCCGGACACGCACAAAGGGCGCAAGTAACTTTAAGGAGGCCATAACATGATTCGTTTCGGCATCATTGGAACCAACTGGATTACCGACCGGTTCATTGAGGCGGCGACTGAAGCCGAAGGTTTTGTCCTTTCGGCCGTTTATTCCCGGACTCTAGAGAAAGCGCAGGCTTTTGCCGAGAAACACAATATTCCTAATCTTTACACGGATCTGAATATGCTCCTGGAAAGCGATACCATAGACGCTGTATATATTGCCAGTCCCAATTCTCTTCATGCGAGCCAGGCGATCGCGGCCATGAATCACGGCAAACATGTGCTCTGTGAGAAACCTGCGGCTTCAAACGTACGGGAAGTCAAAGCCATGATTGAAGCGGCTAAAGCGAACAACGTTGTTTTTATGGAAGCCCTGAAAACAACCCTGCTGCCGAATTTCCGGACCATCCGCGACAATCTGAACAAGATCGGCCCGATCCGCCGCTATATCGCGAATTTCTGTCAATACTCCTCCCGGTACGATGCTTACAAGGAGGGCGAAATTCTGAACGCCTTTAAACCGGAATTCTCTAACGGAGCGTTAATGGATCTGGGGATCTACGGCATCTATCCGATGGTGACGCTGTTTGGCAAGCCATCTACCGTCAAAGCGACCGGATATATGCTGGAATCAGGTGTAGACGGCGAAGGCACCCTGATTGCCTCTTATCCGGAGATGGATGCGGTTGTCATGTATTCCAAAATTACCGACTCCGCCCTCCCCTCCGAAATCCAAGGTGAGCTTGGCTCAATCGTGATCGACAAACTGAGCGAACCTCACCATGTCGTGATCCGTTACCGGGACGGCCATGAGGAGGATATTTCGATCCCTACCGCTTTGCCTACGATGACCTATGAGACGGTTGAGTTTATGAAAATGATCCGCCAGGGCTCCATCGAATCCACCGTCAACAGCCACGATCGGACTTTAATCTCGGCTGAAATTATGGATGAAGCCCGCAGGCAGCTTGGGCTCGTCTATCCGGCGGACCAAACGGGCATGTATTAAGTCAAAGCAGGTTCTTAGTCCTGCAGTGGAACTTTTGAAGTTTTTTAAAAAAGTCGTGGTCTTCTTTTTACGAAGATCGCGATTTTTTTTAATTGATTTCTATTCAAATTTGAATATAATGATGAAGTATTCAAATTTGAATAAAGAAAAAGGAGTTTAATCATGATTCAAAGCAATCCAAGAAGTCTCCGGTTTATCGTGGCCGGTTTGCTGCTGGGCATTTTGATGGCGGCAATGGACAACACGATCGTAACTACCGCAATGGGAACCATTGTATCCGACCTGGGCGGTATGGAACAATTTGTATGGGTAACCTCCGCTTATATGGTAGCCGTAATGGCCGGTACCCCTATCTTCGGTAAATTATCCGACATGTATGGACGCAAACGTTTCTACGTCTTTGGCATCGTCGTTTTTCTGCTCGGTTCGATTCTGTGCGGCCTTGCCACCAGCATTACGCAGCTCAGCTTGTTCCGGGTCATTCAAGGTATTGGAGGCGGCGCTTTGATGCCGATCGCCTTCACGATTATTTTTGACATCTTCCCGCCTAAATCCCGTGGTAAAGCTACAGGCCTGTTCGGCGCGGTATTCGGATTGTCCAGCATTGTAGGCCCGCTTCTGGGGGCATTTATTACAGATCACCTGGGCTGGAACTGGGTGTTTTACATCAACGTTCCCGTCGGAATCGTATCCTTTATCCTGATTATGGGCTTCTACAAAGAGTCTCCATCCCATATGAAGCAGAAGATTGATTGGTTCGGCGCGATTACGCTGGTGGGAGCCATCGTCTGCCTGATGTTCGGGCTTGAGCTGGGCGGCGACACCTATGCCTGGAATTCTGCGCAAATTATCGGTTTGTTCGCCGGATTTGCCGCCTTGCTGATCGCGTTCCTGCTGATCGAACGGAAGGCTTCCGAGCCGATCATTTCTTTCGAAATGTTCAAGGTCCGGCTGTTTGCGGCCAGCAACGCCGTTGCTCTTTTTTATGGAGCTGTGTTTATTGTCGCAACGGTTTATATTCCAATCTTCGTGCAGGGAGTTTACGGCGGTTCGGCCACCAACTCCGGACTGATCCTGATGCCGATGATGATCGGCTCGGTCATCGGTGCGCAATCCGGCGGCCTGTTGTCCACCCGCCTCTCGTTCCGGAATATCATGCTGATTTCGATCGTCTTTTTTATTGCCGGCATGATTCTGCTCGGCACCCTGAATTCGGATTCCTCGCGGGCTTTATTGACCGTTTATAGCATTATCACCGGTATCGGAGTTGGTTTCTCCTTCTCCACCCTGAACCTTGCCAGCATTCATCATTTCGAAATGCGCCAGCGCGGTTCGGCTACGTCCACGATTACGTTCATGCGTTCTCTGGGCATGACAGTGGGCATTACGATCTTCGGTATTATCCAGCGCAACCTGCTCACCGGTCAAATGTCGAAAGCTTTTGCCGGCAGCGGGCAGGATGCCGCTTCGTTCGGCAATCCGCAGAACGCCTTGACACCGGAGAACCGCAAGCTGATTCCTGAAGCCGTGCTGAACAAAATTTCTGACGCTATGGCAACTTCCATCGCCCATACGTTCTTATGGTCGCTTATTGCTGTGGCATTGGCCGCTCTGTTTATCGTGCTTATGCCGAAAGACCGGGTTCAGGTGGATAAAAAAGCCTCGGCTGGCAAGCCGGCAGCCCAAATCTCCGGAGAATAGACTATGCCGATCAAACTGGCTATTCTAGGACTGCTGATGGAGAAAAACATGCACCCCTACGAAATCCGCACGATCATGAAAGACCGGGCGCTGGATCAGAACACCAAAATTCAGATCGGCTCCCTCTATTACGCTGTAGAGCAGTTAGCCAAACAGGCGTATATCGAAGCGGTAGAAGTCATTAAAAGCGATAACCGCCCGGACAAAACCGTCTATCAGATTACGGATAAAGGCAAAGCTTATTTTGAAAAGCTGCTGCTCAGCATGCTGGAGGAAATCGAGCCGATTCATACGCCGATCAAGATGGCGCTTGCTTTCGCCTGGAAAGGCGATCAGGCTAAAATGGCGGACGTGCTGAAGAAAAGGGTTGTTGAAGCGGAGCACCAGGTCAATTATCTGTATGAGCTTTACCAGGAGCATATCGGCGTCGTTCCCCGCAGTGTCCTTCATTTGATGGCAGGTAATTATGAGCATGCCAAAACGGAGCTTAAATGGCTGAAACGGCTGTATCAGGACGCGCATGAGGGACGTCTGGCCGAAATTGCCCCGGCCTCGATTCTGGAAGACGAGGAATAACGATAGAAAAAACGAACAGCCATTGCCGCAGATGCGGAAATGGCTGTTTATATTTTTATAGGAATCTTTTATACCGTAACAGGCTCCGGCATCGCCTTGATTGGCTTATATTCGCACGGCCATACGGCGCTGTGTATAGCTGCTTCCACATCCTGCGGGACATCCCCGGCCATACCTTCTGCGATGGCCTGATTGGCCACGGCTGCTGCTACCGCCAGGGAGACGGCCCGAAGGTCGTCGACACGCGGAAGCAGCGCGAGCTCCTCTTGCTGTGCAACAAACGCAGCTATAGCGTCAGACGCTGCACTGAACATGCCCGGCGTCAGACGTTTGGCCTTCACCACGATGGCCCCGAGTCCAAGGCCAGGGAAAACTAAAGCATTATTGGATTGGGCGATTTCGTAATGGACGCCGTTCAGCTCAGCTGGCTCGAACGGGCTGCCCGTAGCGATTAAGGCCCGCCCTTCGGTCCAGGCGAGCAGATCTGCCGGCACCGCCTCGGCAAGAGCCGTCGGATTGGACATCGGCAGGATCACCGGCCGCTCCACATGCCGGGCCATTTCCCGCACGATCAATTCCGAGAAAGCGCCGGCCACGCCGGAGGTGCCGATCAGGATCGTCGGCTTCACCTGCCGGACGACCTCAAGCAGCGGAATGACGCCGGCTTCATTCCGGTTCCATTCCCGGCATTCCGCATCCGGGCGCACGTAAGGCAGCTGATAATCCAGCACATTCTCGGTGCTCTCCGTCAGCAGCCCCCGCCGATCGTAAGCCCAGAAGCGTCTCAGCGCCTCCGCTCGGGTTAAGCCCTGCTGCTGCATGGCGGCGCAAATCTGATCGGCAATGCCGATGCCCGCCGAGCCGGCTCCAAAGATCAGCACGCGCTGCCCGGTCAGCGGCGTATTCGTCAGCCTGCAGGCCGACTGGACGGCAGCCAGGGCAACAGCGCCCGTCCCCTGGATATCGTCGTTGAAGGTGAGCAGGCTGCCGGCATATTTGTTCAAAATCTGCCGGGCATTTACGCTGCCCAGATCCTCCCAGTGCAGCAGCACATCCGGGAAGGTCCGCACAGCTGCCTGGATAAACCGGTCGATAAACCGTTCATATCTTTCACCGCGTACACGGGCGTGGCGGTTGCCCATGTATAAAGGATCTTCGAGCAGCTTGGCATTATCCGTGCCGACGTCAAGCACAACGGCAAGCACCCGGCTTGGATCTATACCTGCAGCCGCTGTGTATACGGCCAGCTTGCCTATGGAAATGTTGATTCCCCCAATGCCCCAGTCGCCTATGCCCAAGATGCTTTCCGAATCCGTTGCGACGATCAAATCTATTTCTCCTGCAGAATCGCGCACGTTCTGAATGGCTCTTTCGATCTCTTCCGGTTCATTAATGGACAAATAGACGCCGCCCGGCCGGTGGTATTCATGACTGTAGGCCTGGATCGCCTGCCCCACGGTTGGCGTATACGCGATCGGCAGCATCTCGTTTAGATGCTCGTTCAGCAGACGGTAAAACAAAACGACATTCCGGTGAAACAAATCGTTTAAGGCGATATTTTTATGTAAAGGATCCGGCTGGTTTTGAAGCTGTTCGTACACCCGCTTGACCTGCTCCTCAATCGTCATCACCACAGGCGGCAGCAGGCCGGTAAGCCCCAGCTCCCTGCGCTCTTCCAGCGTGAAGGCAACCCCTTTGTTCAGCATGGGGCAGGAGAGCAGGTCTTTGCCTCTTAAAGTTGTTTCAATCGTTTTTCCATGTTCGGTGGGTCTAAACGGCCGCATGTTAATTCCCTCTTTCTCCATCCCTGTTCTTTTATCTGTTTGATCTGCTTCGGTTTCCTTGCGGCTCGCCTTGTTCAAACCACGCAAAAAGCCGTCCAGCGGTTTCATTGTAACCGGAGACGGCTTTCTCAGAACATAATAAAGTTAACATTGCCTATTAACCTTGCTGGGCTAACAGCTTTAACGGCAGCGTTCTGCCTGCTTCAGCTTTTCATTTAAAATCTCTGCAAAATTGGCGTTTTTCTCGCGGGGTTCCTCTTTTTTGGAGACGATCGTACTCGGGGACTTAAAGAATTGGTGATTATAAGGCACAGAGGCATGAACACTTAAATTCACTTTGCTTTTCCTCCCTATGTAATTGGTTTAAATTGAATTGTTCGTTATTACCCCCGTAAATCGCTGCCCAAACCCTTTTCTCCAAAAACAGGAATTTAGGGCCAGCAGCGGCTGGAGCCTGCTTCAAATTTCCTGCATTCCTGCAAGACCTTTGGCCTTAACATTGAAATCATGCAATCTAAATATTCGCCTATACTGGGCATCCGCCGTGATCAATCTGGGTTTTGGTCCATAGACTGTTGTCGAGACTGATCAATTCGAGGAGGATACCTATGGAAACAACCAATTACCAACAAGTATGCTGGAGCTGCATGAATAAGTACGTCGGAATTACTACCACGGACGGTCAAACGCATGACGGGTTTATTGCCCATGTCGATGACAATTACGTCACGCTGGCTATTCCTACAAATGATATGGTTAACAGCATGAACGGGATGCCGGCAAATGAAGCTACTTATAGACAATTCGGTTACTACCCTGGATTTTTCCCAAGACGCCGCTTTGTCCGCAGACCGATTCCTCTGGCCGGAATTGCTTCTTTGTTCCTGCTTCCTTTTTTCATCTGACAGGAGGAGATCATTCTCCTTCCTTTTTCAATCAAGGGATTTCAAGACTTGGGAGCGAATATAACGTAAAATATTAGAAGAATAGGATCATGGAGGCGTACATATGGATAAAAAGCTTTTGAATCAGGCCCTGATCGACGGGCTGTTCACAGATAAACAGGTGGAAAATATGCTGGAGACCTTAGCAAACGGTCTTCTGTTATATGACGAGGGCTCTTCGATTACAGCGGAGGATTTCTTGTCCCGTTTAGAATTCAAACCAAGCGGCGGCCCTCAGTTTGCTGCTGCTGACGAGTTTTACACGCTGGCCGTAAGGCTGTGCCGGAGATTTCAGGACGAGCCCAGCTATGAGACCCTTCAGGACTGCCTGAGTTTACAGCTGGATTTGTGGAGAGCGGAGCTGCTCAAGCTGCAGGATTGGCTGAATTGGATGGGACAAGCGGCGGACGGCCTTATTGTCCTTCCGGATTATGATTTCCCGGTGCTGTTGCAGCAGCCTCGCCTGCCCGAAGGATTTATGATCCAGGACTTTCACGACTTGCTGCTTGGCATGCTGGAATCCCAGCCCGATCAGCCTTGGGCGGTTCAGCAGCGCAATCAGCTGTATGAGCGGCTTGGAGTGGTTATGCAGTAATAAGTTTAAATTGACCTAGTTGAACCCCATAAGAGACGTGTACTTTGAACAAAGATCCCTAAGAAAAGAGGTGTTCAGTATGGACGAAAAACCAAGGTACAGTTACCCTGCTAATTTCCACACAAAAGGTACGGGTCAGCGGGTAGACCCTTATCCCAAGCATCTCAGATGGTTTGAAGAAACGGAGTCTTTCGAAACCCTGCGCGAAGCAGAGGAATGGGTGAGCAGCGATGCCTACAATAAAATCGGTCATGAGTATGACGGATATACGACTACTGATCCTATGCTGGCTTATGCGCTGGTTTTTCAACTGGTCCGCCAGCAGAAAGTCAGAATTCCCCATCATAAAGTTTGTGCCAGCGAGGATTATGGCAAAACCATAACCTATTATGTATGGCTGGAACCTCGAACTTAAGTGTCCAAGGAACCGAACCCTTGTTTATTCCCTAGTTTCGCCATACAAAAAGCCGGCTCAGAAGAGCCGGCTTTATTTTCTTTTGCACTCAGATCCGAATCTGGTCAAACACCAGAATGGCCGCCCCTGTCGAGACCGCATTTTCCTGAAGGTTCCCTTTGGAGAATTGGGGCTGATACTGCGCAACATAATAGATCTTGTCCCGGGCGACAGCAATAGCCTTGTCATAATAACTGGAATGGGCGCTAATGAGTGCCCCGCCGAGGATCACGATTTCCGGATGAAGAATATTGATTAGGTTAGCAAGCCCTACTCCCAAATAAGCCGCCGATTGCTCAAAGAGATCCCGAATAACCGGATAGCCCTGATGAAGCGCCTGGACCAGCAGATCAAAATGGATTTTATCTGGCTGCTGCAGCCCTTCCTCCGGGAAACCAAGCTCTGCCAAACGGCCTGCCCCCAATTTCTGCTGAACCCGAACCTGCTTCTCCAAAGCCTGCACGGAGGCAAAGGCCTCCAGCGCCCCGTAATTTCCCGTGTCGTGAAGCCGCGGACCGTCCGTTTGAATGATCATCTGGCCGATTGAACCTTCCATGTCTACCGCTCCGTGAACCAGCCGCCCGTTCGACATCATCGCTGAACGAAGGCCTGTCCCGGCATGGACGTACAGCATATGCTGGACCTTATCATCCCGCAAAGCCCAATGCTCGCCGATTAAGGCTGCATTCGCTCCATTTTCCAGGATCGCTTTGATCCCGGTCCTTGTCTCCATCCATTGACAGATCGGCACGTTCTCCCACCCTTTAGCCGGAAAATATTCCGGATTCAGGATGATCCCGGCCTTCCTGTCGAGCGGGCCGACTGCCCCGATCCCCATACCTTCGACCTGGCTTTGATCCAGGCCGTGTTCTTTCAGCATCTCTGCAGCGCTTTCCCCGATCACCTCGACCAGCCGCTCCGGCGTCATCGTTTCGTCCATCGGCCACTTGTGATACGCCAGCGGAGTCAGGTTCAAATCATAAAGCCCCAGCGACGAGGACAGCCGTGAAATTTCCAGTCCAAAAATTACCCGGCGCAAGGGATTGATCCGGTAAAGAATCGGTTTCCTTCCGCCAGTCGATTGCCCGAATCCGGCCTCGAAAATCCAGCTGTCTTCCACAAGCTCTTCGAGCATTCGGGTCAGACTGCTGCTGGTCAGCTTAAATTCCTCCAGCAGCTCCGCTTTCGAGATATCGTTCTGCCGGGCGATCCGGTCATAAACCATCTTTTTGGTTGTCGGCGCAAACAGGCTTGTTTTACTCATAAAACCGCTCTCCATTATTCACATTAATCTTGTCGGAATATACCCATTATAAAGGGTAATCAGGCCGTTGGCTAGTTCCCAACTTTTTACCAAAACAACAAAAACCTAGGCTTAATTATACGAAATATTATAATTCTGATCTGTATTCTAGGATAAACCACCCTCAAAATCTCTATTTATCTTCAGTATAACCCTAATTTATGCCCATTTGCTAAAAAGTTAATTCCAGAATGGTAAAAAGATGATATAATAAACTCAAGAAATCCACAGCCTGGAGAGAATGCCCCATGACAACAAAAATGAAAGATAAGCTGGTCCTGCTTTGGCAACTATTCTGGATCTTTTTTAAGATCGGCCCTTCGACCTTTGGAGGGGGTTACGCCATGATGGCCGTTATTGAACGTGAAATCGTCGTAAAAAAGAATTGGATGGACGAACAGGAGATGAGCGATCTGCTGTCGATTGCAGGCTCCGCTCCGGGAGGTGTCGGCGTCAACGCTTCAGCTTTTATAGGTTACCGGCTGGGTAAAGTCCCCGGTGCGGTTGCCGCCGTATTGGGCATCACCCTTCCTACCTTCCTGATTATTTATGCACTCAGCTTTTTTTATTCCCAGCTTAAAGACGTGCCGAAAATCCAGGCTGCCTTTAAAGGCATTAACGGCGCCGTTATCGGCCTGATCGCGGTTGCCGCTTACAAAATGGGCAAAAACGCGCTGTTTGACCGCACTACGCTTGTTGTAGCCGCCGGGTCGCTTACGCTGCTGCTGCTGACCGGCTGGAATCCTATTTTTATGATCATGATCGGGCTGGTGCTTGGCATCGTCATTATCCGCGTCAAGAAGTGGCTCGGGCTGAAGGTCATAACAGAAAAAGACACCCCGGCCGGGAAATCCGACCAAGGTGTCATTGAATATTACATCTAGGAGTGGAGCCTGTGTTATTCTGGCAGCTGTTTATTTCCTTTCTCAAAATCGGCTTTATGTCCTTTGGAGGCGGCTACGCCGTTATTTCCATGATTCAATACGAAACTCACCGTTACGGCTGGCTGTCTGATGAAGAATTTCAGCGGACCGTAGCGCTTTCCGGGATGTCGCCCGGTTCAATTGCTACCAACAGCGCCACCCTGATCGGTTATCATATTGCCGGACTGCCTGGTGCGATTGTCGCAACGGCCGGCATCATTTTACCTTCCCTGCTTATCGTGATTTTGATCGCGGCCTTTTTCTTTAAGCTCAATTCCAACCCCTGGGTCAAATCCTCTTTCTACGGCTTGCGTCCGGTCATTACGGGGCTGATTCTGTACGCGGCGATCCATTTTGGTTTCCCGGACCCGTCGAGAAATATCATCAACTGGACCACTCTGGCGACTTTGCTGATTGGCGCAGCCTCATTCCTCGCGGTGATCAAATACAAGGTTCATCCGTTAAAAATCATTCTGGTTTCCGCCTGCGCCGGCATCGTTTTGTTTTAGCCGCGCCTGCCAATTATTCCGTTACGATGCCGTGCACCAGCACCGGCGCATCGGCGTGATCCGCCACGCGGATACATTCGTAAATTTTGGCTTTAACCGCCTCCACATCTTCCGTGTTCGCGTGGATCGTAACCAGCGATTCGCCGGCTTTAACCGCATCGCCGATCTTCTTGTTCAGCATCAGACCGACAGCCAGGTCGATTTCCGATTCCTTTGTCGCGCGGCCCGCGCCCAGCCACATCGCGGCTGTGCCGATCCCGTCCGCGATGATTTCCGCTACAACGCCGTTTTCCTTAGCCGGCACTTCAATCTTGAAAGCGGCCTGCGGCAGCTTCTCCGGATGGTCGACGACGGAAGGGTCTCCGCCCTGGTTGGCGATAAACTGCTTGAACTTCTCCAGCGCGGCGCCGCTGCGGATCGCTTCGCGCAGCTTCTCCTCCGCTTCCTCCAGCGAAGCGGCTTTGCCCGCCAAATAAACCATTTGGCGCCCCAAAGCCAGGCACAGCTCCTCGAGATCCTCGGGACCTTGCCCTTTCAAGGCGTCGATCGCCTCCTGCACTTCCAGCGCATTGCCGATTGCCCGGCCCAGCGGCTGGCTCATGTCGGAGATCACCGCCATCGTTTTGCGGCCGACGTTGTTGCCGATCCGCACCATAGCCTGCGCCAGCTCGGCGGCATCCTCCGCCGTTTTCATGAAAGCGCCGGAGCCGGTTTTGACGTCGAGTACGATGGCATCGGAGCCTGCGGCGATCTTTTTACTCATGATCGAGCTGGCGATCAGCGGAATTGAGTTAACGGTTGCAGTAACATCCCGCAAGGCGTACAGCTTTTTATCCGCAGGTGTCAGATTGCCCGACTGACCGACAACGGCGATTTTAAACCGGTTGACGAGATCAGCGAACTCTTCCGTGCTGATTTCCGTATGAAAGCCCGGAATCGATTCCAGCTTGTCGATCGTTCCGCCGGTATGGCCAAGGCCGCGGCCGGACATTTTTGCCACAGGAATATCCAGGGCGGCCACAAGCGGAGCCAGCACCAAAGTGGTCGTATCGCCCACGCCGCCCGTGGAATGCTTGTCCACCTTCACGCCTTCAATGGCAGACAGGTCGATCACATCGCCGGAATGCACCATCGCCATCGTCAAATCCGCACGTTCGCGTTCGTTCATATCTTGGAAAAAGATCGCCATCGCCAAAGCGCTGACCTGATAATCCGGAATTTCCCCGCGGGTATAACCTTCAATAATATAGTTAATTTCTTCAGTCAGCAGCTCGCCGCCGTCCCGTTTCTTCTCAATCAAATCTACCATTCTCATGGGCAAATCCCCGCTTTCCTTAAATCCTACAAATGAATAGCCGTATCCAGCGCCACTTCCATCATTTCTTTAAACGTGGTCTGGCGTTCTTCGGAGGTCGTTTCTTCCCCTGTCAGCAGGTGGTCACTGACCGTCAAAATCGTCAAGGCGTTTACGCCGTATTTGGCAGCCAGCGTATAAAGCGCCGTTGTTTCCATTTCCACGCCAAGCACGCCGTATTTCATCAGCAGCTGAGTTACGGAAGTGTCATCGCGGTAGAACATATCCGAGCTGAAAATATTGCCGACATGCATGTTGAGCCCTTTCTCCACGCCGCGTTCGTAAGCGGATTTAAGCAGCTCAAAGCTTGCAATCGGCGCAAAATCATAGCCGCCGAACACATGACGGTTCATGCTGGAATCCGTGCAGGCTGCCTGAGCCAGAATGACGTCGCGCACATGAACATGCTCCTGCATTCCGCCGCACGTGCCAACGCGGATAAGATTTTTTACGCCGTATTCACGAATCAGCTCATTTACATAAATCGCGATGGACGGAGTCCCCATGCCTGTCCCTTGAACGGACACTCTTTTCCCTTGATAAGTGCCTGTGAACCCGAGCATGCCACGGACTTCATTGTAGCAGGTAACGTCGCTCAGATAGGTTTCTGCGATAAACTTCGCACGGAGCGGATCTCCCGGCAGCAGAATTGTCTCCGCAATATCTCCCGCTTTGGCTGCGATATGTACACTCATGATTAATATCTCCTTTGGCCTGTAAAATAAGAATGGCCGGAATCGCGACTTCGGATACCCGGCTGCAGCCTATGACAGCATAAATAACCGGTCAAGCTCGTCCGTCAGACGGGCAACACCTGGCCTTGTTATTCTGCGCATTCATCGGCCCTTCTATTATATAGGAAGAAAATGAAAAAAAACAGGACCGCCGTCCCGGTATAAACCGGAATTCAGCGATCCTGCCAAGTTATTTTTGGCAAGCTTTATGAACCGTCAAGACGTTCAAACCCGTCATGGGAACCGTTCTTATTTATCCTTCAAATCCTCGATGGAGCTAATGTCCATATAAGACGGTACAACCAAACCTGTCTTCACGCCGGTCATGTTGGCTCCCAGGTCTTCCAGCTGGTCTTTAAACTGGTTCCAGTAGTCCGCATGTGTCAAAGGCAGCCATGCAGCTACCGAAGCATCGGCATCGCCGTTCGCTATGCCAGTCCACATCGGGCCTGCTTCAACCTGCAGCGCGGTTACTTTATAGCCCAGTTTGCTTTCAAGCACATATTTCAGCAAATTCGTGCTGGCAATCTCCGAATCCCAAGCCACATAAGCCAGCTTAAGCGGTTTGCCGTCTACAGGTTTCAATCCTTCGATCCAAGGAGCAATGGCATCTTCATTAGCGTCCGCCCAAGCTTTGGCAGCAGCTTCCGGCTCCTGGCCTTCCTGGATCGCCGTCATGATTTCACCCATCTGCTTGTCGGTCCAGGCAAAACGGTCCAGGAATTCATAAGCCGTCGGCTCGTCTTCTTTGAGACCTTTACGGGCGATCGTATGAATTTCTTCGGCTTCGCCGTAGACTTTCTTCGGATCCTCGAGATACTTCAAATCGTATTTGGAGAACATCCAATGCGGCGTCCAGCCGGTGATGATGATAGGGTCCTCATTCTTAATCGCTTTGTCTAACGCAGCCGTCATAGCGGCACCGGAACCTTCAACCAGTGTCCAGTTATCCAAGCCGTAGTCTTGAATAGCCTGAGCCGTAGCTTTCATGATGCCTGCGCCCGGATCGATCCCGATAATCTGATGCTTCACCTGATCTCCAATGTTAGCTGTAGCGCCGGCATTTCCTCCTTCGGCAGCGTTGTTGTTCGTTCCCGATGCGCCGTTGCGATCCGGATTACAGGCAGCAAGTCCCGCTGCAAGTACAACCGAAACAGCCAGCAAACCTACACTTCTGAACTTCAGCTTCTTGAATTTCATCTTTCTTATCACTCTCTTTCCGTAAATTTGTCGATTCCAATTTCCCCCGTAAAACTTCTAACCTCTAGCTTCTAGTGACAGCTTAGCTTTAAGCGGCCTGTTTCTTGCGTTTGGTCCGAGGCTTGATCAGATTTTGACTCAAACGGTCAAGCACGATGGCAAGCACAACGACAACAATACCCGCCTCAAAGCCTTTACCAATCTGCAATTGGGTCACCGCACGATAAACCTCGGCGCCGATGCCTTGCGCTCCGATCATCGAAGCGATAACAACCATGGATAAGGACAGCATAATGGTCTGGTTGACGCCGGCCATCAAGGTTGGCAGCGACAAGGGCAGCTGAACCTTAAAC